>JANNRF010000473.1:0-5319 GCA_031401135.1 Deltaproteobacteria bacterium | reverse complement strand
CGCGCTCGCGCCGATCGCGTCGCGTCTGCTCGCGGCGGCGCAGCGCATGACGCCCCCGCGCCGCGCGCAGCTCGGCACCGCCGCCGCGCGCCTCGACGCGCTCTCGCCGCTCGCGGTGCTCGGCCGCGGCTACGCCCTCGCACGCGGCCCGCGCGGCGAGATCCTGCGCGATGCGGGCGCGGTTGCCGCGGGCGACGAGATCTCGCTGCGACTCGCGCGCGGCGAACTGAGCGCAACCGTGCGCGCAGTGCGGTCCAGCGCGCGCGACTCGAATTGAGCGCGCGCCCATCCCGATGGAGTGCTCCGTCACCCCTTGATAGAGTGCTCCGCCATGCCCGCGCGCCGCACCGACAAGCCCGAAACAGCGCCCGACGCTGCGCCTTCGTTCGAGGCCGCGATGGAGCAGCTCGAAGGCATCGTCGACCGGCTCGAGTCCGGCGAGTTGCCGCTCGAAGAGGCGCTCAGCTCGTTCGAGCAGGGAGTCGCGCTCTCGCGCCAATGCGCGGCGCAGCTCGAATCCGCCGAGCGGCGCATCGAGGTGCTCGTGCAAACGGGCTCGGGCCTAACGACCGAGCCGTTCGAAGCACCCGATGAAGAGGGCGACGGCGCCTAATGGATGCGGGCGCGTGGCTGGCGCAGTGCACGGCGCTCGTGGATCGAACCCTCGACGGCCGGCTCCCGCCCGCCGCGGAGCCGCCCGCCGCATTGCACGCGGCCATGCGTCACCTCGTATTCCCAGGCGGCAAGCGCCTGCGCCCCGCCTTCGTGCTCGCGGGCTGCGAAGCCGCGGGCGCGTCGCCCGAACTCGCGCTGCCCGCCGCGGCGGCCGTCGAGTTCGTCCACACCTACTCGCTGATCCACGACGATCTGCCGTGCATGGACAACGACGCGCTGCGCCGCGGCAAGCCGACCGTGCACATCGCTCACGGCGAGGCGACCGCACTGCTGGCGGGCGACGCGCTGCTGGCGCTCGCGTTCGAGGTGCTCGCAGATGCGGAGGGGAGCTGCGGCGCCGCGGCGGTGGCCTGGTGCACGCGCACGCTCGCGGTCGCTGCCGGCTCGCGGCAACTCGTAGGCGGGCAGGCCGACGATCTCGCGTTCGCGGCGGGCGGCGCGGCGAGCGAGGCGCGCGTGATCTCGGTGCATCGCCGTAAATCGGCGGCGCTGATCGCGGCCTCGGTGGCGTGCGGCGCGCGGCTCGGCGGCGCGGACCGAGATTTGTTGGCGAAGCTCGCGGCTTTCGGCGAAGAAGTCGGCGTGGCCTTTCAGATCGCTGACGATGTGCTCGACGCCGGCCGGAACGAAGCCTGCTCGCTGGTGTCCGTAATAGGTCTGGCCGGCGCGCAGGCGCGGGCCGAAGCGGGGCTCGCGCGAGCGCTCCAGCAGATCGACGGCCTCGGCGAGAAGGGCGCGGCGCTGCGCGCGCTGGCGGAGCTCGCGGTCCGGAGGCTCGTATGAGCGGGACAGAGGCGGAGCGGAGCTTGCTCGAGCGCATCGCATCGCCGGAGGATTTGCGCGCGCTGCCGCGCGAGCAGGTCGCCGCGGTGGCGGGCGCGCTGCGCGCCGAGATCGTGCGCACGGTCGCGATCACGGGCGGCCACCTCGCCTCGAGCCTCGGCGCGGTCGAACTGATTACGGCGCTGCACTACGTCTTCGACACTCCGCGCGACCGCATCGTGTTCGACGTCGGTCATCAGGCCTACGCGCACAAGATGCTGACGGGCCGGCGCACGGGCTTCGAGAAGATCGGCACCGAGGGCGGCATCGCGAAGTTCCTGCGCCGCAGCGAATCGGCCTACGACCACTTCGGCGCTGGCCACGCCGGCACCTCGATCTCCGCCGCGCTCGGCATGGCGCGCGCGATGCAACATCAACAGCGCGACAACGTCGCGATCGCCTTCATCGGCGATGGCGGCATGACCGCGGGCATGGCGTTCGAAGCGCTCAACCACGCTGGCGATCTCAAGCAGAAGAACCTGATCGTGGTGCTCAACGACAACGAGATGTCGATCTCGCCGAATGTGGGCGCGATGTCGTCGTACCTCTCGCGCAAACTCTCGGCGCCGATGGTGCGCCGCATGAAGGGCTGGGCGAAGGAGTTCCTCTCCTCGATGCCCGGCGACATGCTGCACTGGGCGCAGAAAGCCGAGGAGTCGCTCAAGGTCTTCTTCTCGCCGGGCTTGTTATTCGAAGCGCTGAACTTCAAGTACGTCGGCCCGATTCAGGGCCACCGCATGGAAGTCGTACTCGAAACCTTCGAGAACGTGAGGCAGATGCTGCGCGCGGGCGACGGCCCGATTCTCGTGCACGCGCTCACCGCCAAGGGTTACGGCTACGAGCCCGCGCAGAACGATCCGTTCAAGTACCACGGCGTGAATCCGTTCGACGTCGAGTCGGGCAAGTTCCATCCCTCGAAGCCGGGCCACCCGAAGTACCAACGCGTGTTCGCCGACACGCTGATCCGGCTCGCACGCGAAGACCAGCGCATCGTCGGGATTACGGCCGCGATGGCGGATGGCACCAGCCTCGATTTGTTTCAGCGCGAGTTCCCCAGCCGCTTCTACGACGTCGGCATCGCCGAGCAGCACGCGGTGACGTTCGCCGCCGGCCTCGCGACCGAGGGCATGAAGCCGGTCGCGGCGATCTACTCGACCTTCCTGCAGCGCGCCTACGACCAAGTGGTGCACGACGTGTGCTTGCAGAACCTCGACGTCACCTTCGCGATGGATCGTGCGGGACTTGTTGGGGCGGACGGCGCCACCCATCAGGGCATTTACGACATCGCGTTCCTGCGCACGCTGCCCAACATGATCTGCCTCGCGCCCAAGGACGAGAACGAGCTGCAGCACATGCTGCGCACCGCGGTCGAGTACCCGGGCCCGGCGGCGATCCGTTACCCGCGCGGCGAAGGCTTCGGCGTGCCAATGGATCAGGACGTGAAGGCGATCCCGATCGGCGAAGCCGAGTTGCTGCGCGACGGCAGCGACGCCGCGATCGTGGCCTACGGCACGCTCGCGCACGCTGCGCTCGAGGCCGCCGCGGAGCTCGCCGCCGATGGCGTCTCGTGCGCGGTGCTGAACGCGCGCTTCGCGAAGCCCCTCGACGAGGCGCGCATCCTGGCGCTGGCTCGCAAGACGCGCGCACTGATTACGGTCGAAGAGCACGCCAGCATGGGCGGCTTCGGCAGCGCCGTGCTCGAGCTGCTCGCGCGCGAAGGCGTGACGCTGCCGGTGCGGGTGCTCGCGCTCGGCGATCGCCTGCACGAGCAGGGCAACCCGGCGAAACAGCGCGCCGCTCACGGCCTCGACGTGCCGGGCATGGTGAACGCAGTGCGCGGGTTGCTCGGCGCTCGCACCTAGGAGAGGCGCCTTCGCCGCGCTACTCGCGCGGCATCGCCTCTGGCGTGAACTCGCCGCGCAGTTCCTCCAAGGCGCGGTCGACGCCGGAACCCAGCACCATCTCGTCGAAGTTCGCGGCGAGGATCCGGTCCGAGCCGGCGATGCGCTCGCGCAGCTGCGACACGTCGATCGCCTTGCGCAGTTCCGCGGCGCTCATTCCCGGCCGATACGCCGCGCGCGCTTGCGCAATCACCGACTCGAACAGCTCCGCGAGCGCGGCGACATAGCTGCGGTCGCGCATCACCGGGCCGTGGCCCGGGATCAGGATCGGCGCGTCGAACGCCTCAATCTTCCGCAGCACCTGCGCCCACTCGGAGAGATAGGAATGCGTCGCGAACGGGAATGGGTGCACGACGATGTCGCCGGTCGCGAGCACTCCCACGTCTGGGATGTGAACCAGCACGTCGCCGGCGGTATTCGCGCGGCCGAGCCAGAGGATGCGCACCTCGCGTCCGCCGAGCTGCACGCGCAGCGAATCCCCGATCGCGAGATCGGCGCCGCGGTACGCGAACTGCGCGCACTCCTCGCTGCCGAAGTCGGCCTCGACGAGCACGCCCTCGAGCCGCGCTCGCTGGTCGGCAGTGAGCGGCTCGCCGGTTGGGCGCTGGTTCGACGCCACCATCTCTCGCAGCTCCGCGGTCTGCGAGCGCAGGTAGTTCGCGCACTGCGCCCCGGCGTACGGCTTCACGTCGGATTCGAGCATGCGCGCCGTGAACTCGTGCGCGATGAACTTCGCGTCCGGGAACGCCTCGGCGAAGAAGCCGTTTCCCGCGACGTGGTCGTTGTGCCAGTGCGTGTTCACGACATAGAGCACGGGCTTGGGCGTTATGCGCCGGAGCTCCGCGAGCATGCGGCGCGTGAGCCGCGGGTGATGCCCCGTATCGACCACGAGCACGCCCTCGTCGCCGACGATCGCGATCGAGTTGCCGCTCACGATCGCGTTGCCGAAGGGCTCGATGAAGGCGTAGACGCCGCGCGCCACCTCGACCGTCTCGAACGAGAACGGGTAGCGGGGCTCGGCGCTAGCGGCGGAGGGGAGGACGAGGAGTGCGAGGGCTGCGGCGCCGAACCGCGCCCCCGATGCCATAGACCGGAGGGATCGCGTCTTCATGGCGGCGCAGCCTATCCGGCGCCGGCGGGGTTGCAGGCCGCCGCGGTGCACCGCGGCGAAACCCAGCCACAATGGGCGTATGCGGCTTCCGGAGATGCCATGACGCGCGCGCAGCCGAAGTCGCGCCTCGACGAGTTGGTCGTCGCGCGCGGGCTCGCGGAGTCGCGCACCAAGGCGCAGGCCCTAATCCTCGCGGGCCGCGTGCTCGTGAACGACAAGCCCGAGGACAAGCCCGGCACGCGCGTTCCCGAAGACGCGGTCGTGCGCGTGCGCGGCGAAGAGCGCCGCTTCGTCTCGCGCGGCGGCGAGAAACTGGCCGGCGCACTCGCCGATCTCGGCGTCGCCGTAACAAGAAAGCGCTGCCTCGATGTGGGCGCCTCCACCGGCGGCTTCACGGATTGCCTGCTCCAGCACGGCGCCGCCCACGTGATCGCGCTCGATGTCGGCTACGGGCAACTCGACCTGCGCATCCGCGGCGACGCGCGCGTCACGGTGATCGAGCGCGTCAACGCGCGCG
Source organism: Deltaproteobacteria bacterium (assembly GCA_031401135.1). Classification (GTDB taxonomy): domain Bacteria; phylum Myxococcota_A; class UBA9160; order UBA9160; family UBA6930; genus VGRF01. The sequence continues at coordinate 293 of JANNRF010000473.1, read as the reverse complement.
AGATGAGCGCAGAGCACGTGCCGGCGGACCCGCCCGTCGAGCTCGTCGTGATCGATGTGAGCTTCATCTCCGCAACGCTCGTGCTGCCGCGCATCGCCGAGGTCGCACCGAGCGCCGAGCTGCTGGTGATGGTGAAACCGCAATTCGAGGTGGGGCGGGGGCGCGTGGGGAAGGGCGGCGTGGTGCGCGACGACGCCGATCGCGCGGGCGCGGTGGCGCGCGTGCGCGAGGCCGCCCAGGCGCTCGGCTACGCGGCGCTCGGCGAGGCCGAGAGCAGGCTCCCCGGACCCGCC
>JANNRF010000472.1:0-6037 GCA_031401135.1 Deltaproteobacteria bacterium | reverse complement strand
CCGCTGAACGACTTCTCGGCCACCGTGATCGGCCTGATTCGCGACGACCGGCCGTTCACCGAAGTGCTCAGCGCCGATGTCGTCTACGTGGGCGCGCCCGGCGTGGTGCCGACGGCCTACTCGCAGACGGACAACCAGCATTACCTGGAACTCGAGGCGCAGCGCGTCGATCTCGGCGACCCGACGCGGCTCGTCGCCGTCGCGCAATCGACGCTGCCTGCATCGCAGCTAGGCGCGAACGACGCTGCGGGCGTGCTCACGACGCGCGCCTTCGGCGAGGCGTACTTGAGCGCCGGCACGAACCGCCGCGCTTGGCGTTTTACCGGCATGAACTTCCTATGCCGCGACATGGAGCAGCTGCACGACATCGCGCTGCCCGTCGACCGCATCCGCCAAGACGTGACGCGTAGCCCCGGTGGCGACAGCCAGATCTTCCATAACACCTGCGTCGGCTGTCACTCGGGCATGGATCCCATGACGGGCGCGTTCGCGTACATGAACTGGGACGAGACGCAGATGCGCGTCGTGCACACGCCCGGCCAAGTGCAGCCCAAATACCGCATCAACAGCAGCGTGTTCCCTTACGGCTACATCACCATCGACAACCGCTGGGATAATTATTGGCGCGAGGGCGCCCACGCGAATCTGGTGTGGCGTGGCCCCAACGCGGACGGCTTCGGCCCGAAGACGATGGGCGAAGAAGTCGCCATGAGCCGCGCATTCTCTGTGTGCCAGGTCGAGAAGACCTTCCAGCACCTGTGCTTCCGCCCGCCTAACGACCAGGCCGATTCGGATGAGGTCGAGCGGATTGCGGACGAGTTCGAAGCCAATGGCCGCTCGATGAAGCTCGTGTTCGCCAACGTGGCCGCTTGGTGCAAGGGGAACTGACCATGACCTCTGTGCGCTCGAATCTCTCGACTGGCGTGCGCGCCCTCGCGCTCGCACAAATTCTCGCCGCAGCGCTGCTCGCCAGCGCCTGCGGTCAGTACTCGGGCGACGCGCCTGCAGGCGCCGCTCCGCCGCCTCCTCCGCCCACCGGAGGAAGTGGCGGCGGCCCGACTCAGGCCGAGCTCGAGGCTGCGTTCCAGACGACCGTCTGGCCGATCCTCAACAACCCGACCTATCCCTGCGTTACGTGTCACGTCGCCGGCGGCACCGCTTCGCCCGCAATCTCCGACTCGAACGTGACGACTGCGTTCCGCGCGGTGTGGGACAACCAGAAAGTCAACCTCACGACGCCGGCGAACTCGCGCATCGTGCGGCGTCTCTCGCCGGATCAGCACCACTGCTGGACCAGCGACTGCGCTGCCGACGCGGTCGTCATGGAGACGGCCGTGCAGCAGTGGGCTGCGCTGGTGAACTGGGGCGGCGGCACCGGCGGTCCGGGCGGCGGCGGTGGCACACCTGTTACGGGCCTCGTGAGCGGGAACCTTACGCTCGCCGATGGCTTCGAGGACCAGGGCGAAGATCGCGATCAGACCAATGCGATCGCCTATTACGAGTTCAAGGAAGGCACAGGCAACACGGCGTTCGACACGAGCGCTGTCGCACCGGCGGCCGACCTGACGTTGAACGGGCCCACGCTGATGTCGAGCTACGGAATCCAGATCGACACGGGTATGGCCGTCGCGTCGGGCACGACCAGCCGAAAGCTCTACGACCGGATCGCGGACTCGCAGACCGGTTCGCAGCAGTACACGATCGAGGCCTGGGTCACGCCAGCGAACACCACGCAAGGCGATCCCGATCCGTCGGGCATCGTCACGTACACGGGCGGCAACTCGAACTTCGAACTCCGGCAGCGGCTCTACAGTTATCAGTTGCGCCAGCGCTCAGTGGGGCCCAACGGCGGCGGGGTCCATCAGACGAACCCCGATTATCAGGATCTGCAGGCGCGCCTCCAGCACGTGGTCGTGACCTACGACCGCTACCGCGGGCGGCGCATCTACGTCGATGGGCGTTTCACGGAGCAAGTCCCCGAGGATGGGGACGACGTCCCGCCCATGGCGCTGTGGAACTGGAACGCGGGTTCCAACCTCGTCCTCGGCAACGTGGCGGCCGGGAATCGCACGTGGGAAGGCCAGCTCCGGTTGGTCTCGATCTACGACCGCGTGATTCCGCAGACGCAAATCCAGCACAACTACGCCGTCGGCGTCGGCAAGCGCCTGCTGCTGCGCTTCGACGTGAGCCAGTGGGCAGGCGCGGGCTCCTATCTCGAGTTCGTGGTCATGGAGCTCGACAACTTCAGCTACCTGTTCTGCCAGCCGGCTCTCGTCTCTAACAACTTCAACACGACCGTTGGCGGCATGCGGATCGTCGTGAACGGCCAGACCTCGGTTACCGGTCAGGCCTTCACGAACGTGAACCGAGTCATCAGCCAGGCGCGCGAGCCGCTCTCGCCGCTCTGCTCGATCATCCCGAAGGATCAGGGCCCGGCGAGCGATGTGTTCACGATCGACTTCGAGTACCTGGCGGGTTATCAGGATCCGGAGGCGCCGCCGCCGGTGCCGCCGCTGCCGCCGCGTCAGTTCGGGGCGACGCTGCCCACCGAGGGGCTCCGCGACTTCGCCCGCGTGAACGCCGCGATGGCCGCCGTGACGAGCGTTGATCCGCTCACTCCCGCGGTGAACTCGACCTACCTGTCGCTCACGCAGCAGATGCCGCCCACGTACGACCTGCGTACCTTCGCCTCGGCCCAACAAGTGGCGATCACGAAGCTGTCGCTCGAGTACTGCGACGCACTGGTCGAATCGCCGAGCTTGCGAGCAGCGTTCTTCGGCCCGGCGTTCGACTTCGACGCTGCTCCGCTGACGGCGTTCGCTTCGCAGGCGACCCGCGACGGGGTCTCCCAGAGCATCACGGACGGAATCCTCGGGGCGAACCTCAGCACGCAGCCCGCGATGCTCGAGATGCAGCCGATTCTCGACCAGTTGATCACGGACCTGACTGCCAGCTGTTCAGTAACGCCGTGCAACGCGACGCGAACGCGCACCGTGGTGAAGGCCATGTGCACGGCAGCGGTTGCGAGTGCCTCGGCATCGGTTCACTAGGAGCGCATGAACATGAGTATCGCCCGACGCTACCGCGAACGGCTCGCTTCCGAGCGGCCGCTGCGCCACAACAACCACAAGCGCCCGGTCTCGCGCCGCGACTTCTTGTCGCAGGGCTTCATGACGGGCGCGGCTCTGATCATGGCGCCCACGATCGGGAGCTTGATCAAGAGTTCGCCTGCGCGCGCCCAGGCCGCGCTCTGCGGCGTCGGCGCCTCCGCCAGCCGCATCCCGTTCATGTGCTTCGATCTCGCAGGCGGCGCGAACATCGCCGGCTCGAACGTGATGGTCGGCGGCCCGGGAGGTCAGCTCGATTTTCTGCCGCCCGACGGTTACACGAAGCTCGGCCTGCCTACGACGATGGCGCCGCAGATCCCGATTCTCGGCACGCCGAACCTCGAGTTCGGCCTTGCCTTCCACCCGGACAGCGCCTTCCTGCGCGGCATGCTGGGGCGCACATCGATCGCGACGCGCGCCAACGTGAACGGCGTCGTGTTCTGTGCGCGCTCGGAGAACGACACCTCTAACAACCCGCACAACCCGATGTACGGCATCAACAAGGCCGGCGCGGACGGCGCGCTCGTCACTCTGATTGGCACCGAGGCCTCGGAGTCCGGCGGCAACTCGGTCGCGCCCATGAGCATGATCGACCCGGCCGAGCGGCCGGTGAAGGTGGACAGCCCCGCGGACGTGACCGGCCTGGTGGACACTGGCCGTCTCGTGCAGCTGCTCTCTCCTGCGGACGCAGCCACCGTAATGGCTGCGGTGGAGCAGATCAGCGAAGCGAAGCTGCAGAAGATGAACGAGACAGCGTTCGTCGAGCAGCTCGTGCGCTGTGGGTACGTCGAGAGCAGCTATCTCGTGAGCGCGTTCGGCAACCCCGCGCTGCTCGATCCGCTGCAGGATCCGGACATCACAGGTGTGGGCGGCATCATCTCCGCCGCCGAGATCAACAACAACAGCAAGCTGCGCAAGACGGCCTCCGTCATGAAGATGGTGGCGAGCGGCTTCGCGGGCGCAGGCACCGTCGAGATGGGTGGCTACGACTACCACGACGGCACGCGCGCGACCGGCGAACAGCGCGACTTCGAGGCCGGCGAGTGCTTCGGCGCGGCGCTCGAGTACGCGGCGCGTAAGGGCACGCAGCTGATCGCCTACGTGTTCAGCGACGGCTCACTCGACAGCGACAACACCCTCGACAACTCGGTCGGCGGTCGCGGCAAGGGCAACTGGCGCGGCGACAACCAGAGCACCGCCGCCGTCTTCATGCTGGTCTACGACCCGGCCGGCCGCCCGGCGCTCACGCAGCCCGGCGCCCAGATCGGCTACTACCGAAGCAGCGGCGACATCGAAACGAACGCCTCGCGCATCAGTAACAACGTCAACCTGATCGCCGAAGCGATCGTGCTGAACTTCATGGCGCTACACGACGACGTGGGCCGCTTCGCGGCGACGTTGCCGACGCACGGGCTTGGAAGTGGTGCGCAACTCGATGCCCTTATTGGCTTCGCGCCGATTCGTCCGACGCCTCCGTAGGCGAAGCGCCTACTCCGGCTCTTGCTAGTCAGGGGCAGCGCCCGTGGATCCTCCCGATTTACTCCGCTCGGCTCCGAAGACTGCGCCTCGCTGCGCGCTTCGTCCCCGCGCGAAGCGCGCGAGGACGAAGTCTTCCTTGTTGACTCCGCTCGCCTGCGGCTCGCTGCGCGCTTCGCTTGCGGCCTCGCGCCATAGACTGGCGTCACCGCGTCATCGAGGTTGATCGACCATCTCGCCGAACACGACGCAGCCGTCTCCCAAAGCCAGACCGTGCTCGATGACGAAGTGACGCTCGAGTAGGTCTGCATAGGCCGCAAGCGAAGCGCGCAGCGAGGCGGAGTCCGCGGAGCCGAGCGGAGATCAACAAGGAGGATTCCTTGCGCCGCTGCCACGGGATGCTCAAGAAACCTTGGGCAGCACCTGGTCAGTGAAGAGACGAAAGCTCGCCTCAGAAAGAGGCGCAATCATCAGATAGTCGAGGTACATCTCGCTCTGTAGGCGCTGGATCTGGTCGATCACGCGCGCGGGGCTGCCGTGGATCACGACGCCGTTCAGGTAGTGCTCGACGGGGTCCATTTCCGCGCCGTCAGAGCGGAACGCGTTCATGGTTTTCGCCTTCACGTAGGAGGCGGTAGTCCAGCGCGCGCCGCGGCGCGCGACTTGTTCGGCCTCGGCGTCGGTGGGCGCGACAGCGATTAGGCGCGCCATCGGCAGCGTGCGGCCTGCGAACGCGAAGCCGTTGCGCTCGAGCTCCGCGCGGTACGCCTCGCGTTTGCGCGCGATCTCGGCGTGCGTCGAGTGCGGATCCATCAGGATCGAGTGCCCGCGGCTCGCGGCCCAGGCCATCGCCTCCGGCGACGTCGCGGCCACCCAGGTGGGCGGGTGCGGTTGCTGCAGCGGCTTCGGCAGCACCTCGACCCCCTCGAAGTGGTGAAACTTCCCCGAGAAGGTGAGGCGCTCGCTCTGCCACGCGGCGAGCACGACCTCGACCGCCTCACGGAAGCGAGCGGAACTTTCCTCGATCGGCACGCCGAAGTTGTCGAACTCGACTTTGTCGAAGCCGCGGCCGGCACCCCAGTTCACGCGCCCGCCGGAGAGCACATCCAGCAGCGCGATGTCCTCCGCAATCCGCAGCGGGTGGTAGAACGCCGCCAGCGTTACGGCGGTGCCGATGCGCAGCCGCTGGGTGCGCGCTGCGATGTGCGTCGCCATCACGTGCACCGAGGGGCACACGCTGTAACCCGTGAAGTGGTGCTCGGCGAGCCAGACCGCGTCGTAGCCGGTCCGCTCCATCACATCGATGCGCTCGAGCGCGCGCCGGTAGACGTCCGGCAGCGGCACCTTGCGATCGGGCCATGAGAAGAATTGCAGCAACCCGGTCTTCATGGGCGCGCAGTTTATCCAGAGCAAGCGGCGCTTCGCCGCGCGCGGCGAGCGGAGATCGAGCAGCG
>JANNRF010000471.1:0-2457 GCA_031401135.1 Deltaproteobacteria bacterium | reverse complement strand
GCCGGGATGTCGTCTGCGCGGATCACGTCGGACGCGCACAGCGCGACGGCTCGCTCGATCACGTTCTCGAGTTCGCGCACGTTGCCGGGCCAGCGATAGCCGAGCAGGCGATCGATCGCGGCGGAGTCGAGCTCGCACTTCTGCTTGCGCCAGCGCGCGGAGACTCGCCCCGCGAAGTGACGAGCGAGCAGCGGCACGTCCTCCATGCGCGCGCGCAGCGGAGGCACCTCGATCGGGATCACCGCGAGGCGGTAGTAGAGATCCTCGCGGAAGGCGCCGCGCGCGATCTCGCGTTCGAGCTGCTTGTTAGTGGCCGCGACCAACCGGACATCGACGATGCGCGTCGAGGCGCTCCCGACCGCGCGGATCTCACCGGTTTGCAGGAAACGCAGCAGCTTGGCCTGCATCGAGAGCGGCATCTCGGCCACCTCGTCGAGGAAGAGCGTGCCGCCCGCGGCTTCCTCGAAGAGCCCTGGGCTGTTGCTCGTCGCGCCCGTGAACGAGCCGCGCCGATGACCGAACAGCTCGCTCTCGAGCAGCGTCTCGGGGAAGGCAGCCGAGTTGACTGCGCACCAGGGACGTGCGGCGCGTGGGCTCGCGTCGTGAATGGCGCGCCCGATCAAATCCTTGCCGGTGCCGGTCTCGCCGAGCACGAGCACGCTGCTGTCGGTTCGCGCGACGCGCAGCACCAGGTCGAACAGGCGCCGCATCGCGGGAGATTCCCCGAGCATGCCTGCGAGCGGCTTTGCCTGCGCGCTGCGCTGCTCTTCCGGCGCGAGCGACGCGAACAGTTCGTCGAGCGTCGCGTCGCTGAGCGGATGCCTCAGCCAGTAACAAGCGCCGGCGCGGTTGACGGCGTCGCGAGCCGTGGCGGGATCGTCGCCGGCCGAGATCAGCACGCGAGCGACCTGCGGCCAATGCAGACGCATCGACTCGAGGCTCTCGATGCCGCCCCCCGAGCCCGGCTCGTCGCTCGCAATCACAAGATCGAAGCGCTCGGCGCGGAGACAACGCAGCGCTTCCTCGGAAGTCGCCACTTCAGCTAGGCGATCGACGCGCGGCTCGAGTCTGCGCGCGAGAGACGCGCGAGAAACCGAGTGGTCGCCGATCAACAAGATTCGCCGCGCCGGCCGACGATCCGTCTCTAGTTCCACTGCGCTGCTCATCGCGAGCCTCCGTTACCGAGCACGCGGCCGGTGCAGGCCGAAACCGGGTGTCGATGTGTTTCGCAATCCATCATTTCGACTCGAACTGCCTCTCTCGCGTGTGCAACGAAGCGCTGCTTCTCTCGCGTTGCCGCGCACTTCCGGCTTCTTCATCGGATGCGTCGCCGGTCGCCGTATCCGCGGAACCACGCAATTCGGTCCGCGAAAACCGGGATCCGCTGCTCGAACGCGATTCCATTTGGAATGCGGAGGAACGTTCTTCCCACTCTTCAACGCACGCGTGGAGCGCCCGCGAGGCGGAAGAACGCCGCAGCGCAAGGCGCGGCTCCGCGCTTGGCGGCGGTTAGTTAGGGAACGCCGGCTCGATTAGGCGGAACGCTGGCGCGTCATCGCCGCGGCGCGAAGGCGCAGGAAGAGAGAACTCCGGCGCAAGCGGCGCTTCGCCGCGCGCAGCGAGCGGCACGCGAGCGAAGTCAACGCGATAGCCTGCCGGCGCGAAGCGACCGCCCAGCGCTTCGCCGCGCGCAGCGAGCGGCACGCGAGCGAAGTCAACGCGGCCGGCGAAGCGACCGCCAGCGACCGCTCTCAGGGAGCGACCAGCCCCTCGCGAATCGCGAAGCGCACGAGCCCCGCCACTTTGTGCACGTCGAGCTTGTTCATCACGCTCGTGCGGTGCGTCTCCGCGGTGCGCGTCGAGACGCCCAGGCTCGCAGCGATCTCTTTGCTCGAGAGCCCTTCGGCGATCAGCTGAAGCACCTCGCGCTCGCGCGGCGTGAGGCGCGACTGCCCCATCGCGCGTTCCTCGGGTGGGCTGGAGAAGGCGGTTACCAGGTGCTGTGCGATCTCTGGCGAGAGGAAGCACTTGCCGGCGCGAGCGGCGCGCACCGCCGCGAGCAGATCGGTCGCGGGCGCGGACTTCAGCACGTAGCCGGAGGCGCCATCGCGGAGCGCGGCCTCGACGAAATCCGAGCGATCGTGCTGCGAGAGGATCACCACCTTGCACTGGGGCAACTTCTCGTGCAGCTGCTTCGTGACCTCGAGCCCCGACAGCGTCGGCAGCCAGATGTCGACGATCGCGACGTCCGGCTTCGCGCGGAGCACAGCCTCTACCGCTTCGCGGCCGTCGCCGCACTCGGCAACGACTTCGAACTCGCCACTGGCCTCGAGCACGCGCCGAAGGCCGTCTCGAAGAATGGTGTGGTCTTCCACCACGGCGACTCGCGTAATCATGCTTCTTCCCCCCAGAAGAAAAATGACACTGTCACATGCACTTCATGCTGTGTGTCTCAGC
>JANNRF010000470.1:0-18648 GCA_031401135.1 Deltaproteobacteria bacterium | reverse complement strand
GTACTTGAACTCCGCCTCGGGCGTGACGATCAGCGGCAGCGAGTTACCGCCGGTGAAGTACTGGCACTCGCGGCAGTGGCACATCAGCTTCATCAGCGGCGCGCCGCCAGCCTCGTACTTGAGCTTTCCGCAATAACAATGCCCTGTGAGCGCCATGGCGTCCTCCGTGGGTGTGAAAAGAGCACGCTAACCCGAGGCGGTGGTGCTGCGCCCGCGGATTTCGGATTGGCCTCACTCGCTGCGCGCGGCGAAGCGCCGCTTGCTCAGAACTGGCATCGCGGGGATGCGAACGCCGAGACGCAGCCACCACCGAGGCCACTGTTCGATCTCCGCTCGGCTTCGCCTCGCTGCGCGCGGCGAAGCGCCGCTTGCTCAGCGCTGCGCGGCGCGTTCCAGCGCGTAGGGCAGGGCGCCGTCGAGCGTGCGGATCTCGCGGCCGAGTTCGCGCAACAGCGGGAGGCTGTAGGTGATGCGTCCGGTGAGGTTCGGCGCGCAGCATGAGAGCGCGAGCGCAGCCTCCGCCATCGCTTCGATCGGCTCCACCATCGAGGGCTCGATCCACTTGTCCGCGCCGGTCAGGCGAACGGCCGCCGTAATTACTGCCGCCACCGGTGCGAGCGTGTTCACGGCGATTCCGTCGCTCGCGAGTTCGGCTGCGATGCCTTGCGTGAGGCGATTTAGTGCGGCCTTGCTCGCTGCGTAGAGGTGGTGCCCACCGCGCTGGTCCCACGCGATGTACGGCGGGCCCTTTGGCGGCTCGGCAGTCGCGGAGGAGATGTTCACGATCCAGCCGCGTTTCCGCGCGCGCATCTCGGGCGCGACGAGCTGCGAGAAGTGCAGAGCGGCCTCGACGTTCGCGGAGAACGCGGTCGTGAAATCGCGCGCGCTGAATTTCTCGAACGGGCGATACGCGCCGAGCGCCGCGTTGCTGACGAGGATGTCGATCGCGCCGAGTTCGGCGCTCGCGCGTTCGATCGCGGCTACGCGCAAGCCGGCGTCGAGCACATCGCCCGCGATCGCAACGGCTCTCCCGCCGAATGCCTCGATGCGCGCCACCGTCTCGCGCAGCGAGCCCGGCTCCGTGCCGCGCGGCGCATCGAGGCTGCGCGCAACGCAGGCGACGCGCGCGCCCGCGGCCGCGAGCCGCTCCGCGATCGCAGCACCGATGCCGCGGCTCGCGCCTGTTACGAGCGCAACGCGCCCCTCGCATTCTTTCGTCGCCATCGCCCGATCTCGTAGCACGTTCCCCGCTGGTCCCAAGGCCGCGCGATAGAGTGCGAACGCGATGTTCTTCTACTTCGATTTCAACATCTGGGCCCGCATGCTCGGGCTCGCGCTGCGCGAGAAGCGCGGCTCGCTGCGCGCGTGGTTCCTGTTTCGCTTGCTCGTGTGGGTGCCGCTCGTCGCGGGCTTCCACGCCGTCTGCTTCTTCCTCGACGGCATCTTCTTCCCGGGCGTGCTCGCTGTGAACGTGCGTGCGCCGGTCTTCCTGGTCGGCCACGCGCGCAGCGGCACCACGCTGCTGCACCGCCTAATGAGCCTCGACGGCGAACGCTTCTGCTCGTTCCGGCTGTACGAGCTCTACTTCCCGTCGCTGCTCCAGAAGAAGGCGTTGCGCGCGCTCGGCGCGTTCGATCGCCGCTTCCTCAGCAAGCGCATCGCGAAGCGCGTCCGCGCTTGGGAGGAGCACAAATACCGCGCCACTCGCGACATCCACGCGATGGGGCTGTTCAAGCCCGAGGAAGACGACATCGTCTTTTATTATTCCTGCGCGTCCGGTTACTGGATGACGAAGCTCCCGTATCTCGCGGACCTCGACTTCTATCACGTCGATCGCTGGCCCGAGCGCAAGCGCCGCCGGTTGATGCGCTTCTACCGCCAGTGCATTCAGCGCCAGCTCTATCTCGACGGCGCGGACAAGATCTACACCTCGAAGAGCCCGGTGTTCGCGGGGCGCGTGGCGGCGCTGATCGAGGAATTCCCGGGCGCGCGTTTTGGCGTCACGATGCGCAACCCGAGCGAGACGATTCCGAGCTTGCTGAAGCTGCTGCGTGTCTCGTATGGGCTGTACGGCACCGATCCGCTGGAGGCGCAGCGCTCGCTGCGCGCGCAGGCGGAGATTTCTTTCGACACGTACATGCACCCGCTCGCGGTGTTCGCGCAGCATCCCGAGACGAAGCACGCGCTGATCGATTATGCCCAGCTGGTGGAAGCGCCGAAGCGCACGCTCGAAAAGATGTACGCAGAGCTGGGCTTCGAGATGACGTTGGAGTTCGCGGTCGTGCTCGATGCGGAACAGCAGCGCGCGCGCAAGCACGAGACGAGCCACAGCTACAGCCTCGAAGAGTTCGGGCTGCGCGCGGAAGAGATTCGCGAGCGGCTCGGTGATTTGTTCGAGCGCTTCGACTGGCCCGCGCCGGCGTCGTCCCCTGTGAAGACCGAGGAGAAACGAAATGTCGGGTGACGCAAAAGCCGAACTGCGCGCCGCGTGGGACGACCTGATCGCCGAGTTGCAGCGCGCGCGCGACGCGATCGACGACCCGAAGCTCTACGCACCGCCGCCCAGCGATCGCGTGCTGGCCGAGGGCTACCGCTACCTGATGACTCTCGTCTACGCCGGCATCGAGCGCGGCTTCTTCGAGGATCCGCGCTTTCCGTACGTGCGCCGTGCGATCCAGGCGATCTCGAAAGCGACCATCGACAACGCCGACGCGATCTACTTCTCGATGCCGATCGACGGCAACTGCTCCTACTTGTTGCGCGGCCGCGCGGCGAGCACGCGGCACTGGCGCGGCGAGCCGCGCGCGAAGACGGGACGGCTCGCACCCCAATACCTGATCTTCGAGTGCGCTTCGGGCTTCACGGGAGATTCCGGCACGCTCGCGGAGATGCGCCCCGGCGAGAAGGCGATGAGCGGCCTGCTCGACATCTCGAAGTTGCGGCTCGCCGCCGACGACACGTTCGAGATCCTGCTCGCACCGGAGAAGCCGCCGGGCTTCGCGGGCAACTTCATCGCGACACGAGTGAAGCGCCGCGAGCGGGAATACGTGAGCACGTACGTCTCCGGCCGCCAGCTCTTCTACGACTGGGAGCGCGAGCAGCCCGTGGATCTCGTAATCACTCGCCTCGGCGCCGAGCGCGAGCACCCGCCGGCCTACGCGCCCGCGCTCGCAGCGGAGCAGCTGCGCCGAGCCGGCGCGCTCGCGCGCGGCCAGATGCACTTCTGGAACGAGTTCTACGACGTGCTGCTCGAAACCCACGGCGACCGCAACGGCGACGGCATGCGCTTCATGCCGCGCAACGCCTTCAACGAACTCAACTCCGCAAGCGGCGCGACCGGCGGCGGCATGAACACGAATATCTATGCGGGCGGCGTCTTCGAGCTGGCGCCCGACGAAGCGCTGATCATCGAGAACGAGATCCCGGTGGAGCCCATGTACATCGGCATGCACCTCGCGAACTTCTGGGGCGAGTCGTTCGATTATGCGAATCGCATTACCAGCCTGAACGGCCTGCAGAGCGAGCGCTCCTCCGATGGCTTGTTGCGGTACGTGGTCGCGCACCGCGATCCGGGCGTGCCGAACTGGCTCGACACCACGGGGCATCCCGAGGGCTTTCTCACGCCGCGCTGGGCGTATTTCGAGAAGCCGCCGCAGGAGCGCTGGCCACGCATCACGGCGAAGAAGGTGCCGTTCGCAGAGGTGCGCAAGCACTTGCCCGAGGACACGCGCGTGGTTTCGCCGGAGGAGCGCGTGGCGCAGGTGAAGATTCGCCAGGCGCACGTGCAGCGGAGGTTCCAGCAATGAGCGCGCGACGCGGCGGGTTGTTGGGGATCCAGCGCCTGGCGCTGGCGCTTCTGCTCTGCGCGGGAAGCGCGCCAGCATTCGCGGCGCCACCAGCGGATGCGGAGACGACTGCTGCCGCCAAGGAGCTACGCGCTGCGTGGGAGCAGCTCGAAGCCGACCTCGCGAGCGCACGAGATGCGCTCGACGATCCGAAGCTGTTCCCGCCGCCGCCCTCCGATCGCACGCTCGCCGAGGGCTACCGCTACTTGTTGGGTTTCCTGTACGGCTCGGTCGAACGCGCGCTCGCCGAGGACGCGAACTTCCCGTACTTCCGCCGTGCCCTTCAACCCCTCAACAAAGCCACCATCGACAACGCCGACGCGCTCTACCTCTCCGCCGCGATCGACGGCGCGGGCAGCTATCGCGTGCGCGGCATCGCCTCGCCCGGCTGGCGCGCGCCGCGCTACGTCATCTTCGAAGCGCAGAGCGCGTACGCCGGCGACAGCGGCAGCCTCGCCGAACTGCGGCCCGGCGCGCGCGTCACGACTGGCATGCTCGATTCGACCAAGATCCACTTCGGCGCGGAAGGCGCCTTCGAGATCCTGCTCGCGCCCGAGCGCCCGGCTGATTATGGCGGCGACTTCATCGCCACGAAGGCGGTGCGTCAGATCCCGCAGCCCGATGGCACGACCCAGCCCGTCGAGTTCGCGGCGCACTTCGTGTCCGTGCGGGAACTCTTCAGCGACTGGGAGAATCAAGCGCCGCTCGAACTCGAGATCGTGCGCGAAGGCTTCGAGGGCGCGCCGAAGCCGCCGGAGAACGCCGCCGACATGGCGCGCCGCGTGCGCCGCGCGGGCGAGCTCGTGCGCAATCAGATGCGCTTCTGGAACGAGTTCTACGCGCGCACGCTCGAGACTCACGAAGACGTAAACGGCGACGGCAAGCAGTTCATGCCGATCAACGATCTCAACGCCCCGAACGCCGCTGCGCTCGCGACCGGCGGCGGCCAGAGCACGAACGTCTATGCCGGCGGACAGTTCGAACTCGGCCCCGACGAAGCGCTCATCATCGAAGAGCACATCCCGGTGGAGGCCGCCTACATCGGCTTCCATCTCTCGAACTTGTGGGGCGAGTCGACTGATTATGCGAATGCGCAGTCGAGCTTGAACGGGAACCAAGCCGAGTGGGATGCGGACGGAGTTCTCAGGGTCGTCGTCGCGCCGCGCGACCCCGGCGTGCCGAACTGGCTCGACACCACCGGCTTGCCGCGCGGCTTCATGTCCGTGCGCTGGACCTACCCCGAGCCGCCCGCGCAGCTGCCGAGCGTGCGCGTCACGAAAGTGCGTTTCAACGAGATTCGCGCGTATCTGCCGCCCGACACCGGGAGTGTTACTCCCGACGAAAGGCGCGAGGCAATTCGCGTAAGGCAAGAGCACGTGCAGCGGAGGTATCGGCAGCATTGAGCAGGCCGTGCTTCGCGGCGCGCAGCCCGGGCGAAGCCGAGCGGAGCCGGCGCGCCCGCGAGCATCCGCTCGCAGCGAACTCCCTAGCGCCCCTTCCACTCCGGTTTCCTCTTCTCCAAGAACGCCGCGATGCCTTCGCGCGTGTCCTCGGATTTGCGCACTGTCTCCGCCGCTTGCGCGGACAGCTCCCACGCGAGCGCGTCGCCCGCTTCGAGCGATTCGTTGATTACGCGCAGGCTCTCGCGCGCCGAGATCGGGCTGTTCGCGCAGATGCGCTCGGCCAGCGCGAGCGCCTCCGCTTCCGCGCGCCCGGGCTCGCACAGCACGTTCACCAGCCCTAAGCGCTCGGCGCGCTCCGCGGAGAGCGCGTCGCCCGTGAGCGCGAGCTCGCGCGCGATGTTCAGCGGCAACGCGTGGGCGGCGCGGAAGATGCCGCCGTAGAGCGCGAGCACGCCGCGCTTCACCTCGGGCAAGGCGAAGCTGGCGCTCCGCGCGGCGACCACGAGATCGCAGGCGAGCACCATCTCGAAGCCGCCGCCGAACGCGAAGCCTTCCACCGCGCCGATCAGCGGCTTCGCGCGCTTGCGGCGGATCACGCCGTAGGGGCCGCCGCGTTCGGTCGAGTTGTTGAGGCCGTCGCGCAGATCGCTGCCGGCGGAGAACACGCCGCCCGCGCCAGCGAGCACGCCAACCCAGAGTTCGGGGTCGTCCTCGAGCGCGTTCATCGCGGCGTCGAGCCCGCGCGTCATCTCGCCGTTCATGGCGTTGCGCTTGTCAGGTCGATCGAGCCGCGCGATCAGCACGCGGCCGCGGCGTTCGGTGATTACGGGCATGGCGTTCCTCCCAGGAGGGCGAGAGTTAGCTCGCCGCCGCCTCGCGCTGCACGCGCTCCCAGAGCGCGGTGACGCCGAGTTCGCGCGCCCAATGCTCGATGTAGGGGCGGTCGAGTTTGGCGCCGCGGAGTTCGATGATTCCCGCGGCATCACGCAGCGGCTGTTCTCTCTGGCCGTGCATCGCTCCCACGAGCGCCGCAACGATCGCGTCCTCTGCCGTCGCCACAAAAATCGGCAGCCCGTCCATCGCAGCGTGCTGCCTCCGAGCGAAGGCAACGAGGCTGAAGGGACTGTGCGCGCGAAGGATGAGGTCGATCCTCCAGCCCGCGGCGATGTCGATCACGCTGAGCCGCCCGCGACGAAGCCATGCTGGCTCCGCGCGTTCGCTGACGACGTAGCGTTCGCGCGGGAGCGAGTGAACGAGAGCTGCGAGTGCCGACTCCGAGGGATCGATCACCAGATCAAGGTCTTCCGTGGTTCGAACCAAGCCGTGTGCGATGCACGCGAACGATCCGGCGAGCATGTAAGGAATCGCTTGCGCGTCGATCCCGTCGCGGATCGACCGAAACGCCAGCGCCGGGCTCAACGCCGAGCCGCGCGCCGGCGCGTCCGCTTCGAACGAGAGCGCTTCCCCGCAAAGCCGGCCCAACACGCGAAGCCGTGCGCCTTCATCGCTCAACTCAGGTTCTCGGGCGCGCATTCCAGCCATCGCGATGAGCGCACCGGACTCACACAACTCGAAGCCGGCCTCGAGCTTTTGCGCCACGGTCATGCGGCGGTAGACCGCGAGCTGCATGGCGTGCGCTTCGGGGGACGTGTCGCGAGGTCGCATCTCCCGACGGTAGGACTCCTCGCAATTCTTCCCGCCCCTCGCCTAACGTGCCCCGGCCCCAATGCACTTCACCCCTTCCCACTTCGGCCTCTGCGTGCGCGACCTCGCACTGACGCTGCGCTTCTACTGCGACGGCCTCGGCTTCGCCGCCGCGGAGCGCTTCGAGATCGGCGACGAGTTCGGCGCCGCGCTCGAAGTGGAGGGCCGCGTCGAGTGCGTCTCGCAGTTCATTCGCAAGGACGCGCTCGCGATCGAGTTGCTCGCGTATCGCTCGCCCGGCGCGGTCGGCGCGGCCTCGACGCGGCGCAACCAGCTCGGTCTCACGCACCTCTCGCTCTATGTGGACGATGTGGGCGAGGCTGCGAAGCATCTCGTCGCGTGCGGCGGGAAGCTGCTGCCTGCGACGCACGCCGAGAACGACGCGGTCGAGTTGGTGTTCGTCGAAGACCCCGACGGCGTACGGATCGAGTTGATGCGTAACAAGCCGGCCGCCTGAGCGATCGCCCTTCCAGCCGAGAGGCCCCATGCCCCAAGCCAAGTCCAACGGAATCCAGCTCGAGTACGAAAGCTTTGGCCGCGCGAGCGATCGCCCGCTGCTGCTCATCATGGGCCTCGGCGCGCAGATGCTTCAGTGGGACGAGCAGTTCTGCGAAGCGCTCGCGGAGCGCGGGCAATACGTGATTCGCTTCGACAACCGCGATGTCGGGCTCTCGACGAAGTTCGATTCCGCGGGCGTGCCCGATCTCGCGTCGTTGATGAAGCCCGGCGCGGACCGCAGCGGCGTGCCCTACACGCTCGACGACATGGCGGACGACGCAGCGGGCCTAATCGATGCGCTCGGCCTCGCGAGCGCGCACATCTTCGGCGCGTCGATGGGCGGCATGATCGCGCAGACAGTCGCGTACCGGCACGCCGCAAAGACGCGCAGCCTCGTCTCGCTCTACTCGAGCACGGGCAACCCCGCCGTGCCGCCCGCGAGCCCCGAGGCGATGGCGGTGCTGATGGCGCCGCGTCCCGCGGATCGCGCGGGCAACATCGAAGCCGTGGTGAACGCGGCGCTCGTAACAGGTGGCCCCGCGTACCCGGTCGATCCCGCGTACCTGCGCCGCCGCGCTGCGCTGATGTACGACCGCTCGTTCACGCCCACCGCCGCGGCGCGACACCTCGCCGCGGTCACCGCCCACGGGAACCGCGCGCAGCGGCTCGGGGCCATCACTGCCCCCACGCTCGTGATTCACGGCAGCGCGGATCCGCTTGTGCGCGTCGAAGGCGGGCGCGACACGGCGAAGTCGATCCCCGGCGCGGAGTTGGTCGAGATCGAAGGCATGGGGCACGCCATCCCGCCCGCACTTTGGTCGCGCCTCGCAGACTTGATCGCCGCGCACACGCAGAAGGCCGAAGCCGCGCGCGCCTGAAAGCCGGAACGGAACTCGCAACGCACCTCGAACCCAACAACTGGAGATCCCATGCCCCGAGCCAAAGCCAACGGAATCGAACTCGAGTACGACAGCTTCGGCCGCGCGAGCGACGCGCCGCTGCTGCTGATCATGGGCCTCGGCGCGCAGATGGTGCTGTGGGACGAGGAGTTCTGCGAAGCGCTCGCGGAGCGCGGTCACTACGTCGTGCGGTTCGACAACCGCGACGTCGGGCTCTCCACCAAGTTCGACCACAAGGGCGTGCCGAACGTGGTCGCCATGATGCAGCCGGGCGCGGACCGCTCGATGGCCCCGTACACGCTCGACGACATGGCGGACGACGCGGCTGGTTTGTTAGGCGCGCTGCGCATCGAGCACGCGCACATCGTGGGCGCGTCGATGGGCGGCATGATCGCGCAGACGGTCGCGTACCGGCACGCGAAGCAGACGCGCAGCCTCGTCTCGATCATGTCGAGCACGGGCAACCCGGCGCTGCCGGCCGCGAAGCCCGAGGCGATGGCGGTGCTGCTGACGCCGCGGCCGCTCGATCGCGCGAGCAACGTCGAGGCGAGCGCGCTCGCGTCCAAGGTGATCGGGAGCCCCGTCTACCCCCAGGACGAGGCGCGCATCCGCGCGCGCGCCGGCATGATGTTCGACCGCGCCTTCACGCCGCTCGGCACCGCGCGCCAGATGGCCGCGATCTTCGCGCACGGCAGCCGCGTCGCGAAGCTCGCCGCCGTAACAGCTCCGACGCTCGTGATCCACGGCCTCGCCGACCCGCTCGTTCCCATCGAGGGCGGCCGCGACACCGCGAAGTCGATCCCCGGCGCGCAGCTGCTCGAGATCGAAGGCATGGGCCACGATCTTCCGCCCGGCCTGTGGACGCGCATCGCCGACGCGATCGCGGCGCACACGAAGAAGGCGGACGCGGCGCGGCGCTGAGCGGGCTGGTTACGGGCGGCTCGCTTCCCGAAGCCGATTCCTGAAGAGGGCATGCAATGCACAGAATGATTCGCCTGGCGCTCGCGTTGGCGCTGCTCGCAGCAGCGAGCCTCGGCGCCGCGCAAGACGCGACGGCGGATGCGCAGGCGCAAACATCGAAGTTCATGGAGTACGTGGACGACACCCATCTTCGCGAGAGGCTCGAAGGACGCCGCGAGGGAGTGCGCGGTGCCAGCCACGATCTGATCACGGCGCTCGTTGCGCAGTCCAAGCAGCAGGCGCCCGACCTGCCTGATGAGCTCCTTGCCGAGTTTGCGAAGGATGGAGCGGCGATGGTCGACGAGAGCCTGGACTCATGGACGATCGATCAGGCGCTCGCGAAGTACGTCGAGCCGTTCGAGCGCAGCTATCCGGGAGGCCAGCTCGACGCGGCGATTGCGCTTCTGAACAGCGAGGACGGCAAGAAGCTCGAGCGAACGCTCCGAGACGCGATGTTCAACATGACTAGCTTCGTCTACGAGCGTGAAGAGCTGTCGGTACAGCGGCAGATCTTGCGCTTCTCGCGACAGGTCACTCAGCGTGTCGAGGAGTTCCGCGCAACCGGGAAGTGAGCCAGGGCCTCACCCGATCCCATACACCCGCGCGCAATTCGTGCGCGTGATCTTCGCGACGTCTGCCGCCGGCACGCCCTCGAAATCCCGCGCGATCACGGCTCGCGAGTTCGGCCACGTCGAGTCGCTGTGCGGGAAATCGCTCGCCCACATCAGGTTGTCGGTGCCGACGAAATCGCGGGTCACCACGCCCACGCGGTCGTCCTGAAAGGTCGCGTGCACCTGGCGCTTGAAGTAGACGCTCGGTTTTTCGGGGATCGTGAAGCTCGTCTCGAGCGCGCGGTAATTATGGTAGGAGTGGTCGAGACGCTGCAGGAAGTGCGGGATCCAGCCGATGTCGTTCTCGGCGCTCACGATCTTGCAACCGGGGAAGCGGTGCAGCGCGCCGCCGAAGATGATGTCCGAGAGCGAGCGCTCCATGCGGTGTGGCAGCGAGGGGTAGGTCTTCATCAGGCTCGCGCCATCGAGGCCGCTGCCTTCGGCGCCGGTGAGGATGTGGAGCGAGAGCGGCAGCGCCGTGTCCTGCGCCGCTGCCCAGAGCGGATCCCACTCGGGCGAGTCGTAACTGCGCGAGGAAGGCGGGAAGCCCCAGATCAAGCCGCCGCGCAGCCCGAGCTTGGCCGCGCGCGCGAGCTCGGCGACGGCTTGCGGCACATCGTCCATCGGCACCAGCGCGATGCCGGCGAGCCGCCTCGGCGCGTGGCCGCAGAACTCGGCGAGCCAGTTGTTATAGGCCTTGAAGCTCGCGGCGCGCAGCCCGCCGTCCTTGATGCCGTAGAGCATCATCGCGAGGCTCGGGTAAATCACTTCGCCCGCGACGCCGTCGACGTCCTGGTCTTTCATGCGCTGCGCAGGGTCCCAGGCGCCTGGCCGCACGCCCGGGTAGCCCGCAAGCATGCTCTTGCCGAAGTCCTTGGGATCGACGCCCGCCACCGCGAAGCCGGACACCGGGAACGGGCGCAGGTTCTCGCACACGAACCAATCGCCTTCGGGCAGATTCGGCAGCTGCCGGACGACGCGCGGCGCGCGCTCGCGGTACTGCGCGTCGATGCGCGTGCTCCAGAGATCTGCCGGCTCGACAATGTGCGAATCGGCTGAGAGAACGATGTCTTTGCGCATGAGAAACCTCCAGCGTTAGCGGCGGATCGCCGCGGCGCGCGCGTTACTTCACTGTGATGCGGATCGCCGCCGACACCACCGGCGGCTCGTGCGGGATGTGGTTCGCGTCGCCGAGCACGAGCTGCAACGTGTGCGGCCCCGGCGCGAGCGCGAGCACAGTCTCGGTGTGTCCCGTGCCGTAGTGCAGGTGCACAGCGTCCTTCGGGATGGGCAGGTTCAGCGGCGGGAGAGCCGCATCGACGATCAGGTGGTGATGGCCGGTGGCCGCGGCTGCGACGCCGGCCGGCGCCACGCCCATGCCTGTTAGGCCGAAGCGCACCGTCACCGCGCCCGCGACGGCCTCGCCGTCTTGCGGGCTGATGAAGTAGAGCCTTGCGCCCGGAGGCGAGGGGGTTCGCGGCAGATCGGCGCTCGCCGCGAGGCCGGCCAGCAGTCCTGACAAGCAGATCAGAACGGTTCGCCGGCGCATGCGGTGCTCCTTTTCAATGGGATCGCAAAGCATAGACGCGAACGCTGAGTTCACTCCGGCCCACTCGCGCCGCGCGCGGCCTTCGGATCGAGCAGCGCACGAAACGGATAGAGCAGCTGCAAGAAGATGTTCCGCGGCAGCGGATCGCCGCTGAGGCCTGTGGCTGCGACCGGGTTCCGATCCGGGTGGCGATACGTGCCGAACAGCACGTCGATGAACGGCAGGCTCGCGTAGTTCGAATCCTGCAGGCGGCGCGCCTCGGCGTGGTGCACGTAATGGTTCTGCACGGTCGGCAACACCCAATGCGCCCAACTCGGGAAGCGCTGGTCGAGGTTCGCGTGCACGAGGTTGCCGTCGACCACGTTGTAGAGCGCCACCCAGCCCATCACTTCGGGCGAGACGCCGAGCACGAAGAAAACCGTCGGCACCCATAAGAACTGGCCGAACTCCTCGCCGACGTGGATGCGCCCGGATTTCAGCAGGTGCATCTGGCGCGTGTCGTGATGCACCGCATGGAACCACCAGAGTGGTTCGAAGCGATGCAGCGAGCGGTGGTAGACGTAGTTGAGCGCACTCCAAAGCACGATCCCGAGCACGACCTGTGCGGCGAGCGGCAGCGCGTGAGGCCAGAGCCCGCTCGCGCCGACGAAGAGGGCGCTCGCCGCCGTTACCGCGCTCGCGCCGAGCGCCTGCGCCAGCGGACGCCCGCCGTACTGGAAGAGCGAGCCGTGCAGCATGTCGCAGAGCGACTGCCAGTCGCGCAGAAGGTTGTTACTGCGAACGCGCGGCAGCAGTTGTTCCGCGACGACCAGGAAGATCGAGTTCGCGATCGTGAGCGCGCCCACGAGTTCGGCGGAGGGCGATCCGCCCGGCGAGAGCCACCACGCGGCGCCGAGCAAGCCGCCCATTACGGCCCACCAGCTGAACCACGCGATCGCGCTTCGCACCTTGCGCCTCCTGCTCTCGGAGTTCGGCGATCCTATCGCGCTGAGCGGGTCACGGCGGACTCGGCGCCGCATCGTACGGGTCCGGATCGACGTCGGCGCACAGGCCGTCCTTGTCGCCGTCATCGTCCGAATCGTTGGGGCAGACATCGCAGGGGTCGCCGCGTCCGTCGTAGTCGGAGTCCGCGAGCTCCGGGCTCGCGAGCTGCGGGCAGCTGTCGCACATGTCCTTGAAGCCGTCGCCGTCGGAATCGCGCGCGTCGGCGAAGATTTGCAGCGGGCGCGAGGTGAGCACGACGCCTGCGCCTTTCTCGCCCTTGCCCGCGCTGACGCGAAGCCGCAGGTCTTCCTCCGTCGAGGCGTTGGCGGGGATCGCGATGCTGATTCCCAGCACTCCCCGGCCGTCCGCGCGCGCCTGCGCGATCACTTGGTCGCTATCGCCCTGAGAGAACGCGACCTCGACCGGCTCCTTCGGCAAGAAGCCGTCGCCGATCAGCAGCACGGCTTCCCCGCGCACGAAGGCGGTCTCGTTGATGCACTCGCTGTACTCGGCGGGGCTCACCACGAGCTTGCCCTTGGCGGGCGTCGCTGCGGGACTCGACTCCTGCGCCCACGCTGCCGAGGCGAGCAGGCAAGCGAGGCCGAACCCCGCGCCGCCGAGGAGCCACGCGCTGGCTGCGATCCCGCGATTCGCCGCGTGCATTGGCTTCGCCATGCCGAGGCTCCTCTGTCAGCCGCTGCTCGCGCGGCAGTAATTACGCGGTCGTTCGCCGCAGCTGTCCCTTTGCCTTGTGGATCGCGGCGCGCACGCGCGCGAGCGCGGCGGAATCGCCCGCCGCGAGCGCCGCTTCGCGCTCCGCCTGCAGCTCGCGCATGCGCTGCTTCGCTTCCACGCGCAGCACGCCCACGTCGCGGCTCACGTCCACCTGCGCGATCTGTCGGCGCTTGCAGATCTCCGCGAGCAAGCGCTCGCGATCCATCTGCTCGGCGCCGTGCATGCCGGGCGTCGTCTTCGCGACGTGTCGCAGCTGGCTCACGTTGAGCATCCGCAGCGTGCGGTAGTCGAGCGAGGGTGCAGCCTCGTCGCTCAGAGCAGTTCCTCCGCCAGCAGCTTCAGCGCTTCGGGCTGGCTCGTGCCGATCTGCATCGTGTGCACATGCCCCTTCTTGCCCGCATCGCGCCACGCCTGTAGCCGCTCCTTGATGCGCGCCTTCGGGCCCACCAGCGCTACCGCATCGATCATTTCGTCCGGCACCGCGGCGATCGCTTCGGCGCGCTTCCCTGTCAAGTACAGGTCCTGGATCTTCACGGCGGCCTCTTCGAAGCCGAGCCGCTTGGCGTGGTCGTTGTAGAAGTTCTTGCCGCGCGCGCCCATACCGCCGACGTAGAGCGCGGTTCCCGGCTTCACGGCGTCGCGCGCTTTCTGCAGGTCGTCATTAATCACCACCGTCACGCCCGGCACGACGTCGAAGTTCGCGAGCGTTTTTCCGCCGCCCGCGGCTTTGAAGCCTTCGAGCAGGTGCGGCAGCTGCACGCTCTCGAACTTCTCAGGGATCATCATCATCGGAAACACGCCGTCCGCGACTTCGGCGGACACTTTGAGCCCCGCCGGCCCGATCGACGCGGTGTAGATCTTCAAGTTCGGGTTGCCGTGCAGGATGCTCTTCAGCGGCTTGCCGAGCCCGCTCGTGCCGGGGCCCGTCGCGGGAATCGTGTAGTGCTCGCCGCGGAACTCGAGCGGCTTCTCGCGCGCCAGAATCTGCCGGATGATCGCGATCGTCTCGCGCGTGCGCGTGAGCGGCTTGCCGTAGGGCACGCCGTGCCAGCCCTCGACCACCTGCGGGCCCGATGGGCCGAGGCCGAGGATGAAGCGTCCACCGGAAAGATTGTCGAGCGTCATGGCGGTCATCGCGGTCATGGCCGGCGTGCGCGCCGGAATCTGCATGATCGCCGTGCCGACCTTCATTTTCGTGGTGTTGGCGAGAATCCAGGTGGCGGTTGTTACGGCGTCGTTGCCGTAGGCCTCGGCGGTCCAGGCCGAATCGAAGCCGAGCGATTCGGCGAGCTTGATGAAATCGAGGTTGAGCTTCGCTTCGGGGCCGAATGCGCCGGCGCTGAGTCCGAGTTTCACGGGGGTCTCCTTGTGCGAGTGCGATGAGGCCGGGCAGTATGGCACGGCCAACGAGGAGCCCGCGATGAGCGAGATGCGCATGTACTCGGAGCTCGCGCACTGGTGGCCGCTGCTCTCGCCGCCGGCGCATTACGTCGACGAGGCCGCGTTCTTCCGCGCGCTGCTGCGGCGCGAGAAGCCCCTGCCGCGCACTCTGCTCGAACTCGGCTGCGGCGGCGGCAGCTTCGCCGCGAACCTGAAGCGGGAGTTCGCGCTCACGCTCACCGATCTCTCGCCGCAGATGCTCGCGGTGTGTCGCGCCGCGAACCCCGAGTGCGAGGCGCTGATGGGCGACATGCGCAGCGTGCGCCTCGGCCGCAGCTTCGACGCGGTGCTCGTGCACGACGCGATCATGTACGCCGCGAGCGAGGCCGATCTGCGCGCGACGATCGAGACCGCCGCCGCGCACTGCCGCGCGGGCGGGTTGGTGGTGCTCGCGCCCGACTGCACGCGCGAATCGTTCGCGCCCGGAACGGATCACGGCGGTGAAGACGCCGAGGACGGGCGCGGCCTCCGCTATCTCGAATGGTGCTGGGACCCCGACCCGAGCGATACGACCTTCGAGGTCGCCTACGCGTTCACGCTGCGCGAGGCCGACGGCACGACGCGCGTCGAACTCGATCGCCATACCGAGGGTCTGTTCCCCGAGGCGACCTGGTTGCGCCTAATGACCGAGGCGGGGCTCGATGCGCGCACCGTCCCCGACCCGTGGCGCGGGAAGATCTTCGTGGGTGCGCGGAGTCCCGGCCGAGGCGGCTGCTGAGGAGCGCGGTGAGATCTACCGACACGCCAATCGCCTGATCCTGTGGGCGGCGACAGAGACGCACGGCCGACTTCTCACGGACAACCGAGGAGGCCGCATGCGTTCGTGCCGACCGGGATGCCACACGTGCTGTTCAGGATGGGTCCGACCGCATTGTCCGTGATCAGATTCTGACCATAGGCGAGCACTCCCGTGCAGGTGGGCGCAGGCGCCGCCAGGCCATATTGAGAGTTGTTGGTGACGGCGTTGGCCGTCAGCAGGCAATCGCCCGTGCAGCGGATCCCGTTCAATTTGTTGTAGTCCGCGACGGTGCCGTGAACCCTCGAACCTTGGCCTGCCAGGATCCCCTCAGCGCCGTTGTTACCCACGACACTATCCGTAAGCGCGCCTCGAAACACCAGGTTCACCCCGTTGCCTCCGTTCGCCGACGCAACGACTCCGCGGACATTCCCGCCCCCGTCGACGCTGATTCCTGTAGCTCCGGAGTTCAGCACCCGGACGTTTGTCACCAGGCTGTCGAACGACAGGCGGATCCCCTGCGCACCCATGCCCTGGACGGTGCCATTGTGGACCTCCACAGCGCCCGGCCCATCCACACCCACCCCGGACCCAACCGGGCTGCAGACGGCGTATGGAAGGAAGGAGCAGGTGGTGATCCCCAAGATCGAGAACCCGTTGAGGTCGAGCGACACCCCGCTCTGCGTAATGGCGATCGCGGTGGTGTTGTGGTCGGGAACCCTGATGTCGCTGGTAAGCCGGTAACTCTTGCCCGCGCTGCCGTTGATCGTGACCGGGAAGAGCGGCGCGTCTCCGCTGAAGCAGCCGCCGCCGATCGCGCACGATTGGTTGACCTCGACGACACCATCGCTCGCGAAAGCCGGGATCGCGGCCACGGTGCTCGCTAGCAGCACCAAGGCTCGGAAGGCGGGCGTCGAGGATTGGGTTCGTCGCGGATTGAGGTGCATCTATGAGGTACGTGGCCAAGATGGTGTGTGGGTGGCAGGAATTGTGACGGGCAGCCGCCGAATCAAGCGGGACGGCGTGGGTGTGCGTCGCCGAGGCGTGCGAGAATCCGAGTCGCATGAGCGAACTCCCCCTCGCGGGCATGCGAGTCCTCGAAATCGGCGGCGGCGTGGCCGCGGCCTTCGCGACGCGCTTTCTCGCGGGTTACGGCGCCGACGTGGTGCGCAGCGAGGGCGCACACGGCGCGCTCACAGGCGACGAGGAGGCCGCGCTGCTCGGCGGCAAGCGGCGCATCGCGGCGAGCGACGCGCAACTGCGTGCGCTCGCGCTCGCGGCCGACGCGCTCGTCGAGGATGGCATGCCCGGCGCGCTCGCGGCGCGCGGCCTCGATCCGCTCGCACTGCGCGCTGCGAAGCCCGCGCTCGTAATCACTTCGCTGACGGCGTTCGGGCAGCACGGCCCCTACGCGAACTACGAGGCGACGAACCTCGTGGCGCACGCGGCCGGCGGCATCCACTCCTTGACAGGGGTGCGCACGCGCCCGCCGCTCCAGAACGGCGCGAACCAGGCGCTGAAGTTGCTCGGCATGAACGGCTTCGGCGCCACGCTCACGGCTTATTACGGGGCGCAGCTCCAGGGCGAGGGCGACTGGCTCGACATCTCCGCGCAGGAGTGCGCCGCTGGCATGCTCGAGCTGTACGGGCCGAAGAGCGGCCTGGACGGTGTCCCGTGTCCGCGCCTCGGCAACCGCACCAACGCGGTCTGGGGGCTCTATCCCGCGAGCGACGGCTATGCCGGCGTCTGCACGCTGCACCGCCAGGTGCCGGCGCTGTTCGCGCTGATCGGCGACCCCGCGCTGCAGGAGCCGAAGTTCATGGATCCGCTCGAGCGCATCAAGGACGACCGCGAGCTCGGCGACAAAGTTCAGGCTTGGTTTGCGCCGCGCAGCAAGGCGGAACTCGTCGAACTCGGCGCGAAGCACAAGGTGCCGATCGGCGCCGTAATGACTCCGCTCGATCTGCTGAGCAATGCCTCGCTGAACGAGCGCGGCTTCTTCGACGAAGTCGAAACACCGGGGGGACGCGCGCGCGTGCCCGGCCGCATGTTCCTCGGCATTGACTGGCGCGCGGGGGCGCTCGCGACGCCCGGCGCAGATACCGCCGCAGTCATCCGTGACTGGCTCGGCGCGGGAGGCGCGCGATGAAGCGGCTGCCGCTCGAAGGCGTGCGCATCGCGGATCTCACGATGATGTGGGCCGGCCCGTACGCCACGCGCGTGCTCGCCGAGATGGGCGCCGAGATCGTGAAGATCGAGTCGCCGCGCGCCTGGGACAACGTGCGTACGCTGCTCCCGGTCGAGCACCCCGAACCGTGGAACGCGAGCGTCTACTTCAACGATTATGCGCGCGACAAGAAGTCGCTGACGCTCGACCTCGCCCAGCCGCGCGGGCGCGAGCTGTTCCTGCAGTTCGTCGCGAAGTGCGACGTGGTGATCGAGAACTACCGCGCCGAGGTGCTCGACAAACTCGGCGTTGGCTACGAGGTGTTACGAAAGGCGCGGCCCGACGTGATCCTCGTCAGCATGGCGGGCTTCGGAAAGACCGGCCCCGAGCGCGATCTGGTCGGCTTCGGCCCGATCGTCGAGATGATGGCGGGTCAGAGTTCGCTCGCGGGCTACGGCGACGACGGCATCCCGTACAAGACGGGGATCTCGTACGGCGATCCCGTCGGCGGCCTCGCGGCGGTTGGTGCCGTTGTTCTTGCGCTGATTCAGCGCCGCCGCACCAAGCGCGGTGTCTGGATCGACCTCGCGCAGCGCGAGACGATGGCGCAGATGGCGGGCGAGGCGTTCGCGGCGGCGTCGCTGCGCGGCGAGAAGCCCATCCATTATGGGAACCGCCACCCGCACTGGGCGCCGCAGGGCGTCTACCCCGTTGCGGGCGAAGACCAGTGGCTCGCGATCTCCGCGCGCGACGACGCCGAGTGGCGCGCGCTCGCAGGCGCGAGCGGTGCGAGCGAACTCGCCGCGCTCCCGCTCGCCGAGCGCCGCGCGCGCCACGACGAACTCGACGCGCGCATCCGCGCCTGGTCGCATCAACAAGATCCGCAGGCCGCGATGGAGGCGCTGCAAGCGCTGGGCATCCCCGCCGCGCGCGTACTCAACTCGAACGACATCCATTGGGATCCGCACCTGTTGGCGCGCGAATCCTGGAACTTCCTGCCGCACCCGTGCATGCAGCCGTGGCCGCAGCCCGCCTCGGCGTGGCGCCTGCGAGAGGCGAACCCGCAGCTGCGCAACTCCGCGCCGCTGTTCGGCCAGCACAACCGCGAGATCCTGTG
>JANNRF010000469.1:0-2863 GCA_031401135.1 Deltaproteobacteria bacterium | reverse complement strand
CGACCGCGACGGCATCGTGCAGTGCGTGTTCCGCCCCGAGACTTCGTCCGAGGTGCACACGCGCGCGGGGCACTTGCGCAGCGAGTTCGTGATCGCGGTGCGCGGTGTCGTCGAGCGGCGCTCGGCGGAGACGGTGAACGCAAAGCTGCCCACCGGTGAAGTCGAGATCGTCGCGCGCGAGCTGCGCATCCTGAACACCGCGACGCCGCCGCCGTTCGCGATCGAGGAAGAGTCCGGCGCGGACGAGCTGACGCGGCTGCGCCATCGCATCCACGATTTGCGCCGCCCGCCGCTTCAGCGCGGGATGAAAGTGCGCCACGCGCTGTATCAGTCTGCGCGCATGGCGCTCAGCGCCAACGGCTTCCTCGAAATCGAGACGCCGATTCTTGCGAAGGCGACGCCCGAGGGCGCGCGGGATTTCCTGGTGCCGAGCCGGCTCCAGCCCGGTGCGTTCTACGCGCTGCCCCAGTCGCCGCAGATCATGAAGCAGCTGTTCATGGTCGCGGGCTTCGACCGCTACTTCCAGATCGCGCGCTGCTTCCGCGATGAGGATTTGCGCGCCGACCGCCAGCTCGAGTTCACGCAGATCGATCTCGAAATGAGTTTTGTTGGGGTCGAGGACGTGCTGACGGTGCTAGAGGACGTGACGCTGCGCGCCTGGCGCGACGCCGCGGGCATCGAGTTGCCCGCGCCGTTTCCGCGCATGTCCTACGCCGAGGCGATGAGTCGTTATGGCTCGGACAAGCCCGACACGCGGGTGTTACTGGAGCTGGTCGAGCTGACGGACTTGTTCGTGAACACGGGCTTCAAGGCGTTCGGCGGCGCAGTCGAGCGCGGCGGCGTGGTGAAGTGCTTGCCGCTGCACGACGCGGAAGCGATGTCGCGCAGCGAGATCGACCGGCTCGAAGCGTTCGTGAAGAAGGAACTCGGCGCGCGAGGCCTCGCCTGGATTCGCGTGATGCCCGACGGCGCTTGGCAATCTCCGATCGCGAAATTCCTGTCCGAGAGCGAGCGCGCAGGCATTACGGCGCGCACGGGCGCGCGCCCGGGTAGCGTGCTGTTCTTCGCCGCCGACGATTTCGCCAAGGCGAACGCGATCCTCGGCCGGCTGCGCGTCGATCTCGGCCGCCAACTCGGGCGCGTCGACGGCCGCGCCTGGGCGCCACTCCTGGTCTTGGACTTCCCAGTCTTCGAACGCGGCGAAGACGGCAAGCTCACCTTCATGCACATGCCGTTCGTGGCGCCCCACGAGGAAGATCTCGAGCTGTTCGACACCAAGCCGCTGGCGATGCGCGGCACGCATTATGACGTGGTGATGAACGGCACCGAGCTCGGCTCGGGTTCGCTGCGCAACCACCGCAGCGACGTGCAGCGCAAGATCTTCGAGATCCTCGGCTACGCCAAAGACGAAATGGAAGCGCGCTTCGGTTTCATGCTGAACGCGCTCGACGCGGGCGCGCCGCCCCACGGCGGCTTCGCGTTCGGCCTCGATCGCATGGCGATGCTGCTCGCGGGCGCGACGAGCCTGCGCGACGTGATCGCCTTCCCGAAGACGCAGCGCGGGCAGGACTTGTTGATGGACGCGCCAAGCGAAGTCGAGAAGATGCAGCTCGACGAGCTGCACGTGCGCGTGGTGCTGCCCAAGCCGGACGAGCCCGCGAAGCCGTGACGCGCGTCCTCCGCACGCAAGTCTTGGTGATTGGCGGAGGCATCAATGGAACCGGCGTCGCGCGCGATCTTGCGCTGCGCGGCGTTGCGTGCGCGCTCGTCGAGAAGAAAGAGCTCGGCTCGGGGACGACCTGGGCGTCGTCGGGAATGATTCACGGCGGGCTGCGGTATCTGCAGAAGGACCCCGAGGTCACGTACCACTCGTGCGTGGATTCGGGCGCGATCCAGCGCATCGCGCCGCATCTCGTGTTTCGCATCCCGTTCCTAATGCCCGTGTTTTCCGAGGATCCGATCGGGCCCGAGATCGTCGAGATCGGGCTCGAGATGTACGACAAGTTTGTGCCGCTGAAGAACGGCCGTCCGCACACGCGGCTCACGCGCGAGCAGGCGCTCGCGCTCGAGCCTGGCATTTCGCCGCGAATCGAGTGCGCGTTCACGCTCGACGAGTGGGGCATCGACGCCGCGCGGCTGTGTGCGGCGAACGCGCTCGACGCGGCGGAGCACGGCGCGCAGATCTTCACGCACAGCGAGGCCGTCGAAGTGTTACGCGAGCCGGGCGGAACGCGCGTGACGGGCGTGCGCGTGCGCGATCGCGTGCGCGGCGACGAAACGCTGATCGAGGCGGCGCTGGTGCTGAACGCGGCCGGTCCGTGGGGCCCCGAGGTGGCGGAACTCGCCGGCGAGAAGTTCAAGCTGCGCCCGGGGAAGGGCGTGCATCTCGTGTTCGAGCGGCGCGTCTCGAACCTCGCGATCTACGCGCGCGGCGTCGACGGCCGCGACATGTTTACCTTTCCGCACGAGCAGAACTCGATGGCGGGCACGACCGACGACGATTATTACGGCGACCTCGACAAGATCGAGACGCGCGAAGACGAAGTCGCCTACGTGCTGGAAGCGATGGAGCGCTCGATCCCGCGCATTCGCGAGCACCGCATCCTGCACGCGATCCAAGGCGTGCGGCCGACGCTCTACGGCTTTGGCGCCTACGAGGACGAACTCTCGCGCGACTACCGCGTGATCGACCACGGCGCTGAGGGCGGCTCGCCAGGGCTCTGGACGATCACGGGCGGCAAGCTCGCCGCGTATCGCCTGATGGCCGAGGACGCCGCGAACCAGCTGTGCGCACAGCTCGGCGTGCAGGCGGAGTGCCGCACCGCGACCACGCCGCTGCCCGGCGGCGACGCGAAGCTCGACC
>JANNRF010000468.1:0-5117 GCA_031401135.1 Deltaproteobacteria bacterium | reverse complement strand
CGAAGGCGCCCTGCTCTATCTGCAGTGCCACCCGTTGCCAGAGACCTACGCCACTGCCGCTCCCGCCTTCGACGGCGTGACCGAGCTGCACTGGCGCGATCTCGCCGCAGCGCGCAGCGCGATGGCTTCGCGCCAGATGCGTGAAGACCAAGGCGGCGACTCTCCGCACTTCGCGGCAGCAGGCAGCGTGCAGATGTTCGCTGCGAAAGAAGAGATCGTTCGAGCGCCGTGAGCCGACCGTGTTCGATCTCCGCTCGGCTGCGCCTCGCTGCGCGCGGCGAAGCGCCGCTTGCGGTCCCGTGACGGATGCCTGGCCGCGCTCCAGCAAGGCGTCGCACCCACCGAGGCCCCTGTTCGATCTTCGCTCGGCTGCGCCTCGCTGCGCGCGGCGAAGCGCCGCTTGCCTCAGCGCACCAAGATCGACTCTTCACCCCAAGGCGCAATGCGCTGCGTGTGATCTTGGAAGCGCGCGGGCAACTCCTCGACCATGTCGAGCGTCGCGGCGAGCCGGCCGAAGCCGACGAAGAACGCGATCGTCATGCCGAGCTCGATGATCTCGGGCTCGCTGAAGTGCTCGCGCAAGCGCGCGAAGGTGGCGTCGGTCACGGCCAGGTGATCGGTCGCGAACGCGTCGGCGTAGGCGAGCGCCGCTTTCTCCGCGACTGTTAGGTCGAGCGCCTCGGCGGGCTTCTCGAGCGAGCACACCAGCGCTTCGCTCACGCCGTCCGCGACCGCGTCGCGGTAGCGGATCGCCATGCAGCTGCGGCACTGGTTATGAAACGCGACGCGCAGCCGCACCAGCTCGACGAGCCGGTCGCCAAGCGAGCGATTCGCCTTCAGCGCTCCCGCGAACTGCATCATGCCCTTCGCGAGCGCCGGGCGGTGCGCGAACATGCGCAGCAAGCCCTGCTCGAGCGGAGTCGCAGTCTCCGGCCGCGCCATCGCACGAATCTCCGCGTCCCAGTCCTTCGGATCGAGCTTCGAGATGCGAGTCATCAGGTGCCCCTTCGCTCGTGCGCTCAGCGGCGCACGATCGGGTTGTCGCTCGGCTTGTGCTTGCGGTGCGCGTCCCGCCAGCCCTTGAAGCTCTCGAGAATGTGCGGCGGGTCGCCATGAATCTCGGTGAAGCAGCCGTTCGCGGGGCGCGTGTCGATGTAGGCCGCATTCACATTGTCCGCATACAGCTCGCAGGCGTTCACGAAGCCCATGTCGAGCAGGCGCTGGCGCTCATCTTCCCAGTCGTGCACCAGAATGCCGATGTGGTGAAAGCCTTCCTGGCCCCGCTTGTACATGTCGCGGTAGATCGACGGCGTCTCGTCGTGCTGCTGGATGAACTGGATCATCATGTCGCCGCAGTAGCCGAACGCATAAGAGACGTCGGCTTCTTGTTTCGTGCCGCGGTACATGAAGCGGTCGGTCTTGTGATGCGGCGCGATCACGAACGGCCCCGCGCAGAACAGCTTGTGCCAGTGCTGGATCGACGCCTCGATGTCGTTCACGAGGTACGCCTGCTGGAAGACCGGATACTTGCCGAACACCGCCATCTCGCCTCCCTCCCTTGTTATGGAACTCAGCCCGCGCCGTAGATCAGCGCGACGCTCATGATCGAGATCAACAGGAACGTGCCCTGGGCGCCGATCAGCCGCGGGTAGTTCGCGCCTTCGTAGCTGCCGAGGCCCCACGCGTGCAGGCTGCGGCAGATCAGCAGGGAACTTCCGAAAACGTGCAGCGCCAGCGCGGCGACGCCCTGCAACTCGAGACCCAACAACAGGAGCAGCGCGAGCGGAACGTTCTCCACGAAGTTCGCTTGCACGCGCAGCGCGGCGTCTGGGCGCCACTTCGGCTGCGTCGCAGAACGCAGGCGCACGTAGAGCACGTTGTTGGCTAACAAGACCGCGAGCAAACCCGACAACCCGAGATAGAGCGCCGTCACCGGGATGCTCATGACAGCCGGCCCCACAGCGCTGCGAGGGCGCCGCCGATCGCGAGCGTCAGGCCGATCGTTCCGTACTGGTCGAGCCAGAAGAGGCCGAACGCTTGCGGCGTGCCCTTGGGCGCGGTCGGCTGCGGGCCACGCCTCAGCGCGCGCGGCGGGCGCCCGACGACGACGATCTGAACGCCGAGCCAGATCGCTCCGAGTCCTCCGACGATCAGCCATTCACTCGCTTGCAGCGCCATGCTCGGATCTCAACCTCCCGCGCGGCGCGAGTGTTACGCAGGTTGCGCCGGCTTTGCCGCCTCTCGCGAGGATCTCTGCTCTCGGTTCCGAAGCGGGCGCTCGCTGCCATCCAATCGGTGTACGTTGGCCGGCGGGAGAAACGCCGTGGCCGGAACCTCGATCACCCAGTGGCGCCGAACGGCCGCACGCAGCGCCGCGTTGGGAACGCTCGCCGCTCTGCTCTCTTGCAGCGGAAGCCCAGCTGTTAGGCCGACTCAGGGCGGCCCGACTGCGAACGCCAAAGCCGGCGCGGGCGATGGCATGCAGGCGATTGCCGATGCCCGCTCCGCGCGCGAGGCGATGCCCGGCAAGCCGCTCTACGCGCAGCATTGCGCGAGTTGCCACGACGGCGCGGTAGCGAAGGCGCCGCATCGCGACATGATCGGGATGATGACTCCCGCAGCGGTGCAGATTTCGCTCTCGACGGGAGTCATGCGCGCGCAGGCCTCGATGCTCAGCGAGCCGGAGCGCGCAGCGCTCGCGGAGTACGTGACGGGGCGGCTGCTCAGCGAGGCCGGGCCGCGGCCGCTGCCCGCGTGCAGCCCGGAACGCAGTGCATTCGACTACGCGCGCCCGCCGCGCGCAGCGGGCTGGGGTCAAGACGCCAGTAACACCCACAACATCGGCGCCGCGACGGCCGGTATCCAGCGCGCGGATCTGCCGCGGCTCGCACTCGCGTGGGCGCTCGCGTTCCCCGGTGCGAATCGCTTGCGCTCGCAGCCAGCCTTCGCAGGCGGAGCGCTGCTCGTCGGCAGCCACAACGGCGGCGTCTACGCCCTCGACGCCGAGACGGGCTGCGTGCGCTGGCAGTTCGCTGCCGGCGCAGAAGTGCGCACGGGCATCGTCGTCTCGCATTGGACCGCTGGGGATACGAGCGCGAAACCGCGCGCGTATTTCGGCGACATCCTCGGCAACGTCTACGCGATCGACGCCGTGAACGGCGATCTCGCGTGGCGTCAGCGCACCGACGACCACCCGAGCGCCACGATCACCGGATCGCCCGCGCTGCACGACGGGCGGCTCTACGTGCCGGTCTCGTCGCTCGAGGTCGCGCTCGCCGTCGACCCGAAGTACGAGTGCTGCAAGGGGACCGGCGCGGTGGTGGCGTACGACGCGGCCAGCGGAGAGTTGTTGTGGAAGACGCCGACGATCCGCGCGCCCGCGGTCGTGCAGAGCCAGAACCGCTCGGGCACCGACATGTACGGGCCCTCGGGCGCCATGGTCTGGAATACGCCCACGATCGACGCCGCGCGCGGCCAACTCTACGTGGGCACGGGCGAGAACATGTCGTCGCCCGCAACCCTGACGAGCGACGCGATCATGGCGCTCGAGCTTGCGACCGGCGCCGTGAGGTGGAGTTATCAGGGCACCGCCAACGACGTCTGGAACACGGCGTGCGACACGGCGACCGACGACAGCTGCCCGCCCGAAAAAGGCCCTGACTTCGACTTCGGCGCGGGCACGCTGCTGCTCTCGCGCCCCGGCCAGCGTGATCTCGTGATCGGCGGCCAGAAGTCCGGCGACGTGCACGCGCTCGACCCCGATACCGGCGCGCTGGTGTGGAAGACAAAAGTCGGCCGCGGCGGGATCCAGGGCGGCGTCCAGTTCGGCATGGCCGCGGATGCGAGCACGATCTACGTGCCCATCACCGACATGGCGGACGGCCGCGCCTACGAATCGCCCGAGCGGCCCGGACTTCACGCCCTCGATGCGCTCACCGGCAAGGCGCGCTGGTTCGCGCGCGCGCCCGAGGTGTGCGGCGAGCGCCGCTTCTGTCACCCCGGCGTCTCGCAAGCGGTGACGCTGTTAGGCGATCTCGTCGCGGCGGGCGGCATGGACGGCGTGCTGCGCATCCACGCCGCAGACACAGGCGAAGTCGTGTGGTCGTACGACACCGCGCGCGAGCACACGACGCTCTCGGGCGATCTCGCGAGCGGCGGATCCCTCGGCGGCGCGGCCGCGCCGATCGCAGAGGACGGCATGCTCGTCGTTTCGTCGGGCTACGGGATCTACAACCACATGGCGGGCAACCTGCTGCTCGTCTTCCGGGCGCCGACGACGCCGTAGGGAATCACGCGCGAGGAGCGGCTCATGGCGATTCTCGATGGCTTCAGGCTCGACGGCCGCGTCGCGGTTGTTACGGGCGCCGGCAAGGGTATCGGGCGCGGCATCGCCATCGCGCTGGCCGAGTGCGGCGCGGACGTCGCGATCGCGGCGCGCCGCAAAGCCGATCTCGAGGAAGTCGCGGGCGAGATCGAGAAGCGCGGCCGCCGCGCGCTGGTCGTGCCCACGGACGTGCTCGACTTTCCAGCGATCGACCGCCTCGCCGATGCCGCCGAGGCGAAGCTCGGCCCGCTCTCGATCTGGGTGAACAACGCGGGCGGCAACCTCGACCGCCAGCTGCACACGCTCGCGGAGACGACCGAGCCGAACTGGGACACGCTGATCGATCTCAACCTGAAGACGCTCTGGTGGGGGACGAAGGCGGCCGCGCGCAAGTTCGGCGACAAGGGCGGCCGCGTCATCAACATCACGTCCATTTCGGGGCTGGGGCCATCGCCGGGATTCGGGCCGTATGGCGCCGCGCGCGCTGGCGTGATGCAGCTGACGAAGACGCTGGCCGTGGAACTCGCGCCGCGGGGCATTCGCGTGAACGCGATCGCGCCGGGCATCGTCGTCACCGAGATGCTGCTCGAGACGATGCACGTCGACGAGCAGACTGCGCAGCGGATGGGCAGCTCGATTCCGGTCGGGCGCACGGGCGTACCGGAAGACATCGCGGCGGCCGCAGTGTTCCTCGCGGCACCCGCGACGGATTGGATCACCGGCCAGACGATCATCGTGAGCGGAGGGCAGTGATGAGACAGCTCGACGGCAAGGTCGCGATTGTTACGGGCGC
>JANNRF010000467.1:0-5408 GCA_031401135.1 Deltaproteobacteria bacterium | reverse complement strand
GCGGCAGCGCCGTCCGGTGGGCAAGGCCCGGCCGCCGCTCCAGTCGCCGCCCGTCGTGGTGATCCGCAACGACGTGTCGGACTTCTACACCGTCATCGACATCACGGCCGACGACCGGCTCGGGCTGCTGCACGACCTCACGCGAACGATTACGGCGCACAACCTCGAGATTTACGTGTCGAAGGCCACGACCGTGCTCGACCAAGCGGCGGACAGCTTCTACGTGAAGACGCCGGACCAGAAGCGCTTGCTCGATCCCGAAGCGATGGAGCGCCTGCGGCGGGACCTGATGACCGTCGTCGGAGGCGACCCGAGCGCCGCCGTCCACGCGCATGGCTCGCATGCCTGACGCGAAGGCGAACGCGCCGCTGCGAACATGGGCGTCGGCAATCGACGCATTCCTGCGTCACTCGGCGCTCGAGCGCGGGCTCGCACCGAAAACCATCGAGGCGTACGGCGCCGATCTCGTGCGCTTCGCCGAGTACCTCGCGCGCGAACGCGTCGGCGCGCTGCGCGAGCTCGCGCGCGCCCACCTAACAGGCTTTCTCGCCTCGCTCGAGGCCCAGGGGCTCGGCGCACGTTCGCGCGCGCGCATGCTCGT
Source organism: Deltaproteobacteria bacterium (assembly GCA_031401135.1). Taxonomy (GTDB): domain Bacteria; phylum Myxococcota_A; class UBA9160; order UBA9160; family UBA6930; genus VGRF01. Next base: position 4,807 of record JANNRF010000467.1, on the reverse strand, counting down.
TTCGACGCGGCGCTTCGTGCAGTACCTCGCGACCACCGGGCGGATCGCGCTCGATCCGAGCGAGGGCATCGCCGCGCCGCGCCTGCCGCGCGTGCTGCCGCGCACGCTGCGACCCGACGAGAGTGCTGCACTGATCGACGCCGCGGCGCCCGACGGCGCGCTGGGACTGCGCGATCGCGCGATGCTCGAGCTGTTATACGGCTCGGGGTTGCGCGTCTCGGAGCTGATCTCGCTGCCGCTCGGCGCCGTCGACCGCCGGGCGGGCCTGGTGCGCGTGGTCGGCAAGGGGCGCAAGGAGCGGATCGTGCCCGTGAGCGAGCCGGCCCTCGACGCGCTCGAGGCGTACCTCGCCGGCGCCCGTGCGGGGCTGCTCGCGCGCGCGACGCGCACCAGCCGCGCGAAGCGCCCCAGCGATGCAGCGTTCGTCACCGCGCGCGGCGGCGCCATGACGCGCCAGAACTTCTTCGCGCGCCTGCGCACGCTCGCCGTGCGCGCCGGGCTCGAGCCCGCGCGCGTTTCGCCGCATGTGCTGCGCCACGCCTTCGCGACGGATCTGCTCGAGGGCGGAGCCGACCTGCGCGCCGTGCAGACGATGCTCGGCCACACGGATCTCGCGACGACGCAGATCTACACGCACGTGAGCGGCGGCCGCATGCGCGAACTCGTCGAGACGCATCACCCGCGCGGCGCTGGTCGCGCCAGGCCGACCTAATGGCTGTGCGCCGGGCCGGCAGCCGCTCGCAGCCCGCGTCGGCGCTTCCCTCCGCCGCGCGCGCAGCCCCGACTCTCGCCGAGGCGCTGGCGGCGCTGCCCGAGCCGGTGTGCTCGCGCGTGCAGCGCCTCGCGCGCGCAGCCGAAGCGCGCGGCCTCGCGCTCTATCTGGTGGGCGGCCCGGTGCGCGATCTGCTGCTCGGGCGCCCGCTGCGCGACGCAGACCTAACAGTCGCTGCCCCGCCCGGCGCGCCGGCCGGTGAAGAGACGGCAGCGCTCGCTCGCGAAGCCGCGCTCGAGGGCGATCGTGTCGTCGTTCACCCGCGCTTCGGCACCGTGCGCATCGAGACGCACGAGGGCGCTGCGCTCGATCTCGCGACGGTGCGCAGCGAGACGTACGCCTCCGCCGGTGCGCTGCCGAGCGTTGCATCCGGCACGCTCGAACAGGATCTGCGCCGCCGCGATTTCACGCTCAACGCGCTCGCCTTGCCGATGAACGACGCCGCTCGCACGAGCGGAGGCATCGTCGACCCTGGCGGCGGGCTCCCGGATCTCGCGGCCGGCGAGCTGCGCGTCTTCCACCCGGCGAGCTTTCGCGACGACCCGACGCGCGCCTTCCGCGCCGCGCGTTTCGCCGCGCGCTTCGGGCTGCGGCTCGCGCGCGAATCGCGAACGGCGCTGCGCAGCGCGCTGCGGCAAGGCGCATTCGGGGCAGTCTCGGGCGAACGCTTCGCTGCGGAGCTCGAGAAATTGTTCGCGGAAGCGAGCGCTGGCGGCGACCCGGCCCGCGCGCTGGCGTTGCTCGACGACTGGCATGTGCTGCCCGCGCTCGAACCGGGGCTCGACTTGCCGCGCCTCGCGCTAGCGCCGCTGCGCCGTTTTGCGCGGACGCTCACACTCAACGCGGACCCTGGCCGCCCCTGGGTCGCCGGGCTGATGGTGTGGCTCGCCGCCGTGCCCACTCCGCTCGCACGCCGCGCACTTGCGCGGCTTGCGATCCGCGGCGCTGTGGCGACGCGCATCGCCGCGTTTCCGCGCACGCGCGATGCGGCGCTGCGCGCTCTCAGCCGCGCGCGCGGCCGCGGCGCGGTCGATGCGGCCCTGCGCGCGTTGCCGTTCGAGGAACTCAGCGCGCTGCGCGCCTGGGCGCCGAGCGGCGTGCAGCGGCGCATCGATCGCCACGTCGCCGAAGACCGCAACGCGCCGCTGCCTGTCACTGGCGACGACTTGCTCGCGATCGGCCTCGCGGGCCCCGCGATCGGCCGCGCACTCGCACGCATTCGCATCGCGCTGCTCGACCGCGGCATCTCGACGCGCGAGGAAGCGCTCGGCCTCGCGCGCGAACTCGCGGGAAGCGCGCGTCGCAGCGGCACCTCACCCGCGCGGAAGCGCGGCGCGCTGCCTCGAAAACCCTGAGCAAGCGGCGCTTCGCCGCGCGCAGCGAGGCCACGCGAGTCTTGGGCTCGCGTGAGCCGAGCGGAGATCGAACAGTGGCCTCCGCGTCCCAAGCGCGCCGACGCGTTCGCATTCGCGCGACGCCAGTATCAACCCCGCGCGCAATTGGGTAGGGTCCCTCCACCCCCCCCGTTCCCGTTCCTCTCGGAGTTCTCATGCTCGATTCGGGTACGCCCGCTGTGGTGGGGTCCGTCGCTGGTGCGACGTGCGCAATCAAGTTGTCCCTGTTCGAAGGGCCGCTCGATCTGCTGCTGCATTTGATCCGCGAAAACGAAATGGACATCACCGAGTTGCCGGTGGCCCAGATCGCGGACCAGTACATCGAGTTCCTGAACTTGATGGAGGATCTCCAACTCGACGTGGCGGCGGAGTATCTGGTGATGGCGGCGACGCTGGCGTGGATCAAGTCCCGCTTGTTGTTGCCGCCGAGCGAGAACGACGACGAAGAAGAGGGGCTCGACCCGCGCGCAGAGTTGATCGCGCGGCTGCTCGAGTACGAGCGCTTCAAGGAAGTGTCCGAGCAGCTCGGGGAGTACACGCGCGAGGGCCGAGACGTCTTCAAGGCGCGCGTGCCCGAGATCACGGGGACGCCGGAGGCCGAGCGCGAGCTCGAGGTCTCGTTGATGGTGCTAATCGACGCGTTCCGCCGCGTGCTCGCGCGCGTTCCGAGCGGGCCCGGGCTGCACGAAGTCGAAGGCGAGCCCGTAACAGTTTACGAACGCATGCTCGCGATCATGGACGCGATCGGCGTCGAAGGCGGCTCGCTCGAGTTCGAGCAGCTGTTCTCCGGCGACCCCGAGGCGCGGCTCTCGCGCCCGCTCGTGGTGGCCTCGTTCCTGGCGCTGCTGGAACTCGTGCGTGTCGCAGCGCTACGCGTTTATCAGGGACTGCGCGAGGACGGCGTGCCGGAAGGGCCGATTCGCTTGCGGCGCACGGAAGAGGGCGCCGAGGAGTGGCATCGGCGCGTCGCCGAAGACGTGCGCGTGCCGCACGTTCAACAGGGGGTGTGATGGAGCGCGCACAGCAGAAGCAGATCGTGGAGGCGCTGATCGTGGCGGCGGGCGAGCCGGTTTCGGCAGCGCGCCTCGCCGAGATCGTGCCGGCGCTCGAAGCCAGCGACGTGGCCGGGCTAGTCGCCGAGATCACGAGGGAGTACGAAGCGGCTGGGCGCGCGCTCGAGATCTGGGAGGTCGCAGGCGGCTATCAGCTGCGCACCCACGCGAGCGTCGCGCCGTACCTGCGCCTCTTGCACCGCGAGCGAGCGCTGCGGCTCACGCGCGCTGGACTCGAGACGATGGCGATTGTCGCCTACCGCCAGCCGGTCACGCGTGCAGAAATCGAGCACGTGCGCGGCGTCGAAGCCGGTCCCGTCTTGAAGAGCCTGGTCGACCGCAAGCTCGTACGCATCGCCGGGCATCGCGAAGTGCCGGGCCGCCCGCTCGTCTACGCCACCACCAAGCGCTTCCTGGAAGTGTTCGGCCTCGGCAAGCTCGATGATCTGCCGACGCTGCGCGAAGTGGAGGAGTTGCTGCCGCCGCCGGACGCGGCTGCCGCGGTGACGCCGCTCGAGTTCGAGAGCGCCGAGGCCGGCGAGAGCGCGCCGTCCCCGAGCGAACTGCACTGAAGCCGCCGCGGCGCGGGAAGCCTCGCGCGCGCGGAGCGCCGAGCGGGCCAGCGCGCGGCGAAGGCGGCGCACAGCCTAACAAGCCTGTGCGCGCCCGAAGTGCGGGGCGCGGGGGCGAGTTCCAGCGCCCGGCGCACCCCTGGAAGCCGCAGGCCGTTCGGGCCGCGGGGCGAAGCCAGCCGCAGCCGGGCGAAACGGCCAAGCCCCGATCCGAGAAGCTGCAGAAGCTGATCGCGGGAGCTGGCATCGCTTCGCGCCGCGCCGCCGAGGACCTAATCAGCGCCGGTCGCGTCACGTTGAACGGGCGCCTCGCGAAACTCGGCGAGCGCGCCGATCCGCGCCGCGACGAGATTCGCCTCGACGGCCGCGTGATCGCCGCGGAACAGCTCGACTACTGGCTGCTGAACAAGCCCACCGGCGTGCTCACGACGCTCAGCGATCCGCACACCGGCGAGCGCCGCACTGTTCACAGCTTGCTGCCGCCGGCTGCGCGCGGGGCGCGCTTGTTCCCGGTCGGGCGCCTCGACGTCGGCTCTGAGGGCCTCGTCCTAATGACCAACGACGGCGAGCTCTCTCACGCGTTGCTGCATCCCTCGCGCGAAGTCGACAAGGAATATCGCGTGCGCGTGCGCGGGCGGATCGAGGACGAGACGCTGGCGCGGCTGCGCGGCGGCATCGAGCTCGACGACGGACCGATGCGGCCGGCACATGTTTCGGCCGCGCAGCACGACGCCGAGCGCGACGAGAGCGAACTCCTGCTGGTGCTACGCGAGGGGCGCAAGCGCGAGATTCGCCGCGCGATGGATGCGCTCGGGCATCCGGTGCTACGGCTCGTGCGCGAGCGCATGGGCCCGCTCGTGCTGGGTTCACTCCCGCTCGGCGCCGCGCGGCGGCTTTCGCACTACGAAGTGGACGAGCTGCTCGGCTTCGCGAGGGATCGCGAGGCGGCAAGTAAACGCGGAACCCGCGGCCCGCGCGGCGCAAACTCGCCGGCTCGCGGAGAAGCTCGCGACCCTC
>JANNRF010000466.1:0-20073 GCA_031401135.1 Deltaproteobacteria bacterium | reverse complement strand
GGGCTTTCGCGGGAACTGGGCCGGCTCACGTTTGGGACGCCGGTTTCGCACGTTTATGACCCGCTGACTTATGCGTGGAAGCCGCATGCGGCGTTTGTGCGGCGGTATGCGCGGGGGCCGGTTGGCGTTTTGTTTCTTGGGATGAACCCCGGGCCGTTCGGGATGGCGCAAACCGGGGTGCCGTTTGGGGAAGTGGCGGCGGTGCGCGGGTTTTTGGGGATCGAGGCGCCGGTGGCGAAGCCGGCGCGCGAGCATCCGAGGCGGCCGATCGAGGGGTTCGCGTGTGCGCGCAGCGAAGTGAGTGGCGCGCGGGTGTGGGGCGCGGTTGCGGCGCACTACGAAAAGCCGGAGCGCTTTTTCGCGGACGCGTTCGTGCTGAACTATTGCCCGCTCGTGTTCATGGAGGCGAGCGGGAAGAACCGCACGCCGGACTCCTTGGCGCGCGCGGAACGCGATGCGCTCTTTGCGGTGTGCGACGCCGCGCTTACGAAGCTCGTCGCGTTGTTCGCGCCGCGCTGGGTGATTGGGATTGGACGCTTCGCCTCGGATCGGGCGCGGGCTGCGGTGCCGGAGGGCGCCGCCGAGATCGGAGAGATCCTGCATCCGAGCCCCGCGAGCCCGGCGGCGAACCGCGGCTGGGCGCCGCAGGCCGCTGCGCAACTGCGCGCGCTCGGCCTCTGCGATCGCTAAACCCAGCCCTCATGCACGCACCGCGCTGGATTCGTCGGCTCTCGCGCGGCTTCCTCTCGCAGGGCTTCCTCCCGCGCGTGTTTGACTGGGCGCCGCTTGCTGCGCCCGGCGCGCTGCTCGTGTCGGTCGCGGGCCTAGTGCTCTGGTATTACGGTTTTCGCGAACTCGATCTGCTGCTCTTGGTCGCGGCGGCCGCGTGCCTCGTGGTGTCTCTGCTCTGCGCGATCGCCAGCGTTGCCGTCGGCCTCGCGCTGCGGCGCTGGCTTCGCGCAGCGCCGCTGGCGGTGTTGCCCGAGCGCATCGAGACGGAGGTCTGGCTGCGCACGGGCTTCGCGCTGCCGGATTGGCCGGTGCCGTGGGTCGCATTCACGCTGCGCTGGGAGGAACCGGCGGGCGTCGCCTGCCGTCTGCTCCCAAAGGTGGGCGGCGGCGGCTGGCTCGAAGAGATCCGGGCCGAGCGCCGCGCCGAAGTCGAGAAGGTGGAGCGCGTGATCGAGGTGCGCGACGTGTTCGGGCTGACGCGCGTGCGCGTGCGCCTGGCTTCGCCCGCGCGCATGTGGATTCTCCCGAACCCCGGTCGGCTCTCGGATGCGCACGTGGTTGTTACGCGCGCGGGCGGCGACGGCACGCCGCACCCGGCCGGCGAACCCGAGGGCGATCGCGCCGAGATTCGCCGCTACGCGCCCGGCGATTCCGCGCGCGACGTGCTCTGGAAGACGTTCGCGCGCACGGGCCTGTTGATGGTGCGCAAACCCGAGCGCGCGCTCGAGCCGGCGCGGCAGGTTTCCGCGTACCTAATGGCTGACCCGCGCGACGAAGCCGCCGCCGCGGCCGCGCGGCTCGCGCTCGAGAGCGGCGCGCTCGGCGAGGGCTGGCGCTTCGGCGCGGACGGCGCGCGCGCGGTCGCCCGCAGCTTGGGCGACGCGCTGCACGCGGTCGCCGAATCCGGCGCCGCGCACGGGCCGACGCAGCTCGGCGCGTTCCTCGAGAGCGCGACCAGCGCCGATCCTTGCATCGTGTTCGCGTCCGCTCACGATGGGCGCTGGCGCGCTGAGGCGCTGCGTTTTGCCGAGCGCCACGGCCCTCGGCTCTCGTTCGTGCTGGGCGCCGACGGCGTCGCGCGCGCGCCGAAGAGTTCGCGCCTCGAGCAGTTGTTACTCACGTCGGCGGAGACGTCCGCAGTGCAGGATCGCGCGCTGCGCGAACTCGTCGCGCAGCTCGCGGCGCACGGCGGCGAGGTGCGCGTGCTCGATCGCAGCACCGGGCGCTCGCTGGATGCGCGCGATGGGGGCGCCCTGTGAGCGCAGCGGGCGCGTGGCGCGAGGACGCGCAGCAAGCGCCGGCGCGAGCCGGCGGGTTGCGTGCGCTGCCCGCGGCGGCCTGGGCGCGCGCGCTCGCGCTCGCCCTCGCGGCGGCGGCGCTCGCGTGGAGTTATGCGGCGCTTGCCGGCATCGCGGCGGCAGCACTCGCCGCGTTCGGCGCCGCCATCGCCGCCGAACTCGCGAGCCGTGCGCACCCGCGCGGCCGCGCGCTGCGCACGCGCGGCGCCGCGCTGCTCGCGCTCGCGGCCGGCGCGCTCGCGGCGCTGCTCGCGTTCGCGCTCTCGCGCGCCACCTGGTTCGGCGAGTTGTTGGGGCCGACCACAGCGCTCGGCGCGCTCGACGTGCTGCGCGCGCTCGCGGGGATCGCAGCGCCCGTCTTCGTGCTGCGGTTCGCCGCGCTGCGCTCGCCCTTTGCGGGCATCGCCGAGATCGCGCTGGCTGCGACGGCGCTCGCGGCCACGTTCGCGCCGCACCGCGCAGGCATGGTGCACCGCCCGTTCGCAATCGGAGACTTCGCGTGGGGGAGCGGCATCGACCCGGCCGCGTTCTACCTCGGGATCGGCGCCGCCGGCGTGCTCGTGCTCGCCGCCTTGTTGCTGCGCGATGAGCGCGCGCGCCGCTTGCCGCTGCACGCCGCGGCGTTGTTCGCGGTGGCGCTGCTGCTTCTGGTCGGCCTGAACATCACGGGCTTGCCCAGCGCGCGGCCGCCCGCCGGGCTCGGGCTCGACGGCAACAAGCCCAGCAAACCCAACAAGTCTGGCAAAGGCACAGGCGCGACGAACGATTTCAAGGACGACTACTCGAACGACGGCTCCGAAGTGCCCGTCGCGATCGTCGTACTGCACGCGGATTACACGCCCCCGACCGGCGCTTATTACTTCCGCGAGACCGCCTTCTCGCAGTTCAACGGCCAGCGGCTGGTGGAGGCGCAGCGCGACGACGTGGATCGCGATGTCGTGCGCGTGTTCCCGGCCGCGAAGATCGAGGTGCCGGCGCCTGCCGCCGATGGGGCCGGACGCACGGAGCTCGAGACTTCGATCGGCTTGCTCACCGATCACGCGCGGCCGTTTGCGATCGACGCGCCCGTGACGATCGAGCCGAGTGCGATGAAGAGCTCGTTCCGTTTCCAGCGCAGCTACCGCGTGCTCTCTCGCGCGCCGACGCTTTACTACGAAGAAATGCTCGGCGGCGAGGCGGGCGACCCTAATTGGAACGACGAACAGTGGAAGCTCTACACCGAGGCGCCCAGCGACGCGCGCTACGGGAAGCTCGCCGACGAGATGCTCGCGCAGCTGCGTCCCGAGTTTCGGAACGACCCGCTCGCGCGCGCGCTGATCGTGAAGCAGATCCTCGAAGAGACCGGCAGCTACTCGCGCAAGAGCCGCCACGCGAAAGCGCAGGATCCCACCGGCGATTTCTTGTTCGGCGACCGCATCGGCTACTGCGTCTACTTCGCCCACGCCGCCACCTACCTAATGCGCTCGCTCGGCGTGCCCGCGCGCGTCGCCGCGGGCTACGCCGTCAACGGGGGCGATCGCGGCGATGGCTCGGCAATTCTGCTGCGCGGCGGCAACGCCCACGCCTGGCCCGAGATCTACTTATCAGGCGTCGGCTGGGTGGTGGTCGACATCTCGCCCCAGAAGGTCCTCGACGACCCGATGACGCCGACGGATCTCTCGCTGCAGCGCATGCTCGGTGAGATGCTGCGCGACCAACTCGGCGAGCCCGGCGCGGACCCGCCGATTCCGACCAAGCAGCTCGCGCGCGAGTTCGCGCTCTGGGCGCTGGCGCTGCTCGCTGCCGCGATCCTGGCGAGCTGGCTCGCGAAGTTGTGGCGGCGCGCGGCGCCGCGCTTTGCGCGCGAGCGCTCGCTGCCGCGCGTCGGTTACCGCGCCGCGCTCGATCGGCTCGCGGAGCACGGTTTCTCGCGCGGGCGCGGCGAGAGCCGCGAGCGCTTCGCGGCGCGCGCGGGTGCGCTCGCTCCCGCATTCGGCGCGCTCACGCGCGAGCACCTGCGCGCTGCGTTTGGCGCGGGCGCGCGCGCGGGCGGCAGCACGCTGCGCGCGCAGAGCGCCGGCGTCTCGCGCGATCTGCGCAGCGCGCGCCCGTGGTGGCGCCGCGCGCTCGCGCTGCTCGATCCCTTCAGCTGGCTGCGCGCCCGCTGAGAGCTTTCGCTCCCTAACTCCAACCCATCGCAGGCGATCCTCACAACATGTCGACGCAGCTCAGCTCTGAACTCCCTGACAACTTGCCGCTCACGCTCGCCGAGAACGTGGCGGCGCGTCTGCGCGAACGGCTGCGGGCGCAAGTCATCGGCCGCGACGAAGTGCTCGATCTCGTGATCGTTGCGCTGCTCGCGGATGGGCACGTGCTGCTGGAGGATTACCCCGGCTCGGGCAAGACCACGCTCGCGAAAGCGCTCGGCGCGGCAATCGAGGAGGACGGAGACTCGAGCTTCGCAGCGTTCCGCCGGATTCAGTTCACGCCGGACCTGTTGCCTTCGGATATTACGGGCGTCTCGGTCTTCGACGCGCCCACCAGTTCGTTCCAGTTCCGTCACGGGCCCTTGTTCGCGCACATCGTGCTCGCCGACGAGATCAACCGCACCTCGCCGAAGGTGCAGTCCGCAATGCTCGAGGCGATGGCGGAAAAACAAGTCACGGTGGACAACGTCACCCACCCCCTCGACGAGCTGTTTTTCGTGATCGCGACCCAGAATCCGCGCGATGTGGCCGGCACGTACCCGCTGCCGGTGCCGCAGCTCGACCGCTTCCTGTTCAAGATCCGCATGGCGCATGTGGACCGCGAGGCGGAACTCGCAGTGCTGCGCACGCGGCGCGCGCGGCGCGATCTCGAGCGCGCAGATTTGCCGCGCGTGCGGCGCGGCGACTTGATCGCCGCGCGCCGCGCGATCGATACGGGCGTCGCGGTGCACGACGCGATTCACGAATGCCTGGTCGATGTCTCGCGCGCACTGCGAGCCGACGAGCGCGTGCGCGCGGGCAACTCGACGCGCAGCCTCGTGCTCGCGGTGCCCGCGCTGCAGGCGCTCGCGGTGCTGCGCGGCCGCGACTTCGTCTCGAGCGAAGACCTCGAGCTGTTACTGCCGCACGTGCTCACGCACCGCATCGAGGCCGCGCTTGGGGCTACGGGCGCGGACGAGGTGGTGAAGGAGTGCATGGTGGAGCCGCTCGAACGGCTCGCGCGGAGGACGCTCGCGCGATGAACGCACGCGGCGCCGCGCGGCTCCAGTGGAACGCGCGCCGCGCCGCGCGGGTCCAGTGGCTGGGCGCGCTCTACGTCGCGCTCGCGCTTGTTGCAGCCGGTTCGCTCGAAGCGCAAGAAGCGGAGCCGGAGCTCCCGGACGATCCGGCCGTCTCGGTCGAGTTCGACGGGGACGACGACGAGTCGCTGGGCTTCGGCGACCTCTCGGGCCCGCAGCTCACCGCCCTCGATGCTTATGCCGCGCTGCGCTCCGGCGAGCCGATTCGCGCGCGCGAACTCGCGCAGCAGCTGCTGAAGGACGACCCCGATTCGATCGAAGGCCACGTGTTGTTGGGGAACGTGCTGTACGAAGCGGAGGGAGATCTCGCGCGGGCGCGCCATGAGCTGTTGAAGGGGAAGCTGTTGTTCGAGCGCGCCTACGGACGCACGGACGGCAACGGCGACGCGCAGCTCTGGCACGCCGAAGCGCTGAACCTGCTGGATCAGGTCGCGAGCGAGATGGGCAACGAGCGCGAGGCGCTCGGTTATCAACGCGAGTGGCAGGCTGTCTACGGCGCCGAACGCCCGGGCTGGTCGGCCTGGTTGTTGATGCGCCTCGGACGTTTCACGGAAGCGCGCAAAGTCGCGGAGTTCTATCTCGCGAGCGGCGGCAGCGTGGGGGCGCGCGACGCGGCGCGCGCGGCGCTCTGCGCAATTGAAGCCGAGCGGCTCGACCGCGAGGCGTCTTATCAAGCCTGCGTGGGCGGCGCCTACGCGAGCCAGGCCGAAGGCGGCGATGGCGCGGTGCCGTGGTCGAATGCCGCGGAGGCCGCGGGCATGGGCCTGCGCCTCGACGAGATCGAGCGTCTCTTGCTCGAAGCCACGAAGCACGGCGTCGAGGATTTCGTGAACCCGTGGTCGGACCTGGTGTTCCTCTACACCGCGCACGGCCGGCTCGCGGAGGCTGCGGCCGCGCTGCGCGAGATGGTGGCGTGGCGCGAGGCCCAGACCGCCAACGTGCGCGCGCAAACCTGGGCGCACGCCGATCTCGCGGCCGGCAGCTTGTTATTGGCCGCAGGCCGCGCGCAGGACGCGGAGCACATCCTCGCCCGCGCGCTCGCGGCGCCGGACCGCCACGGCACGAGCAACGAGGACCCTGAGCAGCGCATGGCCGCGACCGCGCTGCTCGATGCCGCGATCCTGCGCACGCGCGCGGAGGAAATGCGTGAAGCCGCCTCGTGGCTGCCGTTCTGGCGCGCAATCCCGTCGTGGCTGCACGCGCGTTGGCTCGATTTGCGCGCGTGGCTCGCCGAGCGCCGCGCAGTCGAAGGCCTCTCGAACCCGCGTTTCCTCATGAGCACGCTGCGGCCGTACATGGCGGATCAGATCACGCTCTCCGAGTGGCTCCAGCCGGATCTTGTGCGCGTGCTCGGGCCCGGCCTCGCGAGCGCGGGGCTCGCCGAGGCACGCGGGGTCGAGGCCGGTGAGCCCGCAACGAACGCACTCGCGCAGGGCTACTTCGCAGCGCTCGAGACCGAGATCGCGGCGGCGCGCGGCGACGAGCAAGCCACGGGCGACTGGGCGCGGCGCGCGCTCGTGGAGCTGCCGCAGACCGAGGTGTTATTGCGCGCGCGCGTCTCGGCGCTGCACGGAGACGCCGCGCGCCGCGAGGGCGAGATCGCACGTTCGGTCGCGGCCTACGACCTCACGCTGCAGCGCGATCCCGGCGCGGTTCGGCGCCTTGGGCTGGCGTTGCCGGTCGTGTTCGAGACGGGCGGCGGCGCGTTCGCCGACGAAGCTGCCGGTCACTTGCGTGATTCGCCGCGGCTCAGCGAAGAAGACGGTGGTTTTCACGTGCGAGTTACGGCGGACGGCGAATCGGGCAGGGCGTGCTTGCTCGGCGCGAATGGCGAGACGATCGGCTGCGGCCGCGTCGAGCCGCGCGCGGGGGAAGACGCCTCGGCGCGTGCGCGCCGCCTCGCCGAGGCCTTCCACGAGGGCGTGTTCTCGGCTCGCATTTCGCTCAGCCAGGTCGATCTGCGCTCGCTCGACGGCTCGCCGCTCACCAGCGGGCGCGGCGCCGTGGACCTCGGCATCTCGGGGTTGCTGAGCGAACCGAAAGCCGAGCCGCGCAAGGATTAGGGAGCAGAACGGGAGCCGACCCTCTGCTAAAGCGTGGCCACACATTCCAAGGAGCGCCCCGTGCAACTGACTCGTCGTGAACTCCTGATCGCCGGCAGCGCAACCGCGGCGAGTGCGTTGCTGCCGCGCTTTGCGCGTGCCGAGGCAGGCGGCCTCTCCGCCGCAGCGCGCGCTGCACTCGGCACGAGCCCGCTCATCTACGTGACTGCGCTGAAGCGCGACGCCGCAGAGAGCCGCTGTCACGCCGAAGTGTGGTTCGTGCAAGACGGCGACAGCGCGCTCGTAGTCACCGGGTCTGATCGCTGGCGCGCGCAGGCAATTCAGAAAGGCCTGACGCGCGCGCGCGTCTGGGTGGGCGATCACGGCGGATGGGATCCGAGCGGCAAGACGAAGGCTTATCAGGTTTCGCCGGCCTTCCTCGCCGCGGCGAGCATCGAGACCACGCCCGCGCAGCACGACCACGCGCTCGTCTTGTTCGGCTCGAAGTACACGAAGGAGTGGGGCAGCTGGGGCCCGCGCTTCAAGAACGGCCTCGCCGACGGCTCGCGCGTGCTGATCCGCTACCGCGCCGCGCAGGCCTAGAGCAAGCCCGATGCCCCGCCGCCTCGACGCGCTCACTGATGAGCAGCTGCTCGATCTGCGCATCCGCGACCTCGACGTCTCGTGGGAGCGCAGCTGGGTCGCGAGCGTGGTGAAGCAGGTGTTACGGGAACTCGCAGCGCGCGAGCTGCGCGTCGAGCCGCACATCTGGGTGTCGGACGAATGGTTCTCGCCGGACGGCGTGCCGGGCATCGCGATCCCGTTTTATTTGTTGCACCCGCGGCTCGTGCGCCTCGAGCGCAAGCAAGTGCTCCAGGTCGAAGGCGGAACGCGCGATGCTTGCTTGCGCATCCTGCGCCATGAAGCCGGCCACGCGATGCAGCACGCCTTCGGCTTGCACCGGCTGCGCCGTTGGCGCGAAGAGTTCGGCAGCGCAGCCCAGCCGTACCCGGATCATTATCAGCCGAACCCCGCGAGCCGCCGTTTCGTGATTCATCTGCCCTACTGGTACGCGCAGAGCCACCCGGCCGAGGATTTCGCCGAGACCTTCGCGGTGTGGCTCGCGCCGGGCGCGCGTTGGCGCAAGCGTTATGCCGGTTGGCAGGCGCTCGCGAAGCTCGAATACGTGGACGAGTTGATGCGCGAACTCGGCGGTGCACGGCCCCCTGTGCGCAGCCAAGCCCGAGTCGATCCCGTCGAGCGCATCGACCAAACGCTCGGCGACTACTACGAAGCGAAACTCGGGCGCTATCGCATCGCGTCCACCGAGATCTACGACGAGGATCTATTACGGGTGTTCGCGGGCCCGGAGAAGAAACGGCGCGGCGAGAGCGCGGCGGTGTTCCTCGGGCGGCACAAGACGCGCTTGCGGCGCATGGTCGCGCGACACACGGGTAAGCACGAACTCGCGCTCGACGTCGTGCTGGGCGACATGATCGCGCGTGCCCGCGAACTCGAGCTGCTGACCCAAGGCAGCCCGCGCGGGCTGCTCGTCGAGCTGGCGATTCTGCTCGCGGCGCGTTCGGTCGAGTACGTCTACCGCTCGCGCGAGTGGCACGCGCTGTGAACAAGGACGCAGCGGCGGCGGGAGCGGGGGCGGCGATCGAGGTGCGCAGCGAGCCGCAAGCGAGCGAAGTCGAGAAAGCGGGCGAGGAGCTGAAGGCGCCCGCGCGAACCGTGAAGCAAGCGAGCAAGAAGCTGCGCATCACGCTGCTGATCCACCCCGACTTCGTGCCGCCCGAAGATCTGGCCACGATCGACGCCGCCGAAGCGCACCGTGTGAAAACCGAGATCAGCATTCCGGCGGCGCTGAAGGCGCTCGGCCACGAAGTCACCCAGCTGGCAGTCCGCGACGAGCTCGCCGAAGTGCGCCGCGCCGTCGAAGAGGGCAAGCCCGACATCATCTTCAACCTACTCGAAGAATTTCACGGCAGCGTGCTGATGGACCATCACGTCGTCTCCTACCTCGAGTTGTTACGCGCGAAGTACACCGGCTGCGGCCCGCGCGGTCTGGTGCTGGCGCGCGACAAGGCGCTCTCCAAGGCGATCGCCGCGCACCACCGCATTCGCGCGCCAGGCTTCGTCGTGTTCAAGCGTGGCCGCGCCGCGCGCCGGCCGCGCCGGCTCGCGTTCCCGCTGATCGTGAAATCCCTCACCGCCGATTCGTCGCTCGGCATCTCGCGCGCCTCGCTGGTGCGCGACGACGAGCACCTGATCGAGCGCGTGCGCTTCATCCACGAGCGCATCCACTCCGACGCGATCGTCGAGGAGTTCGTGGCGGGCCGCGAGGTTTACGTCTCGCTGCTCGGCAACGACCGCGTCACCGCGCTGCCGCCCAACGAACTGCTCGTCGAGAAACAGGGCCCGGGCGACGACCTGATCGTCACCGAGAAGCTGAAGCACGACATCCGTTATCAGGCCGAGCGCGGCGTCAGCGTGGTGCCCGCCGAGCTCACGCCCGACACGCGCGTGCGCCTGCTCCACCAGAGCAAGCGCATCTACAAGCTGCTCCAACTCGACGGCTACGCGCGCATCGACTGGCGCCTGCGCGAGGACGGCGAGCTCTACTTCCTCGAAGCCAACCCGAACCCGGAGATCGCGCGCGGCGAGGAGTTCGCGGATTCCGCGCAGGCCGCCGGCCTCGACTACGAGGCCCTCGTGCAGCGCATCCTCGCGCTCGGCCTCGCGCGCTAATCGAGCCGGGCTAAGTTGTGCGCCCCGCGGAGGGGTGTCAGAGCCCGGTTGAATGAGCCTGACTCGAAATCAGGTGTGCTCGAAAGGGCACCGGGGGTTCGAATCCCTCCCCCTCCGCCAATGAAATCAATGGGTTATCCGATTCCTCGTGCCGCGAGCCCCGCGACTCCCGTTTGGATCGGGAAGCAAACGGGAAGCAGCTGGAGGCCGCGCGCGAGCGCTTGGGGGATAGGCAACGAGCCTTATGGCGACTTCAGGCCATGTCGGTCGAGCCCGCTCAGGCTCTGGCAGGGGAAGCGCCCAATGGCCGGGCCGGCTTCACGGCGGACACGCGCCGCCCTGGCAGCTGTTGTTCCCGAGATTCAGCGCGCCCGACGCCGAAGCGGCGTTGCCTCCGGCGAACGCCGTAATCACGACGCCGTGGTATGCGGCGCCGCCGACTCCGCTGAGGCCGTACGCGGTGGTGTCGATCGCGGCGTTGTTGCGGATCGCGCCCGAGCTGACCATCGAACCGCAGAACCCAGCACGCCGTGAGTACCGCGCGAAGGGACTCGCGCACCCGCGATTCCTCACTCGGGCTCCGGACCGGGCCGCAGGCCGCTTGAATCCCCGGCCATTGGGCGCATTGGGCGCTTCGCTCTCCTCGAGCCCGTGCTGGATCGGTCGAGAGGGCCCGAACTGGTCATAACGCCAGTTCTCGGATCCTCGAAAGGGCGCTTGAATCTCCTACCCCCCGTGGTGCTGAAAGTGCTGCGCACCGACGCCGACGAGAAGGCGCGCCGCACGCAGATCGAGGAAATCGCGAAGCAGCGCTTCGACTTCACCACGATGTCGAAGCTCGTGCTGAAGCGAGACTGCCGCGCTTCACGCCGTCCGAGCAGCAGGACTTCCTCGGCGAGTTCCCGAGGACCTCTCGGCGAGCTACGGCACGCGCATCGCGCGCTACGCGAACGAGCAGGTCGTGACGCCCGGCGCGCGCGAAGAGGTGAACAAGGACGTCACCGTCCAGACCGCCATCAAGGGCGGCCAGTTCGACGGCGCGACGGTCGACTACCGCATGCACCTGCTCGCCGGGAAGTTGCAGGTGATCGACGTCGTGACCGAGGGCATCAGCCTGGTCTCGAACTTCCGTTCACAGTTCGCCGACGTGATCGCCAAGGGCGGACCGCAGGAGCTGCTGAAGCGGATTCGAGCGAAGAACCATGCGGGGATCGTGGACGCGCCGCCGACCGAGCGCGCGAAGTAGCCGCTAAGGGCAGGGAACGCCTTGGCAGGCGTTCGAGCCGAGATTCACGCCGTTCGCGCTGCACACGGTGGCTGAGGGTCCGCCCCAGATCGACGTGATCACGACACCGTGAAAGCCCGCTCCGCCAGAGACCTCGAGGCCGCACGCGGGCACGCCCGTCCAGCCGTTACTGCGAATCGCGCCGGTGCTGATGCTCGCGCCATCCCCGGCGACGACGCCCTGCAGCCCATTGCTCACGCTCGAGAACTGCGAGAGCTGCGCGTTCGGGCCCACGCGAATGCCGGCGCTCGCGTTGCTCATCGCGGTCGCGTGCGTGAGGGAGCCGTCCTCCAGCAGCTGGATCCCGTGCGTGCTGTTGCTGGTCGCGACGACCTCCGATGCCGTACAGCCCGCGCGGCACTCGAGTCCGACGCCGAGATTCGAGATCGCGTTCACCCCGCTCACGACCGTGCCCGCGCCGACGGAGACGCCCACGCCGCCGTTGTTCGTGACGAGCACGTCCCGCACGATCGACTCGGCGCCGACGTGGATTCCAGCGATGTTCCCGACCACGCGTCCGTTCAGAATCGTCGTGCGGTCGCCGCCCCGAATCGCCGCTTCGATCGTGAGCGCCGAGGCGGCGCAGGAGGTCGGCCAACCGAGGCCGCCGTACTGGCAGGTGTTTCCGCCGAGGATCCCGAACCCGTTCAAGTCGAGCGTTACGCCGGGAACGTGGATGAACACGACCCAGTTGAGGTCGCCGGGATGCGCGAGGTCGGAGGTGAGCCGGTAGCTGCCCGGCTCGCAGAGATCGACCGGGAAGCCGGGCCCGTCGCACGAACTCACCCCGCCGGCGAGCGCCCGCGCCTGGTTGATCTCGATCACGCCGTCGGTCGCGTGCGCCGCCGTCGCGGCGAGCACGGCGACGGCCAGCGCCCTGGCCGCGCTCTGCATGTGGCTCCTTCGCACGGAAGTCGCGCCGCTCACGGGCACGCTCCGGCTTGGCAGGCGTTGCCGCCCAGGTTCACCGCGCCGGTGTTGCAGACGGTGGCGGGGTTGGTGCCCCAGTTCGAAGTGATCACCACGCCGTGATAACCAGCGCCGCCGCTCGCTTCGAGGCCGCAGGCGGTCTGATCCGCCCAGCCACTGTCCCTGATCGAGCCGAAGCTGACGACGGTCCCGTCCCCAGCGACCACGCCCTGGTGCCCGTTCGAGAGGCTCGAGAAATGGGAGATCTGCGCGCCGCCCGCGGAGTGGATGCCCGCGCCGCCGTTGCGCGACGCCGTTGCGCGGCGGACCGAGCCCGGCCCGAGCAGCTCGATGCCGTTGGCCTGGTTGTTGTTGACGACGACTTCCTCGAGCGCGCAGGCTCCCCAGCAGAACACGCCGTGCCCGAGATTTCCGGTCACCGTCACGCGGCTCACGATCGAGCGCGTGCCGACGGCGAGGCCGGTCCCTCCGTTCCCCGAGACGATCAGATCGCGCACGGTCGAGCCATCGCCGACAGAAACACCGCCAGCGTTGCCGGCCACGCGGCCATTGCGGACCGTCGTGCGCTGCAGCCCGTAGATCGCGCCCCAAGCCGTCCCCGAATACGCGCACGACATCGGCCAGAACGTGCCGCCCGTCTGGCAGACGTTGTCGCCGAACACTCCGTGTCCGCCGAGGTCGAGGGTGACGTCGGGAACTCCGATCGAGACGACGATGTCCGGGACTGCGCTGCCGTTCCGCACGAGGTCTGAGGTCAGCAGGTAGCTGCCCTTGTCGCAGATCGTCACCGGAAAGCCCGGCGTGTCGCACGTGTTCACGCCACCCGCGAGCGCCTTCGTCTGATTGATCTCGATCACCCCGTCGCCGGCGTGTGCGGCGGCCCCGACAAACGCAGCCGCGAGCACAGCACCGAATCGGCTTCGCACTTCGCCCACCTCCCGCTGTCAGAGAGAAGTGGTGCGCGCGAAGCCGAGGTGGCATAGGCGAAATTGCCTAATCGAAAGCTCGCCGCCCAAGGGGTGCGGCGGCGCGCGGCGCAAGCGATGCGTGTGGGCGCGCGCTTGCAGCGGCTACGGGCAGGCGCCGCCCTGACAGGTGTTGTCGCCTAGGTTCACGCCGCCGGGCGAAACCGTCGCCCCGTTTCCACCGCTTTGGTGCGTGATGACGAGCGCCCGATAGCCCGCCCCGCCTTGAACCTGGAGGCCGTACGCCGCCGTGGTCGAACCGTTGTCTCGGAGGGCGCCGTCGCTCACGAACGATCCGTCCAGCGCGCGCACTCCAGAATTATTAAAATTCGCTGTGGCGGAAAAGTTCGAGAGCGCGCCCCCTCTTCCCAGGTCGATCCCGTAAGCCGAGTTGTAAGAAGACGTGACTCCCGTCGCGCTCGTACCGTCCCCGAGAATGACGCCGCTCCCGGTGTTTTCGCTGGCGACGATGTCGGAGGCTCTTCCGGAGACGCCGAGCAAGATGCCATACGACCCGTTGTTTGACGCCACGATGTCCTCCGCACTCGCGTGGCTTCCGAGTGCGACACCGTTGCCGTTTGCGGTCGCGACGATGTCGGACGCTCGCGCGCGGGCTCCGCTAAGCAACGCGAATCGGTTCTGGTGCAACACCGCGCGAGCGATCCGCCCGTGGTCGCCAACACGGATCCCGTAGTCACCGTTGTTCGCTGCTTCAATATCGGAAAGGTTGCAGGCGTCGGAGCAGTCTAAGCCGTGGGTGAGATTTCCGATCGCGGAGACGTTCGAAGCAGACGATCGACCGCCGAGAAGTACGCCAGCGCGCCCATTGTCAGAGACTTGCACGTCCCTGATCTCCGAGGCGTCCGCCAAAGCAACTCCGAAACCGCGCGAGCCAACAACACGACCGTTCGCGACGGTCACGCGTGGAGAGCCCGCCACGATCGAAGCAAATTGAAAGACGAACACGCACGAGACGACCCAACCGCCTGGGCCCGTGGTGCAACTGTTGTCGCCCCGCACGGTCATCCCGTTGAGATCGAGGTTCACGTCGGCGATGCCGATCACGATCGCCGCGTTCGTCCCGTGCGTCAGGTTCGACGTCAGCCGATAGCTGCCCGAATCGCAGATCGTCACCGGAAACCCCGGCGTGTCGCACGCGTTCACGCCGCCGGCGAGCGCCTTCGTTTGATTGATCTCGATCACTCCGTCACCGGCGTGGGCTGCGCTCCCGCACAGGAACGCCGCGATGTACGCGCACACGGTCCGTCGCATGGTGCAATCTCCCCGTCGGGAGAAGTGGACCGAGCGAGGAACTCGTGGCATAGGCGAAATTGCCTATTTCGCTGGAATCGCCGGGTACTGGCGCGATTAGCGTCCGCGCCGCTTCCTCACCGCGCCCGCGAGCTCCGCGATCGCCGGCAGCGTCCTTGCCCAACTCATGCACGCGTCCGTGATGCTCTTCCCGAACGGCGTGGTCGGAGCAAAGTCCTCGCGCCCATCCGACGGCGCGGCGCTCGGCAGCGTTGAGTCCCGCCCCTCTGGGAGCCGCAGCGCGGCAGGTGCCCCTCGTGCCGCGCGACACCGCGGGGAGCGAGCTCGCTCGCGTCGAGTTCGTGGTGCGGCGGGGATAGGAAATACAAGCGCTATCTCGATGTCAACACCAGGTAGAAATGTCCTGCGTTCGCCCAAGTAGAAATGTCCGGTCGGGCGGTTCGAGCTGCGATCTCAGGGGGGAGGCGCAGCCGCGCTGGCGCGTTCCTGCGCGGCGCGGATGCAGTGCTTCTGGCGGAGCGTGAGCGCCTGGCTGTCGGGAGCGTGTGCGGCCGGCGAGCAGCGACGAGCCCGAACGGAACGCGTGGAGCTCAGCCTCGGCGGCGTCCCAGCCAGGCGAGTCCGCCTAGTCCCGCACCGAGTAAGGCCAGGAGACTCGGCTCGGGCACGCCACCGCCGCCTCCGACGTCCGTCGTGAGCGAAGCGGACCAGCTGCCGGCCGCGTCGTCGTCGCCGGCCCCGGCCAGGTTTGCGTGAGACTCGGACCACGCCCACAAGAAGTAGGATTGGTTCGCGAGCAGCGTGCCCGTGACGTCCGTCTGGAGCAACCCACCAGTCGAGCGCAGGTCGTACAACACCTGGCCTTGCGGACCCACGAGCTTGACGAAGGAGAAGCAGGTCCCGGTTCCGGAGCAGTCGACGAGCCCCGACAGCGTGAAGGCGACATCGACATCCGAGAAAAACTCCACTTGCAGTTCCGTCTCGACGTTGCCGAAGGCGAGTCCGCTTCCAACAACGTGTGCGGACGCGAACGTGCCGGCGCCGGATGTCACCGCGTTGGCCGTGATCACCGTACTCTGAGCGACGAACGAGTCGATCAAAGCGAATCCCCCTCCCGGACTGAGGTCGGCATCGTTGGCGGAGAACGGCTGCGAAACGCTGTAAACGAGCGCGGACTGCGAGTCCGAGCCACCGGGCGCCGGCCCGCTGCCGTTCGCCCCCGCGATTGCCGTGGAGACGACCTCCCAGCGCTCGGTGAGCGACGTGTAGGTCAGCGTGGCGGCATCCGCGGCGGAGCCGAGTGCGGCAGCGAAGACAGCGGCAGCGAAGCGGTAGCGGAACACGGCAGCCTCCTGGTGAGGCGCGCATGCTACGCCCGCGTGATGAGGAAAAGCGATCGGCAGAATCGCCTATTTCGCGGGCACCGCGGCCGGGTGGCGGTTCTGCGCGGAGGCGCCTCGCGAGCGAGCCACGCGCGGGCGGAGCGCACGCCGCATCCGTCGCGCGATCACTCCGCTCCCGACTCCGCGGCGACGCGAGCGATGAGCTGGGCACGGCGTGAGATGCCGAGCTTGCGGAAGATCCCGCGCACGTGGGCGTCGACGGTTCTCACGGACAACACGAGCTCCCCCGCCACCTCGCCGTTCGTGGCGCCGCGCGCGACGAGCAGGGCGACACGCAGCTCGGCCGCGCTGAGCAGATGCGCGAGCGCGTTCAGCGCAGGACCGGTGTCGCCGAGCTCGCGGCGAGCGCGCTGGATCCAGGGCTTCGCGCCCAGGCGCTCGAAGCATGCCAGCGCCTCGCGCAGCACGGCGTCCGCCGGTGAGCAGACGCGCTGCTCGACCAGCGCGAGCCGGGTCCGCGCGAGCTCGAACGGCGAATCGAGGGCGCGCGCCGCCGCGATGGCGGACGAGGCAGCGAACTCCCCTAGCAGCGCGGCGCCGCGCGCTGCTGCCGCTGCTGCCCAGCGTCCGCCCGTCGCCGCCGCGTTTGCCCTCAGGTCGCGCACGAGCTCTTCCGCGTCGGCCCGCCGCCCGCACGCGGCGAGCGCCTCGACGAGGTCCGCCTGATACCAGACGACGCCGGCCTCGCCGACTCCGCCGCGCTGACGCAGCTCCCAGACCGGCCACAGCGCCGCGATCGCGGTGCGCGCGTCGCCGTGCGCGAGTGCATCGGCGCCGAGCGCGGCGCGCGCGAACGCCGCGAGGCTGTGAGCGCCGGTCGCTTCCGCGCCGACGAGCACCCGGCCAGCGCGTGCGGCGCAGCCGGCGCGGTCGCCGAGGTGGGCGAGCACATGGGCGCCCACCGCGTGGCGCAGCGCATCGCGGCTGTCGCGCTCCATCTCGCCGAAGGGATCGGGGCTGGCGTGCGCCAACGCGTCGAGCCAGCGCCCGCGCCGAAACTCGAGCTCCGCAAGCACGCCTCTCGCCCACGCGTGCTCCGAGACCGACCCGCGCGTCGCCGACTCCGCAAGCAGCCATGCGAGCACGCGCGCGCACTCGGAGCGCCGGTCGCGCACGAGCAGCGCCCACGCCGCGAGATGCAGCGCGTTGACGGGATCGGTGCCGATCTCGCGCGGCGACAGCTGCGCCAGCCCTTCGAGGCGCGCGATCGACTCGCGATTTGCACCGTCGCCCCGGTGCACTGCCGCGTAACCACGCAGCGCCTCCGCGGCCTCGCGCTGCGCACGTGTTCGCGCGGCAGCCGTCGCGCTCTGCGCGATCTCGAGCCCGAGCGTTGCGTCGGCAGCGATCAGCGCGGCGACGGCCGCGATCCAGTGCAGCGAGAGTTCGAGTTCGGGCGCTTGCCCGGCGATGCGGCGCGCTTCCGTGCTCAGCGCGAGCGCCGCGCTGCGCGCGTCGCGCGTGAAGGCGCCGATGTTGTGCCTCAGCAGTAGCGCGCGCGCACGATCCAGCGGCTCAACCAGCGCCGGCAGCGCGGCGTCGATGGAGGCCTCCGCCGCCTCGGGCAGCGAGGCGTCCCAGAACAGCTGGGCCGCGACGAGCGCTCGCCGCGCGCGCTCGGAATCTGCCTCGGAGAGACGCGCCCCGTCCGCCCAGGCGCGCGCCGCAAGAGCGGGCAAACCACGCTTCGCACAGCGCGACGCATACGCCTCGACCTCCGCCGCGATGGCCTCGCTCGGTCCCTCTGCGCCGGCTGCGCGATGCAGCGCCGCCCGGTCGGGGTCGCGCACGTGCGCAGCCAGAGCGGCGTGCGCGTGGCGTCGCAGCTGCGGGCCCGCGCACTCCAGAATCGCGGCGTTCCAGAGCGGGTGCGCGACGCGCGGCTCCGCGCCGAGCGTGAGGATCCCGGCGCTCTCCGCCGGCGTGAGGTCGCTTGGCCCGCAGTCCAGCTCGGTGAGGGCAGCCGCGTTCGCAGCGGGCTCACTCTGCGTCGCGAGGATCGCGAGCGCACGTAGCGTGGCCGCGGGCAGCTGCTCGAGCTTGCGCGCGAAGGTCACGGCGATCGCCTGCGGCGGCGCGCGGCTCGGCTCGATGGGCCGCAGCCCGCTGCGCTGCTCCGGCGTGAGCGACCCGCACATGTGGAGCAGCGCGAGCGGGTTCCCGTCGGCGGCGCCGATGCACTGCTGCTCGACGTCGGGAGGGAGGCGCCAGCGCTCACGCACGAGCGCGCGACAATCGGCGTCGTTGAGCGGGCCGAGCGCGATTGCGTGCGCGAACGGGAAAGCGTCAGCGCTGTCCGCTCGTTGCGCGGCGATCAGCGCGACCCGGTCTGCGGTCAGCCGCCTGCAAGCGAACGCGATGGTCTCTGCGGAGGCGGCATCGAGCCACTGGGCGTCGTCGACGAACAGCGCGACCGGCCGCTCGCGGCAACGGCTCACGATGCCCGCGTGCAGCGCGGCTCCGATCGCTGCGCGTGGCAGGTGCGCGCCCTCGATCGCGCTGCGCAAAACGCTCGCGGCGGCTGGAGGAAGCGCCGGCCACGCCACGAGGAGCGTTGCGAGGCCCGCCCACGGCAGCTGCGACTCCGACTCGAAGGCAGCGATGCGAACGCGCTCGAAGTCCAGGGCGGCGTGGAAGGCAACCTCGAGCAGCGCGGTCTTCCCGAGGCCCGGCGCGCCGCTGAGCGTAAGCGCTGCGGCCTCGCTGCTGCGTGCTCGCGCGAGCGCCCGATCGATCGCGGCGAGTTCGTTGCTGCGGCCCAGGAGCAAGAGAACCTCGGAAGGGGAATCCGGAGACTACCCCCACTCATCGGCCGCTCGCCGGGCGAGTCAACGGGAGTCGCAACAAGTCAGCCGCTCTGCACAGGCGGGCAGACTCGCCGCTTCGCAACCGCGAACTCCCCGCACGCCACGGCTCGCGAGAAATGCGAGGAGTTGTGCACGTCGCCAGCTGTATTTCCTATCCCCGATTGAGCCGAATGCGACTACGGGTAGGCAATCTCGCCTATGGACGGAGCATCGGGCGGTGATGCACCGTCAACCACACAGGAGGACGTGGAATGCAGCGGCGGCGCTCGATCACTCTGGTTTGTGCACTGCTCGCGGTGGCGTCCGCGAGTCACGCGGCTTTGCTCGTGGACGTCTCGGCGGACGCGAGCGCGAGCTTCCAGCCCGCGTGTGGGCAGATCGCGTCCGGTGCAACGGGGCAAAGCGTTGGCTGTCTCATCAGCGTTTTCGCCCGCACCGCCTCATCGCAGGCATCCGCGAATCCGGGAGTTCTCAGGGTCGAGGCCTTCGCCGGTGCGGATGCGCCCGACGTGAACCTCGGCGCTGCGTTCGCGTTTAGCCGCGCGTCGGCGAGCTTTACGGACTCCTTGACCTTCTTCGGCGCGGCCAATACCCAGGTCACGATCACTGCGCAGGTTGCCGTGCAGGGCTCGGTATCCGCGGATACTTACGGTTCGCCGTCTTCCGGGCTTGCAGACGCCGATTGGGTGGCGTCTGGAACGATCTTCGGAGCGAACTTCAGCGGATCGGGATCATTCGACGATTCGGGCGCGGGTCCGAACATCGTGAACGCGAATCCCAATCAGATGACGTCGCTCGTTTTCGTGCTGACGTTCGACAGCACCGGCCGGTCTCAGACAGGCGCACTCCTGATGTCCGCGACAGTTGCCGCCTTCGCGAACGCGCTTGGATCGAGCGATCCCGTCACCGGGCAGTTCCTCCCTGGCCACTCGATGGCACACGCGAACTTCAGCAGCACCGTTTATTGGGCGGGCGTGACGAGCGTCGTCGATGCGCAGGGGAATCCGGTGTCCGGGGTGTCGGTGCTCTCCGACTCCGGATTCGACTACATGCAGTCTGCCCTTCCGCTGACTGAACCGGCGAGCGGAGCGCTGCTGCTAGGCGCTCTTGCGGCCTGGGCGGCTCGGCGCCGGCGGTCCGCTGCCTCGAGGGCGTGAGCGCCGCCAGCGACGCCTAGGCGTAGTGAGAGCGCCGGGGGATAGGAAATACAAGCGCCCTTTCGAGGACCCGAGAAGGGGCGTTATGTCAAATCCAGGCCCTCTCGGGCGAGACTACACCGGCTTGGGCAGAGGGAAGCGCCCAATGGCCGGGGAATCAAGC
>JANNRF010000465.1:0-13608 GCA_031401135.1 Deltaproteobacteria bacterium | reverse complement strand
CCGCGAAGCGTGCAACGAGTGCTGCACGCCATCCGCGCCGAGAAACGAGAAGTGCGCATCCATTACGTGCTGGTGCGGATACAGCCCGAGCGCGGCGCCGAAATAAAACCCGCAATCGCGATCGACACCGTTGAACCAATAGCGGTCGTACGCGTTCGGATCCGTTGTCGCGCGATGCGCGAGCGGCTCCGGCGTCTGGTGAATCGGGAAGTCGTCGTGACGTGTCAGCATCCAGGCCAAACCTTAGGCGAAGCCGCGGCGCCTCTGTGCGGGTCTGCATAGGCCGCAAGCGAAGCGCGCAGCGAGGCGGAGTCTTCGGAGCCGAGCGAAGTCAACAAGGAAAGATCGCTGGGCGCGAAGCGCCCGGCGACTTCGTGAATTCCCGCGCTGCGCGGGAATTCACGAAGTCTCGTAGATCAGGAAGCCCTTCTCATCGCGATGGCTGGCTGCCTGCTGGCGGTGGAGCAAGTGCTCGAGGTGCGCGTAGGTCTCGCTCTCGGCCATCTCGCCCCAGCTGCGCTCCTTGAACAGGCGCTGCATGTAGGCCGTCACGTTCGAGGGCCCGAGTTCGCGGCCGATGCGCTTCACGGTGTCGAGCCGGTCGTAGTGGTGTTCTTTGATCGCGCGGCAGCGGCCGGCGAGATCGTCGAAGGGATGGCCGTGAGCGGGCAGGGCGAGCTTCACGGGCGCGAGCGCGGCGACGCGATCAAGCGAGTCAAAAAAGTTGTCGAGCGGATCCTTCGAGAGCGTGAGCCCCGAGATGTGCGGCGTAATCGTCGGCAGCACGTGATCGCCCGACAGGAATATGCCCTCGGCCGGATCGTGCAGGCAGATGTGGTCTTCGGTGTGGCCGGGCGTGTGCGTGACGAACCACTCGCGCTTGGCGAGCCGTAACACATCGCCGGCCACTACCGCCTTCGAGATCTGCGGGATGAACGAGCGCCCGATCGCGCCGAACGCGCGCCACTTCATGCGCATCAGAAGCGGCGGGCGCGGGCGCCGGCCGCCCCAGGGCGTCGTGTGATTCCAGCCTTGGACGATACGGCGATGGTCGGCGTCGTCCTCGCCTTGCGCAGCGAGGTCCTCCACCGAGACTTCCGCCTCGGGCTCGGCTTCCAGCACGCCGAAGCGGAACGAGCGGTGCGCGACGATCTCGGCGTTCGCTTCGCGCGCGAAGTGCCGCGCGCCGCCGAAATGATCCGGGTGCGAGTGGGTGACGACCACTGTGTGCACGTGCTTCGGGGTGAGACCGGCTTGCTTGAGCCGGTCCTTGATCGCACGCCAGTTATCAGGGCCCGGCAGTCCGGGGTCCACCACCGCCGCGCCGCGCTCGTCGATCAGCGCATACATGTTTACGTGGCCGAGGCCGGGCATGCGGATCGGCAGCTGCATGCGCAGCACGTTCGGGGCCACTTCGGTGATTTCGCGCTGGGCGCTCTCTTGCTCTTGGCGCTTCGGTTTTGTCATGAGGCGAGGCACGGTACGACAGCGCGCCGTTGGTCGCTCCCGCTTTGCGAGTCTGGTGAAAGCCGAGGCGCGTGTGCGGAGCGCATGCAAGGCTTCGCTCATGCGTCGACTCGCGCTCACGATTCCGCTGCAATCTATTGCGCTCGCCGAGCAGGCCGACTTCGTGCGCGAGCTCGCCGATCTCGGTTACACGGACGCGTGGTCGAGCGAGGCACAGGATCTCGACGGCTTCACGCCGCTCGCGCTGGCCTCGCAGTGGGCCCCGAGCCTGCGCCTCGGCTGCGCGGTGTTGCCCGTGCAAACGCGCGGGCCCGCGCTGCTCGCGATGAGCGCGGCTGCGCTGGCGGAGGCCGCTCCGGGCCATTTCGTGCTCGGTATCGGCAGCTCTTCGGCCCACATCGTCAGCTCGCAAAATGCGCGTCCGCACGAGAAACCGGTCGCACACACGCGCGACATGCTGCGCTTCCTGAAGAGCGCCCTCGCGAGCGAACGCATGAACGCGGAGTACGAGACGTTCGCAGTGCGCGGCTTTCAGCTGCGGCGCAAGCTCGCGCAGCCGCCGCCCATTATGGTGGCCGCGCTGCGTCCGCAAATGCTCACGCTCGCAGGCCGCGAAGGCGACGGCGCGATCCTCAACAACGTGACGCCCGAGGATGTCGGCCCGTCGGTCGCGCTGGTGAAGGCGCACGGCGCGCACAAGGAAGTCGCGGCGCGCATCTACGTGTGCCCGACGCGCGACGCCGAGGCCGTGCGCAAGATCGCGCGGGCATCGCTCGCGGCTTATCTCGCCGTGCCGACCTATCGCCTGCACCAAGAGTGGCTAGGCAACGCGCACCGGTTCAAGGCGTGCTGGGAGCGCATCGCTACGGGCGACTGGCGCGGCGCGCGCGCGGCACTCTCCGATGAGACGGTCGACCGCCTGTACATCCACGGCCCTGCTGATTATTGCCGCGAGCGCATCGCTGCCTATCACGCCGCAGGCGTCGACATGCCGATCATCGGACTCGTCGAGGACGTGATGGATCCGCGCGAGGCCGCCCGGCTGATCGCGC
The DNA here is from genome assembly GCA_031401135.1 of Deltaproteobacteria bacterium. Taxonomy (GTDB): domain Bacteria; phylum Myxococcota_A; class UBA9160; order UBA9160; family UBA6930; genus VGRF01. The sequence continues at coordinate 11,089 of JANNRF010000465.1, read as the reverse complement.
CGCGCTGAGCAAGCGGCACTGCTCCGAGCCCGCGATTCGCGTGCCGCGGAAGTCTCGGCTGCCCCGCTCTATGTTGCGCCCATGGAACTCGACGAACTCGAACGCAGGCTGATTCCGTTCGCGCGCGCGAAGTACGCAGATCAAGGCGCGAGCGTGAGCGAAGTGCACAAGATGCCGGGGCACGCGGGTTTTGCGTACGGCTTCACGGTGGAGAGGGGCAGCGCGCGCGAATCGTGGTTCCTGCGCATCCCGCCGCCGGGCGTGCAGTGGCAGGGCACCGCCGACGTGCTGCGCCAGGTGTGCGTGCTGAACGCGCTCGACGGCTCCGACGTGCCGCACTGCTCGGTGAAGTGGAGCGGCGGTAGCGGCGCCGAACTCGCCTGGTTCGAGCGCCCGTATTTCGTTGTGCCCAAATTGACTGGCGACGTGCTGCGCCTCGGCCCTAATGAGTGGGGCGCAAAGCTCTCGCCCGCGGCGCTGCGCTCGGCCGCCGAGCAGGCGATGCGCGCGCTGGCGGGCGTGCATCGCATCCCGTGGCGCGAGCAGTGCGCGTATCTCGGCGACGCGGTCCCGTTTGCGGACGATGTCGGGCGCTGGGATCGCTTCATGCCCAAGGTGGCGGAACCGGGCCGCTTCGCGCTTCAGCCCCGAGTGCGCGAACGCCTCCTCGCGCAGCTGCCCGAGGGCGCGCCAATCGGCGTGTTCCACGGCGACTTCCAAGTCGCGAATCTGTTCTTCTCGTTCGAAGCGAAGCTGCTCGCCCTAATCGATTGGGAGCTCACGGGCGTCGGCGCAACGCTGAACGACATCGGCTGGGTCGCGACCTTCAACACCAAGGCGGCTTGGGATCAGACGCGCGGCGGCGGATTGGTGCCGAGCAGCGCGTTTCCGAGCGGCGACGAATTGGTCTCCATTTATCAGGAAGCCTGGGGCGCGAAGTTGCCGGACGTGGCGTGGTTCCGAGCGCTCGCCGCCTACAAGTTCGCAATCATCAGCGGCTTCAATCTTGCGCTGCACCGGCGTGGCAAGCGCCACGACCCGCTCTGGGAAACCACTGCGCTCTCGATCGCGCCGTTGCTCGAGCACGCAGCTGAGTTGCTTGGCTGAGCAAGCGGCGCTTCGCCGCGCGCCCGCCCAGCGCTCCGACGGTGCGCAATGCGTGGCCGGTTGACGCTCGCATCCCGAGCGTGCGATGGTGGCCCAAGCGGGAGGTCACGCGGATGAGTCGTCGGCTGCGAAGCGCGCTCGTCGTCGAGGACGATCCCACGCTGCGCGCGGGGCTCGCGAACTTCCTGCGAAGCAAGGGATTGCGCGTGGCGACGGCCGGCCTGGCTGCCGAAGGCGTTGGGCAACTCCGCGGCAAGCCGGATCTGATCCTGCTCGACGTAATGCTGCCGGACGGCGATGCCTTCAGCGTGCTCGAGCAAGCCCTGAAGCTCACTCCGGCCCCCATTCGCATCGCGCTCTCCGGGGCCGCGAAACCCGAGGAGGCGTTTCGGCTGGCGCGCTACGGCGTGCGGCGCTTCTTGCAGAAGCCGGTCTCGCTCGCGGAGATCTGGAACGCGGTATGCGAGGCGAACCAGGGGCCCCCGGACATCGCGCCGTTCGTGCAGGAATCGGTCGGGCACGTTTCGCTCAAGGACCTGACCGGCGGCGTGCGCTCCGTCGCGATTCGCCAGGCACTCGCGATCGCGCGCGGGAATCGAACGGGCGCCGCGCGTATTTTGCAGGTCACCCGCCAGGCGGTGCAGCAGATGTTGCGCGGGCGCGGCAAGGGCGCGGCGCGGCGCTAATCCAGGCCAGGCCCCGCGAAAAATGCACTGTCTGGTTTACCGACGGTGCGGCGCAAGCGCGCTTGCTTCGATCGCAGTTACCCCCCTTAAGTAACTGAACTTGCTCGGCTATCGGTGTCTCCCGGGGGAGGGGGATGCCGTCCAAGCCGCTCGTCATCGATGCCGACAGCCACAAGTGCGAGAACCCGCCGGTACTCGCGGATTACGTGCCCGCCGCGTTCCGCGAGCGGCTGCGCTTCGTGCGCGATCGCTACGGCGAGCAGCGCTTCGAACTGCACGACCGCGACCCCCACAGCGGCGCGCGCGCGTGGCGAACCTTCCTTCAGCCCGAGGGCTACGCGAAAGGAACTTTTCGCCCGTATCACGAAGAGACCACGATCGGCGGCCTGTTCAACTGCGTGCGCATCGCGCACATGGATCGCGAGGGCATCGATCATCAGGTGATCTACGGCTCGATCGCGCTGGCGTTCAACTCATTATGGGATGCCGAGCTCGCAAGCGCGCTTTGCCGCGCATATAACGACTACGTCGTCGACGATTGCGCGCCCTACCGCGCGCGCCTGCACCCTGTCGCGCACATCGCGCTGCAGGATCCGGGCGAAGCGCTGCGCGAGCTGCGGCGCTGCGTCGTCGAGAAGGGCATGGTAGGAGTCGCGCTGCCGCCGAGTCTGCCGGCGCCGCATCCGGACGCGCCCTCGGCATTTCCCGCGATCCGCGTGCCGAAGCACTTGTCGCACCCAGATTTTGCGCCGCTGCTAGCGGAGGCGGAGCGATTAGGGGTTGCGCTCGGGATTCACGGCGCGCCGGGGATGTATCTGCCGGGGGGCACGTCCGACCAACTCGACTCGTTCACCCTCGTGCACGTCTTTGCGAACCGCTCGATGCAGCAGATGGCGCTCGCGAAGTTGATCTTCGACGGCACGCTCGAGGCGTTCCCGAAGTTGCGCTTCGGTTTCCTCGAGGCTGGCGTTGGCTGGCTGCCCGACTTGCTACACAACCTGCACGAGCACTGGGAGAAGCGCGTTCGCGACTTCGACCCGAGCGTCGAGCCGAGCGTGCCCGAGTTTCTGCTCGAGTTCGCGCGCGAGCGCGACGCCAGCGGCGCGCTTGGCCTCTTGCGCAAAGCGCGCCAGCTGCTCGCGATCTTCTCACCGCGGCGCGGCGCCGAGGCTTCGCGCGAAGAACTCGCGGCGTTCCGCAACGAGCATCCGCGCCTAACGAGCGACCCGCTCGCGGCGCTCGAGCGCGGGCAACTGTTCTTCACATTCGAGCCCGACGATCCCGCGCCGACCTACCTGAGAGCTGCGCTCGGCGCAGCCGGCGAGCGCGTGTGCGGTCTCGCGATCGATTATGGGCATTGGGACGCGACGCTGAAGGACTGCGTCGCGCTCGCGACCGAGCGGCCGGGCATCGACCACGCGTACGCCGCGCGCCTGGTTGGCGGGAACGCGCTGGCGTTTTACGGCGAGCGGCTCGCGAATCGCGTCTCCTGCGACCACGGCTTTCCCGAGCTTCGGCTCTCCGCGTAGGGTCGCGAATGTCGCCCGCGACTCTCTCCTTCGATCCGTTTCGCGTCCTCGGCGAGGAAGAGCGCATGCGCTACCTCGCCGACTATCGGGCGTTCCTTGCGGAACGAGATGGCGTTCCCGACGTCGCTGCGCGCACGCTCTCGCGGCGCGAGGCGCGCATGCGCGAGATCGAGACCAATCCGATCGTATGGTCCGGGGCGTTGCAGCACGACGCGTTTAATCGGTTCATCGCCGGCGACCGGCGCGGACCCTTCGATGGCCGCACGGAACTGGCGCTCGCTGCCGCACTCGCGAACGAGAGCGAGAACTACGGAGTCGACATCGAACTGCGCAGGTTCGCGAAGCATGGGAAGCTCCCCGGTTTGCGCGCTGCAGACCTTCTTCTCTCCGTGTACGTCCAGGAGGCTTATCACTGTCGGCTCTTGATCGAGCTATGCACGACGTGCGGCATCGACTTCCGTCCGCGCCGTCCGGGTCTGACCATTCGCGGCTTGATCTCGCTGATCGGTGCGTTGCCGGGGTGGATGCGTTGGGTTCCCGTGATGGCTGGTGAGGTGGTGGCGACCGCGGTGTTCAGGATCCTCTACGCGAGGTTGGATCTGTTCGCTGCGCACCCCGAGGCGCACGCGCGCTTGCGGCAAATAGTCCGGGAGGTTTGGGCCGATGAGATCGGCCATGTCGGGTTCTTGCGGGCACAGCTGGGACCAGGCGCGCTGGTTGCCGTGAGGTTGCTGCTCCCGATCGTCGCGGCGGCTGTGCTCAGGGATCTGCCGCCGCTGGTCGAGTTGGGGATCACGCGGAGCCGAGTTCTCGACGACTTGCGCAGTGGCATCGAACTCCCGAGCGAGATGGCATGGCTGGAGGAGAGTTCTCTCGCCGCGCCGTCGGTGGTCGCGCAACGACTCTCTCGCGCCTGAGCCTCGCGTGGTGATAGGGTGGAGCCTAAGGGGTTCGCCTACGCGCAAGTGGCTCGACGAAGATTTTCTCCACGACCCGCAGACGCTCGCGAAGGCGTACGTCTTTCTAGGAGGCGCCTACCCGTTTTGGGCGCTACTCGCGCCAACCCCGTCGCAGGACCCGCTTGTGCTCTGGCTGAGCGTCGGCGTCGCCTATGTGGTCGTCGGAGGATGGGCGTGGGCGTCGCGCCCGCCGGTCCCGAGTGTCTGGTTCCACCTGCCGACTTTCGCGGTGACGGCGCATCTCAACATGTTATTTGCTCTCAATCCGAAGGAGCCGTTTTACGCGGTGGCGGGTGTGCTCGCGGTGTTCGCGGCCGTGCTCGTTCTCCCGAATGCGCCGGTTCAGGTCGCTTATGCGACGCTGGTGTTGGGACTCGCTGTGATTCAGCTCGTGTACGGAGTGGCGAACTCTCCGTTTTTCGCGTTGGGAGTCGTTTGGATGCTCGCGCTGGGGATCCGGCATTTCCGACAGGAAGAGCGAGCGCGTGCGAGGGTGGCGTCGGACCTGCAGGTTGCACAAACCGAACTCGCGCACGAACGCTCTGAGCGCGAGCGCCTGCAGGATGAATTGCTCATTGCTCAGCGCATGGACGCACTGGGCCGACTCGCAGGTGCATTCTCGCACGAGTTCAACAACCAACTCATGGCGATCCGCATCCACGCCGAGCTGCTCGAAAATTCACTGCCGGCCGGAGCGCCCCAACGCGGAGACATCGACCAAATTCATGTCACGACCAGCGCCGCGGCTGACCTGACTGCACGTCTGCTGGCATTTTCACGGCCGTCCCGCACCAACGACGAGCCGGCAGATCTCTCCGCCGTCGTGCGGCAGAACGTCGTGACGCTCCGGCACCTAATGAGTGAGAAGATTCCCGTCGCCTGGGTAGTTCCCGATGTCAGCGGCCGGGCGCCGATCGGCGCGAAGCAGCTCAGCCAGATCCTGCTGAACCTCGCGCTGAACGCGCGCGACGCGATGCCGCACGGCGGCGCGCTGGGCATCGAAGTCTCTCGCAAGCCGCGCGCGGGCGTGGAGCTCCCGATCGACATCCCCTGCGAAACGCTCGTGGTGCTGACGGTGAGCGACTCCGGCACGGGCATCGCGCCCGAGCTGCGCGATCGCATCTTCGAACCCTTCTTCACGACCAAGGGCGATCGCGGCAATACCGGTCTCGGGCTCTCGATCGTCTACGGAATCGTGAAGGAGACGGGTGGGCACATCCGTGTCACGAGCGAACCGGGGAAGGGCACGCGCTTCGATCTGTACTGGCCCGAGCACGTTGCCAACGTGGCGGGAGCCGCTGCTGCCGCGCCGGAGATCGCCAAAACCGAGCCGCACCGCGCGCGCGTGTTGCTGGTCGAGGATCAGGCGGTGCTGCGCGATGGGCTCACGCGCTGGCTCGGCGCGCGCGGCTTCGCCGTGGTTTCGTGCGAGAGCGCCGAGGAGGCGCTCGCACGCGCGAACGGCGTCGACGTGATCGCCTCCGACGTCGTACTGCGCGGCATGGACGGCATCGAGTTGTTGAGTCGCTTGCGGCGCCGGACGCCGCTGCTGCCCGCCGTGCTGTTCTCAGGGCATCTCGACCACCTCGCGACGCAGCGCCGCAAAATTCCCGAGGGCGTGATGTTCCTCGAGAAGCCCTTCGCGCCCGAGGCGCTGGTGACGACGATCGACAGCTTGGTCGAAGCCGCGCGAGCCGGGAGCCTTCGGACGGCTCACTGAGGCCCCCGCGAACTCGCTCACCACGCGATACCGGTGTCCTCGCCGAAATCGCTGGCCGCGCCCCAGAGCGTGCCGTGGGCACGGTCCACGAAGATCGCGGTGATGGGGCCCGAGGTTTTCGCCTCGGTGTCCACCTGATAACCCATCAGCTCGAGCGCTGTGATCGTCTCGCGCGGCGTGTCGCTGCGCAGCGTGATGCGCCCTGGCTCGGAGACGTGCTCGCCGAACGAGCTCAGCATCTGGTACGAGACGAGGTTCGGCGCCTCGGCCGCTTCCTGCACGGTCATGCCGAACTCGACGACGTTCAGGAAGAACTGGAGGAGGTTCTGATCCTGCGTGTCGCCGCCCTGCACCGAGAAGGCGAGAAACGGCGTGCCGTCTTTCAACGCGAGGGTCGGCGTGAGCGTCGCGCGCGGAATCTTGCCGGGTGCGACCACGTTGAAGGGATTCATGCGCGCGTCGAGCACGAAGGCCTGCATGCGCTGCGAAAGGCCGACTCCTGTGTTGCCGGCGATCACGGCGGGGATCCAGCCACCGCTGGGTGTTACGGAGACGACCCAGCCCTCGGCGTCGGCGGCTTGAATCGAGGTCGTGCCGGCGCGGAAGGCGGCGTCGCGCAGCGCGCGAGCGCTTTGTCGATCGACGCGATCGGCGGGGTTGCCTCGCTCGCCGCCGGCAGGCGGGTCGCCTGCGGCCGGAGGCCACGTCTTCAACAACTCCGCGAATGGACTCTGCGCGCCTTGAAACGGGAAGGGGTCGCCGGGCTTCACGGCGGGATCATTGCGTTGCCAGTCGATCGTCCCGAAACGCTGCTTCGCGTAGGCCTTCGAGAGCAGCCCTGAGAGCGGCTCGGTGGGTGGGAAGTACGGGTCTCCGTAATAGAAGTCGCGATCGGCGAAGGCGAGGTTCATCGCCTGATAAAGCGCGTGCAGGTACTGCGGCGTCCCGTGGCCGAGCGCGCGCAGGTCCGTGTTCTCGAGCACGTTCAGCGCTTGGAGCATTGCGGGGCCCTGCGTCCAACTCGTGAGCTTGTAGACCTCGACGCCGCGGTAGCTCGTCTTCACCGGCTCCTCGATGCGCACGCGCCAGCGGTCGAGATCCGCGAGCGTGATTAGGCCGCCCTGCGCACGGACCGCCGTTACGAGTTCGCGCGCGATGTCGCCGCGATAGAAGCGCTCGTAGGCGGCGAGGATCGCTTCGCGCCGCGGCTTGCCCCTAGCGAGCGCTTCCCGCTCGGCGGCGATCAGCTTTTCGAGGGTCGCCGCGAGTTCGGGTTGCCGGAAGATCTCGCCCGCTTCGGGTGCAGCGCGCTTGCTGGGGTCGTTCGCGGCGAAGTGCGGCAACAGCACGCGCCGCGAGTCCGGCCACTGCGCGAGCAGCGCGCGATTGCGCTCGATGCTGTCGGCGGCTTGCGCCTCGATCGGGTAGCCGCGCGCGAGTTCGAGCGCGGGCGCCAGCACTTCCGCAAGCGAGAGCCGCCCGAACTCTGAGAGCATCACGAGCAGGCCGCCCGGCGTGCCAGGTGTTACGGCGGCCTCGGGGCCAGTCTCGGGCGGGAAGCGCAGCCCCTGCGCGAGAAAGTGCTCTGGCGTCGCGGCGCTTGGCGCTACGCCATGCGCGTTGATGCCCTTCACTTTGCGATCGCGCGGGTCGAAGATCAGCGCCTGCGTCTCGCCGCCCCAGGAGAGCACGTCCCAGAGCGTGGCCGTCGCGGCGAGCATCGCGCAGGCGGCATCCACCGCGTTCCCGCCGCGCTCGAACGTGCGGGCGCCCGCCATCGCCGCGAGCGGCTTGCCGGTTACCGCTACCCAGTGCTGCCCGTGCAGCGGCGGCTTGTTAGTGCCCGCGCCGAGGGGCGAAGCGAGCAGCAGCAGCGCGAGCGCGAGCACGACTCGCGTCGCGCCCGCCGCGCGAATCACCCGATCACCTTCGCGTCGCGCAGCGCGCTGATCTTGTCCCAGTCGTAGCCGAGCAGATCCATCAGGATTTCCTCGGTGTTCTGCCCGAGTTCGGGCGCGACCGTGCGCACGCTGCCGGGCGTTTTGGAGAGTTCGACCGGAATGCCCACGGCTTTGGTCGCGCCGTACTGCGGATGCTCGATGTCGACCACATAATTGTTCGCGAGCACCTGCGGGTCACTCGGGAGATCGTCGACGGTGTTCACGATCGTGTAGATGTAGTCGCCCGTGTCTTCGCGCAGCACGCGCAGCCATTCCTCGCGCGACTTCGTCGCCATCGCCGCGTCGATGATCGCCACGCACTCGGCGCTGTTCCCCGCGCGCACCGTGAGATCTTTGAAGCGCTCGTCGGCCGCGAGTTCGGGGTGGCCGATCACGCGCGCGAAATCGGGCCAGTAGCGATCGCTCTGCAGCATCGCGAAGGCGAGCCACTTGCCGTCGGCGCACTTGTAGTGGTTCCAGAGCGGGTTGCCGGCGCGCGCGCGGAAACTTCGCGGGAACGCGACGCCAGCCATCAGCTTCATCGAGACCGAGAGGCCCTGCAGGAACAGCATCGAGCCGAGATGCGAGCCGTTCACTTCCTGGCCGATGCCGAAGCGCTCGCGGGCCATTAGGGCGTTCATGATTCCCCAGGCCAGCATCACGCCGCCCATCTGGTCGGCGATGCCGCCTGCGATCCCGAGCGGCGGCATGTCGGGCTCGCCGGCCGCGTTCATGATGCCCGAGCGCGCGAGCCCTAAGTGGTCGAACGAGGGTTCGGCCGCCTCGTCGCCGTGGCGCCCGTAGCCGGTGGCGCTGGCGTAGATCAGTTTCGGGTTGCGCTGCGAGAGCGCGGCGTAGTCGATGCCGAGCCGGCCCGCGACGCCGTGGCGGAAGTTCTGCACGAACACGTCGGCGTGCTTCACCAGGTCGTAGAGCACCTCGCGGCCCGCTTGTTGGGCGAAGTCGAGCGTGATGCCGCGCTTGTTGCGGTTGTGCGATTCGAAGTACCAGTTGGGCCGGCCCGTGCCGCTCGCGCCGCCGGCCGCGAACAAGTACCGGCCGGGGTCGCCCACGCCGGTCTGCTCGATCTTGATCACGTCGGCGCCCATGTCGGCGAGCATCGAGGTCGCGATCGGGCCTTGCTGCCAGATCGTCCAGTCGAGTACGCGGATCCCTTCGAGCGGCATCGGCATGGGGTCTCTCCTGTGCCTCGAGGGCGAGTGATTACTGGAGGTAGTTCGTGCCGCCGAGACGCGCGGCCTTCGGGTCGATGCGCACGTGCACGACGGCGAGCTTGCCGGAAGCGAGCGCGCGATCGAGCGCGGGGCGGATCTGCTCGGGGCGCTCGACGTGCTCGGCGTGCCCGCCCACCATCTCGGCCATCAGGTCGTAACGCGCGGGCAAGAGCGACGCGATGCGCGGCGAGCCCGGCGGCATGAACGCGTCCTGCAGCATGTGGCCCGCGATGCCCTCGTTGTTCGCGACCACGAGCACCGGCGCAGCGCCCACGCGCATCGCGGTCTCCACCGACATCGCGGCGGCGCCGAACGCATAATCACCCAGCACCGCGACGCTCGGCTTGTCGGGGCACGCGAGCTTGGCGCCGATCGCGTAGGGCGCGCCCACGCCCATGCAGCCCGTGGTGCCGGCGTTGAGGCGCCCGCGGTTCTCGTAGCTGGGCAGCATCGCGCGGCAGATGCCCATGATCGTCTCGCCTTCCTCAGTAACAATCGCGTCGCGGGGCAGAGCGGCGGCGACTTCTTGCACGAGCCGGTACGGGTTGATCGGAATCGAATCGTCGCCGATCGCCTTGGCCGCGCCGGCTTCGTTGCGCGCGCGCTCCTCGCGCAGCGAAGAGAGCCACGCGCCGCCGGTGCTGCGCAGCTTGCGCTTCGAGACGGCGGAGGCGAGCTGCTCGGTCGCGACGGCGGCGTCGGCGACGATGCCGAGCGTCACGTCCGCGCCCGAGGTCATCTCCTCAGGCGCGAGGTCGATCTGCACGATCTTCGCGCCCTTCGCGAAGCGGCGGCCGAGGCCGAAGATCCAGTTGAAGCGCCCGCCGATCATTAGGACCACGTCGGCGTTCTTCATCGCGTGCGAGCGCGCCGCGTTCGCGAAGTTCGGGTGATCGTCGGGCAGCGTGCCGCGCGCCATCGGCGAGGTGATGTACGGAATGCCGAGGTCCACGAGCTTGGTGAGCGCCGCGCGCGCATCGGCCCAGGCCGCGCCCTTGCCGACGAGCACGAGCGGGCGCTCGGCGCTCTCCAGCAGATCCGCCGCGCGCACGATCGCGCCCGGGTCGGGGTGCATGCGCGTGATCTCGGGCGCCGAGAAGAAGCGCACGGCTTCTTCGGCGACCTTGCGACCGACGAGGTGCCCGGGGAAATCGAGGTACACGCCGCCGGGCCGCCCATCGAGCGCCTTCGCGAGTGCGAGATGGACCCACTCGGCGATGCGCTCGGTCGCGTCCACCTGACCGGTCCACTTGCAAACGGGCTTCGCCGCCGCGACCTGGTTCAGTTCTTGGAACGAGCCGAGGCCGAGCGAGCCGCCGAAGGCAGAGCCGCCTAACACCACGAGCGGCATTGCGCTCTCGGTCGCGACGTAGAGCGGCGTGATCGCGTTCGTCATCGCCGGGCCCGACCCGACAACCAGCACGCCGGGCTCCTTCTTCTGCCAGCCCCAGCTCGAGGCCATGAAGCCGCCGTTGATCTCGTGGCGACAGCCGATGACTTTGAGGCCTTCTTGTTGGGCGCCGGCGAAGAGTTCGATCATTGGGCCGGCGACGACGCCGAACATGGTGTCGATGCCGGCGCGCTTCAGCTGCCGAGCGGCGATCACGCCGCCGTGGATTTCTGCCATCTCGTCTCTCCTTCGCGTTCGCTTGGCACGCTACCACGCGCAGTGCGCTCGAAGAGTGTTGGTGCGGGATCCGCAGCCGCGGCGGGGCCGGGGGCGGCTGCGGGCGATGGCTCGCTGGCGGCCCCTCTATGCGGCGTTGCGAGCATCGCGGTGCGCGCGTCGCGGCGAGGCGTTGCGCTGCACGGAGATCGGGGCCGAGCTCCGCTTGATTCGCCCGCCGCCCCCGGCCCCGCCGCGGCTGCTTTTGCCCAGCTGACCGCGCGAGTAGTTACTGGGGAGGGCGCGG
>JANNRF010000464.1:0-2306 GCA_031401135.1 Deltaproteobacteria bacterium | reverse complement strand
GGATCCACCGCGAACCAGATCGGCGTCAGCACCTCTTTCCCATTCTTGCGCAGTGTCGCGAGGCTGACGTACTGCTCGCGTTGAAGGTCGATCATCGGTTCTCCTTGGGGCCTAATGGGTGCCTTCGCGCTTCACGAGCCGATCGCCCGCGAACGTGCCGATCCAGAGCGAGCCGCCCCACTCGACGGCGATCGAGGCGGCGCCGAGCGTCGCGGCGGGGTCGTCGTCCACGAGCTTCGTCACTGCGAGCGTGTGCGGATCGACCGCGACAACGACCGAGGCGAGCGAGCACGCGCCGTGCTCGACCGAGACGCAGCGCGGCACCTCGAGCGGCGTGGCGCGCTGCCCGGTAGCGAGCAGGCGGCCGTCCGCGGCCCAACTCAAGTTATCAGGGGAGAAATCCAGTGGAATCTCGGCGCGCGCGCTGCCGTCGGGTGCGATGCGCACGAGCCGCTGCGCCGCCCACTCGGCGATGAAGTACGCGCCGTCGGGCGCTTCTTCGACGCCGTTCGGGCCACGGCCCGACGTGTTAGGCACGGCCTCCCAGGCCGACGCGCCCGCCGCGAAGCGCAGCAGCTCCCCAGAGTTCGCGCCGAGCGCGAGCTTCAACATCCCCAGCCATTGCGGGCTCGCGATCATGTTGGTCGCGACGAAGCCGCCAGCGTTCAGCGCCGCGACATCGTTGGCATTCGCGCCTTCGGGCAGCGCGGTGCAGCGCTGCCATGCGAGCGTCGGGCCAGCTTCGTCCGCGCCGAGCGTGAACTCCTCGATCGCCTCGCGGCCGCCGTGGTTCACGACCAGCAGCGTCGTGCCCGCGAGATCGATGCCGTGGGGCGCGAAATCTGCGGCGGGCGGCGGCGCGCCGCCGGCGCAGTCACCCTCGGACGCAGCAGCGCCATCGAGCGGGTAGAGCGTGCGCAGCGCGCCGTCGCTCGGGCGAAACGCGACGAGGCTGCCGGGTTTTTCGCCAGCGGGGAACTGGCTGACGAGCAACCAGTCACCAATTACGGCCAGATCCTCGGGGTTCTGGAAGCGGCACAGCGGCGTGAGCGCGCCGTTCGGCGTGCACTCGGTAATGGCGGGTTGTCCGCCGCCGCAGGCGAACGAGAACGCCGCGACGAGTGCGCTGAACGCGGCGAGCGCCAGCGCGCGGCTGTTAGGCGGCGCCAATGCCGAGCCGGGCGCGTGCGCCAGCAACCGTCTCGTCGAGCAGCGCATCGCGGAACTCCTTGTCGTACAAGCTGTGCTCGCGGCGGCCGCGGCGAAAGGCGGCGAGCACGCGGCGCGAAGAGATGCAGAGGACGATCCCCGCCGCCCAGAGGTTCAAGAACCAAGCTGCCCAGTGGCTGGCGCAGCCCGAGGCGAGTTCCCACGCACCGATCTCACCTTCGCCCGCCCACGTCGTCGGATAGCCGGTGAGCACGTGGTGCAGATCGTGAAGGCGCACCGAGCGCACGCGCTGTGCCGTGTTAGGGAACGCGAGCAGCGGCAGGCCAGCGATGCGAAGCACTACCCAGCGCGCGGCATAACTGCGCTCGTCGAAGCCCGCGCGCAGGAAGTACTGCGCGCGGGCTTCGCGAAGCGTTGCGTGCGGTGAGTAGTGCCAGCGCGACTCATGCGCGCTCGGCGCTGCGGCCGTCGCGATCTCGCTGACGCGTTCGTTCACCGCTGCAGCTCGACCTAGAGCGCCTTCAGCACTTCCTCGGCCTTGGAGACCTCGAACTTCATCGGCGCCTCGACGGCGACGTGCGTTACGACGCCGTTGTCGACGACCAGCGCATAGCGCTGCGAGCGGATGCCCATGCCGAAGCCCGTACCGTCCATCTCGAGGCCGACCGCCTTGGTGAAGTTGGCGCTCCCGTCCGCGAGCAGCGTCACGCTGTCGCCGACGTTCTTGTCCTTGCCCCACGCCGTCATCACCCAGCCGTCATTCACGGAAACGCAGAAGACCTGCGCGCCCTTGGCCTTGAACGCGGCGGCGTTGTTCACGTAGCCGGGCAGATGCTGCGCCGAGCAGAGCGGCGTGAACGCGCCGGGCACTGCGAACACCACAGCTTTCTTGCCGGCCAGCAGCTCCGCGATATCCGCGTCCTTCGCGCCGTCCGCCGTCACGACCTTCACCTTCGCCGAGGGAATCTTGTCACCGACCTTGATCGCCATGAAGCCTCCTAGAGTGGGAAAAACGCGCAGCATAGCCCCATCGCGCCGCCCAACAGCGGACTTGGACGACGTAGAAGCGATCAAGAGCGATCGCGAGTGAGCGGGAACGCACACGAGCGACCGAGGGCGGGCACCCCAGAGAGGCA
>JANNRF010000463.1:0-23002 GCA_031401135.1 Deltaproteobacteria bacterium | reverse complement strand
GCGGATCAGGTTCGGGAGGCCCTGCGTGCGCAGCAGGATCTCGTGCACCGCGATGCGGCCCTTGCCGTCCGCGGTCGGCAATAACAACTGCGCAACGACCGCGGCGATCGATTCGGAGAGGCTGAGGCGCACCTGCGGCTGCTCGCTCGCGGGGAACGCGTCGATGATGCGATCGATCGTCTTGGCCGCGCTGTTGGTGTGCAGCGTGCCGAACACCAGCATGCCCATCTCGGCGGCGGTGATCGCGAGCGCGATCGTCTCGCGGTCGCGCATTTCGCCCACCATCACGACGTCGGCGTCCTGCCGCACCGCAGCGCGCAGCGCTGGCGCAAAGCCCTTCGTGTGATACCCGACCTCGCGATGCGAGAGCACCGACTTCTGGTTCTGGTGCACGAACTCGACGGGGTCCTCGATCGTGACGATGTGCCGCGAGTTCTCCCGGTTGATCTTGTCGATGATCGCGGCGAGCGTCGTCGACTTGCCCGAACCGGTGGGGCCCGTGACCACGACCAGCCCCTGCCGTAGATCGGCGAGCTTCTGGATCGCGGGCGGCAGCTTCAGATCTTCGGCCGAGAGAATGTTCTCAGGGATGATGCGGAAGACTGCGCCCGCGCCGCTTTGCTGCACGAAATAGTTCGCGCGGAAGCGCCCCACGCCTTCGAGGCCGTACGCGAAATCCGCGTCGTGGGTCTTCTCGAAATCCTCCCAGCGATAGTCGGCCGTCACCTCCTTCAGCAACTTTCGCAGGGCGGCGTCGTCGAGCACCGGCCCTCCCTCCACTTGGGTGAGCTCCCCGTGCACGCGCACGCGCGGCGGGCGGCCTGCGGCGAGGTGGAGATCCGAACCCTTGTGTTCCTTCAGGTAACGGAGCAGTCGGTCGAGATTGGCCATGCTGTCAGCCCTTGATCCGCTTCGGGTCGTCGGCGTTGCGGAGCGCTTCCTCGCGCGAAATTGCGCCGGTCGCGAGCAGCTTGCTGATCGAGTCGTCGAGCAGGCACATGCCTTGCGCGGCGCCCATCTGCATCATCGAGAACAGCTGGAAGGTCTTGTTCTCGCGGATCAGGTTGCCGACCGCCTTGTTATTGACGAGCACCTCGATCGCCGGCAGGCGGCCGCTGCCGTCCTTGATTGGGATCAGCCGCTGCGAAATCACGGCGCGCAGCGACTCGGAAACCATGTTGCGGATCTGATCTTGTTGCTCCGCCGGGAACACGCCGATCAGCCGGTTGACGGTGCGGATCGCACTGTTGGTGTGCAGCGAACCGAGCACCAAGTGACCGGTTTCGGCGGCGGTGAGCGCGAGCGAGATCGTCTCGAGATCGCGCAGTTCGCCGATCACGATCACGTCCGGGTCTTCGCGCAGCGCCGCTCGCAGCGCGCGCGCGAACGATTCGGTGTGCGCGCCGACGTTGCGCTGGTTCACCGCGCAGCGCTTGGCCGGGTGCACGAACTCGACCGGATCCTCGACCGTGAGGATGTGCTCGCGGCGCTCTTCGTTGATCAGGTTCACGAGCGCGGCGAGCGTCGAGGATTTGCCGCAGTTCGCAGGGCCGGTCACCAGCACGAGGCCCTGATGAAAGTTCGTAAAGCGCGCCAGCGACTGCGGCATGCCGAGCTGATCGAGCGTGGGCACCTCCGCCTGAATCGCGCGAAACACACCGTCGTAGCCGCGCTGCTGGCGGTAGAGGTTGACGCGGAAGCGCCCGAGCCCCGGCGCTTCGTAGGCGAAGTCGAGTTCGCCGCGCTCGCGTAGGAGCGTCGCCTGCTCGGGCGTGAGCGCCGAGTAAACCAGCAGCTCGGAGCGCTCCGCGTCGATCACCTGGTCGTTGACGAGCGTGAATTGGCCGTGCAGGCGCAAGCGCAGCGGCGTGCCCGCGTGAATGTGCACATCGCTCGCGCCGCGCGCGACGCCGAGCCGCAATAACTCGTGCAGCTCGCTCGGGCTCGCTGTCACTGAAGCCGCTGGCTGCACCTGCGGCGCGGGTCGCGTCGGCTCCGGCGCACTCGTTAGCGGCGGCATCGCAGCGGGCGCGGCTTTCACGAGCATCGCCGCTCGAGGCGCTGCGGGCGCCGCCACTTCCGGAACAGGGTCCGCGCTCGCCACCGCCTGCATCGCCTTCTGCTTCGCGACCAACTGATCGCGCGCTCGCAGCACTTGGCCAAGCTGGGCCTGCGTAAGCAAGCCCATCTCAACCAGGATCGGGCCGATCTGCTGGGTTCCATTCAGCTCGGCCTGGCGCCGCGTCGCGCTGGCGAGCTGGTCCTCGCTGATGAGCTTCAAGTGAACCGCAATACGGCCCAGCAACGGGAGCGGCGGGTTGGCGGCCATGGCGCACTTCATCGGACGGCGAGCCGCAGGGGCTTAGGGCCAAAGCCCGGCGCGAGCCCGCACCGTCTTTACCTTTCCTTTACTTGCGGCCCGGCGGCCACGCATAGACTCGATCGCCATGAACGACGCTCGCCACGCGCAGATCGGCGTCCTCGCGGCCCTCGCCGGAGTGGGGCTCATCGCGCTCGATTTCGAGGTGACGGGCGCGGCGGCGGCCGTGACGCTCGCGTCCGCGCTCGCCACGCAGTTCGCCTTGTCGCGCCTCGCGGGCGAGCGCTTCGACCCGCGCAGCGCGCTGATCTCGGGCCTCTCGCTCGTGTTATTGCTGCGCAGCGACGCGCTCGGCTGGCACGCGCTGGCGGCGGCGCTCGCGATCGGCAGCAAGTTCGTGCTGCGTGTCCGCGGCAAGCACTTCATGAACCCGACCAACTTCGCACTGGCCGCGCTGCTGATCGCGACCGATCGCGTGTGGATCTCGTCCGGCCAGTGGGGCAGCGGCCCGCTGCTCGCGGCGGCGCTCGTCGCGGGCGCTTGTTGGGTGCTGCCGCGCGCGCGCGGCGACGTGACGCTCGCGTTCCTCGGCGCATGGTGCGCGTTGTTATTCGGCCGCGCGCTCTGGCTCGGCGATCCGCTGGCGATCCCGCTGCACCAGCTCGAGAGCGGCGCGCTCTTGCTGTTCGCGGGTTTCATGATCTCCGACCCGCGCTCGCTGCCGGACGCGCGCGCTGGCCGCGTCGCGTTCGCGCTCGCTGTCGCGGGCGTCGCCTACGTGCTCCGCTTCCGCTTCTTCGAGCCGAACGCGCTCGTGTTCGCGCTCGCCGCCGTCTCGCCGCTCACGCCGCTGCTCGATCGCGCGCTGCCCGGCGCGCGCTTCGCTTGGAACGAGAAGCCACACACTCGAACGGGGGAACGTCATGTCGAAGATTCACCGGCTCGCGGCTCTGCTCACGCTGACGCTGCTGTGGCCCACAGCTAGCGGCGCGTTCTGCGGCTTCTACGTCGCGAAGGCCGACGCAATGCTGTGGAACAAGGCCTCGAAAGTCGTGCTGGTGCGCGACGGCGATCGCACCGTGCTCACGATGGCGAGCGATTACGAGGGCGAGCCCCGCGAGTTCGCGCTGGTGGTGCCGGTGCCGGTGGTACTGAAGCGTGAGCAGATCCACGTTGCGAACCCGGCGATCGTGAAGCACCTCGACGATTTCACCGCGCCGCGGTTGGTGGAGTACTACGACGAGGATCCGTGCGCTGGGCCCATGATCGAGGAGATCGTGGTCACGGCGAGCAAGCGCGACAGCTCCGCGAGCCTTGCACCACGCGCGCGCGCCCAACAACTCGGCGTGAAGATCGAGGCGGAGTACACGGTCGGCGAGTACGACATCCTGATCTTGTCGGCCGAGGAGAGCGGCGGGCTCGCAACCTGGCTGCGCGAGAACGGTTACCGCATCCCCGACGGCGCGGAATCCATCATCGGCTCGTACCTGAAGCAGGGCATGCGCTTCTTCGTCGCGAAAGTGAACCTCGGCGAGCAAGCGCGCCTCGGCGTTTCGCAGCTGCGCCCGCTGCAGATGGCGTTCGAGACGCCCAAGTTCATGCTGCCGATTCGTCTCGGCACGCTGAACGCGAAGGGGCATCAGGAGCTGTTCGTATTCGCGCTCACTCGGCGGGGCCGCGTCGAGGCCACCAACTACCGCAGCGCGCGCATTCCGACCGACGTCGAGCTGCCGCCGTTCGTGCAAGCGCGCTTCGCGGATTTCTACCGTGACATGTTCGTGCGCCAAGCGGAGCAGGCGGGCGCCGTGGTTTTTCTCGAGCACGCCTGGAGCATGGGCTGGTGCGATCCGTGCGCGGCGGAGCCACTCGACGCAGCCGAGCTGCGCGAGCTCGGCGCTTTCTGGCTCGCGGGCCCGAACGAATGGCGCTGGCCATGGCAACCCCGCACGGCGCAACCTGACACGAGCGACACCTTCGTGACCAGGCTCCACGTCCGCTACGACGCAGCCTCGTTCCCCGAGGACCTAATGCTTCAAGTCACCGGGGACACAGCCAGTTTCCAGGGCCGCTACGTAATGCGACACCCGTGGCTCGGCAGCGCCGAATGCTCCGAGGCCACCCGCTACCGGAGCGTTCTGCGCACGCGCCAAGACGAGGAGGGGAGCACGCTCGCGCGGCTCACCGGCTGGGATCGCGGCGAAATCCGGGCGCAGCAAGGGCTCACGCCGAACGGGGACGCCACGTCACCGACCGTCGCTCCCGACGAACCCTGGTGGCAGCGCATCTGGCCCGGCGGGCGCTAGGGGCTTTCCGTAGATTCCTCCGCCTATGCACTTCGAAACCGACGATCTCCGGATCCAGAACCTGCGGCCGCTGCTTCCGCCAGCCATTCTTATGGAGGAGCTGCCGCTCGGCGACGGCGGTTCAGCGGTGGTCGCCCACGGGCGCGAGACGGTTTCGCGCGTGCTGCGCGGTGAGGACGATCGGCTGATGGTCGTGGCGGGCCCGTGCTCGATCCACGATCCGCTCGCAGCGCTCGAGTACGCGAGCCGGCTGCGCAAAGTGGCCGACGAATTCGCACAGGATCTGTTCGTCGTGATGCGCGTGTACTTCGAAAAGCCGCGCACCACGGTGGGCTGGAAGGGGCTGATCAACGACCCGGATCTCGACCAGAGCTTCCACATCAACAAGGGCCTGCGCACCGGCCGCAAGTTGCTGATCGACATCGCCGACGCTGGCCTGCCTGCGGGCTGCGAGTTCCTCGATTCGATCATTCCGCAGTTCATCGCGGACCTCGTTTCGTGGGGCGCGATCGGCGCGCGCACCACGGAGAGCCAGGTGCACCGCGAGTTGGCCTCGGGCATGTCGATGCCGATCGGCTTCAAGAACGGCACCGATGGCAACGTGCAGATCGCGATCGACGCGGTGCGCTCCGCCGCGAATCCGCACCACTTTCTGTCCGTAACAAAACAAGGCGTCGCGGCGATCGTCGCGACCAAGGGCAACCCGGACACGCACGTGATCCTGCGCGGAGGCGTGAGCGCGGCGAACTACGACGCGGCCAGCGTGGCCGCGCTCTGCGCTGCGCTCGAGAAGGCGAAGCAGCCACGCCGCGTGCTGATCGACTGCTCGCACGCGAACTCGAACAAGGACCACACCCAGCAGCCCGCGACAGCGCGCGCAGTGGCGGCGCAAGTCGCGGACGGCCAGCGCGCGATCGTGGGCCTAATGCTCGAGAGCTTCCTCGAAGACGGCCGCCAGGACTACGCGCCGGGCATGCCCTTCGGCAAAAGCATCACGGACGCGTGCATGAGCTGGGAGAGGACGCTGCCGTTGTTCGGGCACCTGGCTGGGGCGGTTCGTCGACGCCGTGCGTGCCTCTAGCCCCGGCGTTACCCGTCCTCTCTTTTCGGATCGCGCGCAAAGCCGCGCAATCCGAAATCTTCCCGGTTTACTCCGCTCGCTGTCGCTCGCTGCGCGCTTCGCTTGCTGCCTATGCAGACCCGCACTGAGGCGCTTCGTCAACCAGGTCGTTCTGGCATTGTCTGCGGCGCGTCACGCATCTAGCTGAGCGCGGGAACGACCTCGATGCCGCGGCGCCTCCCGATTAGGGCGCTGAGGAAGCAAGCGAAGCGCGCAGCGGGGCGGAGTCTTCGACGCACCGCGGAGTAAACCGGGAAGATTCGCGCGAATCCCGATCGAAGTGCTAGCGGGCGCGAACCTCGGTGGGAGGTGCGTCGACGACGCCCGCAGCATTCTTCGCGCGGATGCGCTTCAGGAGTTCTTGCGGGCCGCCTTACGCGATCACGTCGGCGAACTGCGAGCGGAAGTTCGAGACCAGGCTGATGCCTTCGATCACGACGTCGATCACGCGCCACTGCCCGGCGAGCAGGCGCATGCGGTAGTCGATCGTTGCGCCGTCGAAGCTGCCGCCTTTGATCTGGGTCTGCACGCTGACGTCGTTGTTCGTTTCGAGGCGCGAGCCGACCGTAACGACTTGCTCGTTGGCGTAGCGCGCGATGCGCGTGCCGTAGCTCGCCGACAAATAATCGGTGAACTCGCTCACGAACTCCTTCTGCTCCGGCAGCGTGAAGCGCTTCCAGTCGCGCTTCAGCACGAGCTTCGACATGGTGGTGAAGTCGAAGCGCTGCTTCGCGATCTCCTCGATCTGCTTGCGGCGCGCCGCCTCGTCCGAGCCCGGCACTCGCAGCACCGCCAGCACTTGGTCGATCGTGCCCTTCATCGCCGCCTGGGCGTCGTCCTTGGGTGCGGCGAGCGCGGCGCTCGCGAGCAGCAGCGCGGCGAGTGCCGCGATCAGCGAGGCCAAGCGAACATTGTTACGGCTGCGCGTCATCGGTCTCCGCTCCTTCTGCTTCGTCTTCTTCGAGTTCGTAGAGGTCTTCTTCGTCTGCGCCCGGCGCCGGCGCGCCATCGCGAATGTCACTCGCGCGGCCTTGCAGGTACAGATCCCGCACACCCACGTAGTAGTCGATCGAGTCCTCCCGCAGTTGCCCCAACTCTTCGAGGTAGCGCGCGCGGGAATCGACCGTACGGACGATGCCAAGGCCGAACGCACTCACCCAGATCGTCGGGTCGGTCGCGACGTCGAGTGGCCAGGCCGCGATGTCGCGGACCGTGTTGGGGCCGTTGAAGGGCGGACCGATGACGGGCAGCACCACGAAGGGCCCAGGCGGTGCACGCCAGCGACCGAGCGTCTGCCCGAAGTCTTCCTCGTTTTTCGGGATTCCCATCTCGGAGGCGACATCGACGAGCCCGACGAGTCCCGCGATCAAGTTGGCGGCCAGCCGGCCCAGATCCTGAGTCGCCGCCAAGGGTTTGCCCTGCAACACGTCGTTCACGAACGTGCGCGGAACTTTCAGGGTGTCGAAAAAATTCCCGACCATCAGCTGAAGCATCCCCGGCGTCGCGGCGTCGTAGCCGCGCGCCGCCGGTTCGAGCAGCACCTTGTCGATGTAGTTGTTCATGCGGAAGATTTTCTCGTTCGTCCCGCGCCACGGGTCCGGGCCGTTCGCTGTGGAACACGCGCCGAGCGCGAGCACGGCGCCGACCAGCAGCAGCGCTCGCAGTTGTTGGGGCCTGGGCAGATGCAGCATGCGCGTCACTCCTTGGTTTCTTCTTCGAGATCGCTGCCGTGCACGAAATCGCCGATCAGGCGCTCGATGCTGAGCGCGCTCTCGGCGTAGGCGATCGTGTCGCCGTTCTTCAGCAGCGCGTCCTCCGCGCCGGGCTCGAGCGCGACGAACTGCTGGCCGAGCAGGCCCTCGGTGCGAATCGCGGCCGAGGTGTCCACGGGCAGCTCGAACTTCGCGTCGACGTCGAGCACCACGCGCGCGCGCAACTCGGGCGTGAGCTCGACGCGCTTCACGCGGCCAACCTTCACGCCAGAAATCACGACCGGCGCCCGCACCTTCAGCCCGCCGATCTCCGCGAACTCGGCGGAGACTTCGAGCCCACCTTCGCCCTGGCCCTCGATGCCGCCGACTTGCAGCGCCAGATAGGCGAGCGCGCCGAGCCCCACGAGCACGAACAGGCCGACCACGAAATCGCGCGTTGCTTTCGACATCGGAGATGCTCCTTAGAACTTCCAAAGCGAGGTGACGACGAAATCCGCGAGCAGGATCCAGACGGACGCCGTAACAACCGTTGCCGTGGTCGCGCGGCTCACGTCCTCGGCGCTGCGCCCGCTCGTGAAGCCGCGATACGTCGCGATCAGCGCGACCAGTGCGCCGAACACGAGCGCCTTGATGTTGGTGCCGACGACATCCTTCTCCCAGTTCACGCGCTGGTTGAGGTCGCTGAAGAACACGCCCGAGTCGAGGCCGAGCATCTGAACCGCGACCAGCCAGGTGCCGCCGATTGCGAAGCAGATGAACAGGCCGTTCAGCAGCGGCATGCAGATGATCATCGCCAGCGCCTTCGGGCCGACCACGAAACGGACTGGATCCAGCGCCATCGTGCGCATGCCGTCGAGCTGCTCGCTCGCATTCATTACGGCGATTTCGGCCGCCATCGCCGAACCTGCGCGGCCGGTGACGAGCAGGCCGGTGAGCACGGGCCCGAGTTCGCGCACGAGCGTGGCGCCGACCGCGCCGCCGAGCGCGGTTTCGCTGCCGAAGGTCGCGAGCAGCCAAAACAACTGGAGGCCGAGCACCATGCCGACGGTGAGCCCTGACAAGCAGATGATCGGGAGCGAGAGCACGCCGGTGTCGTAGATCTCGCGCACGAGCCGCGGCAACAGCCAGAAGGACGGGCGCACGAGGCCGCGCACGCTCGCGCCGCCGAAGCTCGCGATGCGGCCAAGCTCGAGGACGAGGTTGTTGGTGCTCTCACCGAGGCGCTCGATGGCTGCGCGCATGCGTCAGACCTCCGCTGCGCGTTCGGCGAACACCGCATCACGCACCGCGACCGCGCCCGGCGCGAGCGCGTCGTCGTCCGCGAACTCGTGGGCAGCGCAGCGCGCGGCGGCCAGCACGTCGCTGATTACGGGCGCGAGGCGCGCGCGCGTCTCGGGCGCCGCCGCGAGCGCGAGGCGCAACGTCTCGCGGCCTGAGGAGACGTTCGCGTCGGCTTTTGCCTTGTTAATCGCGAGATAGCACGCGACCGAGGCTTCGAAGCTCGCGCCGTCCGCCGGCGCCGCGATGCCCGCGAAGTCCGCAGCGCTCGGCCAAGGCGCGCTGTGCACCGAGGCGTGGCCGGTTTCCTGCGCGAACGCCCAGCTCCAGATCTCCTCGCTGATGAACGGCAGCACCGGCGCGAACAAGCGCACCAGCACCGAGAGTGCGAGCCGCAGTGTCGCCACCGCACTCGCCCGCCCCGCGGCGTCGTGCTCGCTGCGCGCGCGCGCCTTGGCGAGTTCCAAATAAGTGTCGGTGAAGCGCTTCCAGAAGAAGGACTCGGTGAGTTCGAGCGCGCGCGCGTAATCGAGCTTCTCGTAGGCGGCGGTCGCGTCCTCCACGAGCGCGCGCAGCTCGCCCACGAACGCGCGATCGAGCTCGCTCGCGATCGGGCCGGCCTCCGCGCTCTGCGCGAGCGCAAACTTGCTCGCGTTGAAGAGCTTCGTAACAAGCCGCTTGCCCACCTTGAAGACGTTCTCGTCGAGCGCAGTATCGACGCCCAGCCGCGCGCTGCCCGCCCAATAACGCACCGCATCGGCGCCGTGCTTGTCGATCGGCTCGGTCGGCGTGACGGTGTTGCCGATGCTCTTCGACATCTTCTTGCGGTCGGGGTCGAGGATCCAGCCCGAGATCGCGATCTGCCGCCACGGCACTTTGTCTTCGTGGAGCAGCGCCTTCGCGATCGTGTAGAACGCCCAGGTGCGGATGATGTCGTGCGCCTGCGGCCGCAGATCCGCAGGAAACAGCCGCGCGTGGCGCTCGGGCTCGAGCAGCCAGCGGCTCGCGATCTGCGGCGTCATCGAACTGGTGAACCAAGTGTCGAAGACGTCGGCCTCGCCGGCGAAGCCGCCGGGCTGGCCGCGCTGCGCTTCCTGATAACCCGGCGGCGCATCGGTCATCGGGTCGATCGGCAGCGTCTTCGGCTCCGCGACGATCGGCTTCTCGTAGTTGGGCTTGCCCGCCGCATCGAGCGCGTACCACACGGGAATCGGCACACCGAAGTAGCGCTGCCGCGAAACGCACCAGTCGTAGGCGAGGTTCCGCGTCCAGTCTTCGTAACGCTTGCTCATGTGCTCCGGGTGCCACTTGATCTCGGCGCCCTTCGCGAGCAGCTGTTCCTTCTTGTCGAGCAGCCGCACGAACCACTGGCGGGTGGGCAAGTACTCGAGCGGGTTGTCGCCCTTCTCGTAGAACTTGACCGCGTGCTCGATGGGCTTCGGCTCGCGCACCAGCGGCGGGCCAGTGCCGGTCGCGCTGTTCGCCGGATCGCGCAGCAGATCCACACTGCGCGTGCGCGCTTGCTTCAGGTTGCGCCCTGATAACTCCGCGTAGCAGCGATTGGCGGCATCGGCGTCCTGGCTCGGGAACGTCTCGCTGCCGAACGTCACCGGCACGAGGCGCCCGTTCTTCCCGATCAGCTGGCGCAGCGCGAGCTTGTGATCGCGCCACCACTCGACGTCGGTTTGATCGCCGAAGGTGCACACCATCAGGATGCCGGTGCCCTTCTCGGGGTCGGCCTTCTCGCTCGCAAAAATCGGGACCGGCGCGCGGAACAGCGGCGTGATCGCGCGCTTCCCGAACAGGCCCTGATAACGCGCGTCGCTAGGGTGCGCCGTCACGCCGACGCAGGCGCCGAGCAGCTCGGGGCGCGTGGTCGAGATCGTGAACGCGCCGCCGCTCTCCACCGCGAACTCGAGATCGTGATAAGCGCTCGGCCGCTGCCGGTCCTCGACCTCGGCCTGGGCGACCGCCATCTGGAAATCGACGTCCCACATGAACGGCGCGTCGCTCTGATAACAGTGGCCCTTGTGGAAGAGATCCCAGAACGAGAGCTGCGCCATGCGCCGCGCGTTCGCGTCGATCGTCGCGTACTCGGTGCGCCAATCGACCGAGAGGCCGACGCGCCGCCAGAGCGCGAGGAAAGCCTTCTCGTCTTCCGCGGTGACCCGCGCGCACAGCGCGATGAAATCTGGCCGCGAGATCACGCGCGGCGGGCTGCTCTTCGCCTTCGCGTTGGCCGGCTCGAGCGCGAGGCCGGGTTCGCGCGGCAGCGTGGGGTCGCAGCGCACGTGGAACAGGTTCTGCGTGCGCCGTTCGGTGGGGACGCCGTTGTCGTCCCAACCCATGGGGTAGTAGATGCTCTTGCCGCGCATGCGCTGGTAGCGCGTCACGAAATCCGGCTGCGCGTACGAGAAGACGTGGCCGATGTGCAGCGTGCCCGAGGTGGTGGGCGGCGGCGTATCGACCACCCAGGTTTCCTCGCGGGCGCGGCTCGGGTCGTAGTGGTAGACGCCGAGTTCCTGCCAGCGTGCGTCCCAGCGCCGCTCCGCCTCCGCGGAGTCGAAGTGCTTGGGCAGCTTGTCAGGGTCGATCGTTGCGCGGGAAGCCATGCGTCGGAGAAGTCCTAAGGGTCGGCACACACTAGCGGCGAGCATTGGGCGCGGCAGTCCGAACTCGCTGCGATTGCGGCACCTTAGGCGTGATGGCTCGCACGGAACGCCCCTTCGTCACGATCGTCTCGGGCGTGCCGCGCTCGGGCACCTCGCTGCTCATGCAGCTGCTCGACGCGGGCGGCATCGCGGCCGTTACCGACGGCGCGCGCGCACCCGACGCGAGCAACCCGCGCGGTTACTTCGAGCACGCACTCATCGCGAAGCTCGGGCGCGAACCGCGCGCCGCAGAACTCGTGCGCGGCGCGCGCGGCCGAGCCATCAAGGTGATTCACGCCCTGCTCGCCGCGCTGCCCGAAGACGTGCCGCTCCGCGTGCTCATCGCCGAGCGGGCGCTTCCGGACGTAGTCGCCTCGCAAGCCGCCATGCTCGAACGCCAAAACCGGGGACGTTCCACGACGAAAGTCGCGCAGGCGGAGGCGTCACCGTCACTCGCACCCGGGCGCCTCGCCGAGATCTACGCCGTGCAGCTGGGCGACGCACTCGTGCAGCTCGGCGCGCGGCACGAGTGCCGCGTGCTGCGCGTCGATGTTGCGGAGCTCGTGCACGCGCCCGCCCAGGGTTGCGCGCGCATCGCCGCGTTCCTCGGCGGTGGCCTGGACGAAGCCGGCATGGCGCGCGCGATTTCGCCCGCGTTGTACGGGCGCACGCGGGGGTATGCTGCCGCGCCTATGGACGCCGCCGCCCGCGAACTGCTCAGCCCGATCGCGCTCGAGGTGGAGCACCGCACGCCGGGCGCCTCCGGCGGCCCGAGCCTGCGCATCAAGCGCGCTGCCGACGGCTACGAGTTGTTGCGCTTCGACTGCTTCGTCGACGGCGCGCATTGGCACAACGATTCGGGCGGGCGCGACGAGATCACGCCGCTCGGCGCCGAGCACGACGCCATCGACTGGACGCTCGCGGAGCTGCGCCGCGACCTAACAGGCTACGTCGCGCGCGCGGGTTGCCGCGACGCACTGCCGCCGCCCGCGCAGGTCGCTGCCGCGCTCGATCGCATCGAGCTCGCGCTGCGCAACCCAGCGCCCGCGTTCGACGCGCTCACCGAGCCCATACTGCGCGCGCGCAGCGGCGAGAAGTGGCAGCAGTACGGCCCTGAGGCGCTGCCGCTCTGGGTCGCCGACATGGATTTCGAGGCCGCCGCGCCAATTCGCCGCCGCCTTGCGCGCGCGCTGACGGTCGGCGATCTCGGCTACCCGAAGTACGCGCCCGCGACGCGCCTGCCCGATCTCGCCGCCGAGCGCATGCAGCAGCGCTTCGCCTACGCGGTGCCGCGCGGTCAGATCGAGCTCGTCAGCGAAGTCGTGCAGGCGATGCACGTCACGCTCTTGCAGCTCACCCAGCCCGGCGACGGCGTAATCACCCAGACGCCGATCTACCCGCCGTTCCTGGGCGTGATCGCAGAACACGGCCGCACGCTGCTCGCGAATGAAATGCGGCGCGGCGCGAACGGCTACGAGCTCGACCTCGACAGCCTGCGCGAGCAGGCGAAGCGCGCGCGCTTGTTACTGCTCTGCAACCCGCACAACCCGACGGGCCGCGCCTTCCGCCGCGACGAACTCGAGCGAGTCGCCGCGATCGCGCGCGAGTTCGAGCTGTTCGTGATCAGCGACGAGATCCACGCGGACCTGGTGTTCGCCCCCAATAGGCACATCCCGTTCGCGTCGCTCTCGGCAGACGCCGCCTCGCGCACCGTCACGCTCTACGCCGCCTCGAAGGCGTTCAACATCGCCGGTCTGCGCTGCGCGGTCGCGATCTTCGGCACGCCCGAGTTGAAGAAGCGCTTCAATGCCTTCCCGCGCCACCTGCGCGGTGGTCTCAACGGCCCCGGCATTCTCGCGACCGAAGCTGCGTGGATTCACGGCGATGCGTGGCTCGCGGATGTTACGGCCTACCTGCGCGCCAACCGCGACTACGTCGCCGAGTTCGTGCGCAGCGAGTTGCCCGGCGTCGTGCACTTCGCACCCGAGGCGACCTACCTCGCGTGGCTCGACTGCCGCGCGCTGAAGCTCGCGCCTTCACCCCACGAGTTCTTCCTGAAGCACGCGAAAGTGGCGCTCAGCGAAGGCCCGAACTTCGGCGAGCCGGGCGCCGGCTTCGTGCGCCTCAACTTCGCGACCTCGCGCGCAATTCTCGAGCGCGCGCTGGAGCAAATGGCGAAGGCCGTGCGGGCCTGAGCGCCGCTCACTCGATCCAGAAGTGCGGGTTGTGCGCGACTTCCCAGAGGAAGCCGTCCGGATCGGCGAAGTAGCCCGAGTAGCCGCCCCAATCGGTTTTGTGCGCCGGCTTCACGAGCGTCGCGCCCGACGCGACGGCCTGTGCGATCAACGCATCCGCTTCCTCGGGCGAGCGCACGTTGTGCGCGAGCGTGAAGCCGCGAAAGCCCGCGCCCTCGGCCGCGACGCTCGCGTCCTTCGCCAGTTCCTCGCGCGGGAAGAGCGCCAGCCAAGTGCCACGCGTTTCGAAGAACGCGATCGCGGGCGGGCTCTCGCGCATGGGCAGCCCGAGCCCGTCGCGGTAGAAGCGAATCGAGCGCGCGAGGTCCGCCACGCCGAGAGTGATTATGGAGATGCGCGGGTCCATGGGTTCAGCCCTCCGTGAGCGCGCGAGCATCGACCGTCCGCTCGTCGCGCACGTTTCCAGTGTTCAGCGTGCCGGCCGGCTCGAACAGCAACAAGTGCGTCTCGCCGAGCGCGACCGGCTTGTGCTCGACGCCGCGCGGCACGATGAACAGCTCGCCCTCGCCGAGTTCGACCACGCGATCCCGCAGGTGCATGGCGAGCCGGCCCTTCACGACGAGGAACAGTTCGTCCTCCGCCTCATGGTGGTGCCAAAGAAACTCGCCGTCCGCCTTCACGAGCTTTACGTGCTGGCCGTTCAGCTCGCCGACGATGCGCGGGCTGAAAATTTCGGAGAAGCGCGCGAAGCTGGCCGCGAGATTCACCTTCTCCATCGAGTGCACCTCAAGCGGCGGGCGCGCTGGCAGCTTCGCCCTTCACCAAGCACACGACGCAGCAAACGACCACCACCGCGTCGATCGCGACCATGCCTGCGAGGATCGGATCCACGGGGCTCGCGGCGAGCAGCGCCTGGGCGCCTCCGAACCCGCCGAGTGCGGGCAACACGACGCTCGCGATCAGCGGCGCCTTGCCTGCGCGGCGCAACCAGAACCCGAGCGCGAAGTAGATTGCGCCGAACACGAGCATCGGAAGCGCGTGGCTGCGCAGGCCGTACTCCGCCGCGTGCAGGGCGCCGGTGAATAACAACAAACCCGAGGCGAGCGCGCGCGGGTTCATCGCCGCAGCTCCTTCAGCACGGTCTCCGCGAACAGCGCCGCGGGTTCTTTGGTGTCGCGTCCGAAGAACTCGATCACGAAGCCCGTGCAGCCGAGCTTCACGTGGCGCTCGATGCCCTCAATCACGCGTTCGGGCGTGCCCCAGATGCCGTGGCTCTCGAGCGCCGCGCCCATGTGCCCGCCGTAGATCTTCGTCGCCTTCGCGAGCGCTTCCTTCGCGGCGGTTTCGTTCTCCGCGATCACCACGTTGCACTGCTGCGAGACGCTGATCGTCGCGAAGTCGCGCTGCAGTTCATCGCAGCGGCGACGCAGCGCTTCGACCTTCTGTGCGAGCTGCGCCTGAAACACGGCCATGTTGTTCCAGGTGTCGGCGTACCTCGCGGCGATGCCCATCAGCACGCGTTCGCCACCGCCGCCCACCAGCACGCGCGGCTTCTTCGCCGGCTTCGGCTCGCACATCACGTCCTTCACGGAATAATGCGTGCCTGCGAACGTGGTCTTCTCCTGCGTCCACAGGCCAGTCATTATGGCCAATGACTCTTCCAGCGCGCGCAGCCGCTCGCCGAGTTTTGGGAACGCGCAGCCGTAACCGTCGAACTCGGCTTGGAACCAGCCCGCGCCAAAACCGGGGTAGGCGCGGCCGGGCGCGATCTGCTCGAGCGTCGCGATCTGCTTCGCGAGCACCGCGGGGTTCCGGAAGAACGGCGGCGTCACCAGCGTGCCGAGTTGCACGCGCTCCGTAATGGCTGCGACCGCGGTCAGTTCGGTCCAGGCTTCGAGGATTCCGTTCGCGGGCGAGGGCACGCCGTAGAGGTGGTCGCAGACCCACACGGAGTCGAAGCCGAGGCGCTCGAAGGTGAGCGCCGCGTCGCGGGCTTCGGCCCACGAGCGCTTGATTTGAGGGAGGGTCACGCCGAAGTGGAGCGGTGTCGTCATGCGGGCGAGCCTACGCCGATCCGCGCAGCCCGGGCAATCACGTCGGCCCGGCTACGGGCAGTTCGCCGCGACGCGGAACGCGCTCAGCGCGTCCGTCTCCTGCCGGCCAGCGCGGCGGCGCCCAAGGCCACCAGCAGAGAGGCGGACGCTTCGGGCACCGCGGTGAACGCCACCTCGCGGATCTCGATGCGACAGCAGCTGCCGCCGGTCAGCAGCGTCAGCACTTCCAATTCGACGATGCCGACGTTCGGCACAGGGGCGAAGCTGTACACGCCGGGACCCACCTGCCCGATCGGTGCGGTGTAGACGGCTGAGCTCGAGATGAACTGACCAGCCGCGTTGTAGAAGTGCAGCTGGAAGTCCCCCACGCCTTCATGCACCACGTTGAGGTCGTTCCACAGCGAGAAGCTGTCGAGCTCGTAACTGCCGCCGAGCAGGTCGAGCCGGATGATGCCGACGACGCCGTCAGCGCCGGCCCAGCCATTGAAGTTGGAGGTGTCGCCGTCGGCGATCTCGAGGATGTTGGTGCCGTAGCCGAGGCAGGGCCCCCCGCATGTAGGCAGCAAGGTGGACGGCAGGATGTAGGCCGACCCTTGCAGGGTGATCGGCGCCGCATTCGCGCTCGCCGCGCAACCCAGTAGACACGCCAGCCCCAACCAGAAACCGTGTGCTCGGCGCATGCTCACCTCGTCGAAGGGGTTCCTCGTCAATTGTGAAGTGGCGAGTTCGGGCTTCGCGTGGCGCGGAATCTCACGCCGGGGGCTCGCATTTGCGCGGTCAATCCCCGCGCCGCGCGAGCCGATACGTCCGCGCATGGCGAAGCCCCAGCACGACGAAGCGCGCGCGCCGCTCAGTTTGGAGGAGTTGCTCGAGATCCTGGTGAAGGCCGGGAAGCTCGAGCCGGCGAAGGTCCAGGAGATCGCGGGCCGCGCGACGACTTTGCGCAGCCAGGTGCTCAAGGAACGCGTTGGCTCGGTGCGCTCTCAAGCGGCGTCGCGGTATGAGGCTTCGCCC
Source organism: Deltaproteobacteria bacterium (assembly GCA_031401135.1). Taxonomy (GTDB): domain Bacteria; phylum Myxococcota_A; class UBA9160; order UBA9160; family UBA6930; genus VGRF01. Next base: position 6,355 of record JANNRF010000463.1, on the reverse strand, counting down.
GCGGAACTCGTGGCGGTGGCGCGGCTCGCAGATGCCAGCAACGCGAAGCGCACGCTGGATGAAGACCTAATCGCCGAGACGATCGCGGCGGAGGCCGACGTGCCGTACCTGAAGATCGATCCGGTGCGCGTGAACGGGGACCTGGTGACCAGCACGCTCTCGCGCCCGTTCGCGCGGCGGCACGCGGTCGTGCCGGTGGCGCGCAACGGCGACGCGCTCACGATCGCGCTCAGCGATCCGTTCGATGGCGCGTTGCGCGAGAACCTCGAGGCGCTGCTGCGCGTGCCGGTCACGTACGTGGTCGCGAGCAAGCGCGACATCGTGCAGATCATCGATCGCGTGTTCGGCTTCCGTTCGAGCGTGACGCGTGCGACGGAGCAGCTCGGCCCGGCGAGCGGCATGGCTTCCACCAGCGCGCTCTCGCAGTTGGTCGAGCTGCGCAGCAACGACGAACTCGCCGCCAATAATGACGAGCACGTGATCGCTGCGGTCGACTACCTGCTGAACTACGCCTTTGATCAGCGCGCGAGCGACATTCATCTCGAGCCGCGCGACAAGGACGCGGTCATCAGGTTTCGCATCGACGGCATTCTGCACGAGATCGAGCGGCTGCCGATTCCGGTGCACGCCGCGGTCGCTTCGCGCATCAAGGTGCTCGCGCGCATGGACATCGCCGAGCGCCGCCGCCCGCAGGACGGCCGCATCAAGACGCTGCGCGGCGACCGCGAGGTGGAGCTGCGCGTGTCGAGCCTGGCCTGCGCTTTCGGCGAGAAGGTCGTGATCCGCGTGTTCGATCCGATGGTGCTGATGACCGATCTCGCGCAGCTCGGCTTCGGCCGCGAAGACCGCGAGCGCTTCGAGAAGTGGATCACCTCGCCGTCGGGGCTCGTGCTCGTGTGCGGCCCCACCGGCTCGGGCAAGACCACGACGCTCTATTCGACGCTTCGGTACTTATCAGGGCCCGAAGTCAACATCACGACGGTGGAAGATCCGATCGAGATGATCGACCCGCGCTTCTGCCAGGTGCAGGTGCAGCGCCAGGTCGAGGTGAGCTTCGCCACCGCCCTGCGCGCGATCCTGCGCCAGGACCCCGACATCATCATGGTCGGCGAGATTCGCGACAACGAGACCGCGCATATGGCGGTGCAAGCCGCGCTCACTGGGCACCTGGTGTTCAGCACCGTGCACACGCGCGATGCGGCGGGCGCCGTAACAAGGCTCGTCGAGCTCGGCGTCGAGCGCTTCCTGCTCGCCAGCGTGCTGCGCGGCGTCGTCGCGCAGCGGCTGGTGCGCCAGGTGTGCGCGGATTGCTCGATCGAGGGTTCGCTCAGCGCGGTGCAAGTGGAGGCGCTCGCGCTGAAGGTGCCGGTTGAACGCCGCGACGAACTGAAGGTGCGCTGGGGCGAGGGCTGCCCGAAGTGCCGCCACACCGGGCTCTACGGCCGCAGCGGAGTGTTCGAGTTGCTCGACGTGCAGCGCCGCGTGCGCCAACTGATTACGGAAGGCAAGGACGCGAACGAGATCGCCTACGCCGCGCGCGTCGAGGGCATGGCGACGCTGCGCGAAGCCGCGATTCGCAAGCTCGCGGAAGGCGTGACGACGTTCGAGGAAGTCGTGCGCCTCACCGCGGATCAGGCCTGAAGATGAGTCGCGCCGCGGACAAGGAACTCTCGCTGCTGCTGCGCTCGGGCTACAAGCTCGTGGCGCTAGAGAGCTTCGAGGAAGAGCGCGCGGTGCGGGCGGCGACGCGCGCCGCAGAGGCGTGCGACCGCGAGTTCCACTGCTGGTCGCTGGCGGCGGGCCTAGACGGGAGTGGCGCCCACGCGGGCAGTCTCGACGCCTGCGTGCTCGCACTCGAAGCGCTCGACAAGCCCGCACTCATCGCGCTGCTCGATGCGCACATGCTGCTCGGCGATGCGCTCGGCGTGCGCCGCCTGCGCGACGCGTTGCCGCGGCTCGGACAGCGCCGCCAGACGCTCGTGCTGATCGCGCCGCTGCTCGACCTCCCGGTCGAGCTCGAGCGCGAGGCGGGCCGCTTGACGCTGCCGCTGCCCACTGCGCCCGAACTGCAGGCGCTGTTCGAGAAAGTGCTCGCGGTGACGCCTGGCGCGAAAGCGCGCGCGGACACGCTGGCGGAATGCGTGCGGGCCGCGCTCGGCCTAACAGGCAACGAGGCGGTGCGCGTGTTCCGCAAAGCCTGGCTCGCGGCCGGCGCGATCGACGACAACGCGGTCGGCATCGTGGTGCGCGAAAAGCAAAAGGCCTTGCGCCGCACGCCGGCGCTGAGCTTCCACGATTCGCAGGACGATCTCTCGGGCATCGGCGGCCTCGGCGAACTCAAGCGCTGGCTGCGCGAGCGCCGCCGCGCGTTCAGCGAGGAAGCGCGCAAGTTCGGCCTGCCTGCGCCGCGCGGCCTCTTGTTGTTGGGCGTGCAAGGCTGCGGCAAGTCGCTGTGCGCGAAGGCCGTGGCGCGCGAGTGGCGCTTCCCGTTGCTACGGCTGGATCTCGCCGCCGCCTTCGGCGACCCGACCAAGAGCCCGGAGCTGACCATGCGCGAGGCCACCGCGGTAGCGGAATCGCTCGCGCCCGCGGTGCTGTGGATCGACGAGATCGAGAAGGGCCTCGCGGCCACCGACAAGGATCCGCGCGCGAGCCGCGTGCTCGGCGCGTTCCTCACCTGGCTCGCGGAGAAGCAGGCGCCGGTGTTCGTGGTGGCCACCGCCAACGACGTCACCGCGCTGCCGCCCGAGCTGTTACGGCGCGGTCGCTTCGACGAACTGTTCTTCGTGGACTTGCCGAGCGAGGAAGAGCGCGTCGAGATATTGACGATCCACCTGCGCAAACACGGCCGCGATCCACTGCACTACCCGATCGCGCAACTCGCAGCCCAGGCGGCTCGCTTATCAGGCGCGGAGCTCGAGCAAGTCGTCGCGGCCGCGCTCAATACGGCGTTCTCCGAGCGCCGCGAACTCAGCGAGAACGATCTCGCCAACGCGATCCAGGAGACCGTGCCGCTCTACGAGACCTACGAGGAGCGCATCAAGGAACTGCGCGATTGGGCGCGCACCCGTGCGCGACCCGCCACGGTCGACGGCCGCATGGTCGGCCTGTTCCGCACGCGCTGAGGAATTAATTTCATGAGTGCCGCGAGCAAGCCTTCGCGCGGGGAGCCGCCGCAGATCCTGAAGGCGCGACTCAGCCTTGGGCTCGGCGCGGTTTGCGTGCTCGCGTTCATCCTGACGAGCCTATTAGGCGCCGCGGCGGCTGGCCGCCGCGACGCGGCCATGGAACGCGCTGCGCTTCACCACCGCGAGCATCCGTATCTGGATGCGCCGCTTGCGGTTCTGCTCGAGGCTGAAGCCGACGACGCGCCCGCGTTCGCGGCCGACGGGATCGATGCGGTCCGCAGGCAACGCGAACAGGCGGAACTCGACGCGATCGTTGCCGAGGCCGAGGCGGCCGAGCGCGCAACGCCCGCGTTTCGCTTCGGCGTCTCCGCGAGCGCGCGCGGTGCCGCACGCGTGCTCCAGCTGGCGCTGCACGCCTTCGTGCACGCGGGCTCGCTTCACTTGCTCTGGAACCTCGGCCTGCTCGCCGCCGCTGGCGCACGGCTCGAACTCGCCCTCGGCCGTGGCCGCTACGCGGGCTTGTTATTCGGTTCCGCGGCCGCCGGCGCAACGCTGCATCTGTTCGCCGTAGGCCCCGAGTCTGCCCCGCTGCTCGGGCTCTCGGCCGCGAGCGCCGGTCTGGTGGGCGCATTCGCGGTGCGGCCCGGCGATGTCGCGAGCGATCCGCTCAGGCTCAGCGGCGCGAAGGCGCTGCGCTCGCCGATTCGCGTCGCCGCGATCTTGGCGGTCAGCGCTGCCGCCCTTTGCGCAGTCGCCGGCGTGAGCACGCCGTCGTTCGAGCCGCGCGGGCTGCTCGGCGGTTTCGCCTTCGGCGCCCTCGCGATGTTCGGCTTGGCGCGCGCGGGCCTGATCAAGACGCTGGCTGACGAGCGGCTCGCGCCCGAAGTCGCAAAGGCGGTTGCGTTGCTAAAGGCGGGCGACGCCCCTGGCGCGATTGAACTGCTACGCGCGCGCCTCTCCGGCGCAACGCCGGATGCGCTCGCCGCGCGGGCGTTCGGGCTCGCGCTGCGGGGCCGCGGAGATGCGCGCGAGCAGCTCGAGCGCGCGCTGTTCGGCGCCATCGACGCGAAGCAGCGCGAGGTCGCCCCCGTGTTATGGCGCGAACTCGCGGCGCTCGGCTTTGCGCCGCGTGGGCACACGGCGCAGCTCCAGTCCCTCGCAAAGTGGCTGCGCGCAAGTGCGGCGTCCGGCGAGGCGCGCGCCGTCCTAATCGCTGCACTTGCGGATGCCGACGCCGCGACGGCGGCGACGATCGCCCGCGAGGCGCGGCGCGCAGACCCGGTGCTCGCGCTGCGCGCAGCCGAGCGCGCGCTCAGCCTGCCCACACTCCCGGAGCGCGACCGCAAACCGCTCGCCGAGCTCCTCGAGCAGATGCGCAAGGATGCAACCAACGCCGGCGTGGTGTTATTGGATGCAGCGCGCGAGGCGCAGGCGAGCGCCGCGCGGCCCAGCGCCGCGCCGCCGATCTCGCACGAGGCGCCCGCGACAACGCGAGGCGCGGACCCCGCACTGATCGCCGGAGACGACCAGGCACTCGATCTCGACGCTCTCGCCGCGCGTTCCCCGACAGAACCTGAGCTCACAGCGCCCGAGATCGGCGTACTGGACGCGGAAGCAGCGCACGTAGGCGGGGCCGACGCTGGAGCTGAGCTGTTCTTCGAGCGCGGCGCGATCGACCTAACAGCTGAGGAGTCGGCGCCCGACCTGCCCGATCCCGAGATCGCAGGCGAGACCGCCCTGCTCGACGCGATGCACGAGGCGCTCGTGGGCGACGACAGCGGCACGGCGGAGGATCTCGCGCGGGCCGAAACTCCAGAGCTGGTGGCGCCCGAGCCCGGATTGTCGGATCTCACGCAGTCCTTCGAATTGCCCGTGCCCGATTCGGCTCGGCTCGAGCGCACGCAGGTGCGGTTCGTGGAACCTCCCGCGCCCGTGGCGACGCCGCCGGCAGCGGCGCACGAGTTCGCCTTCGGCACATCCGAAACAGTCGACGCGTTGTTCGAGACTGAAAAGCCCGAGCCCGCGACGTCGCGCTTGCGTCCGCTGCACGTGAGCACTGCTGTCCCGCTGCAGCTCGACGACGCCGCGATCGTGCTCGAGATCGAAGGTCGCGGCCGCGCCAAGCTCGCCTACCACAAGATCGACGCGGTCTCCGCCGCGGGCGTGCGCGGCATCTCTCAAAGCGGCAAAGCCGTGCTGCTGATCGACCTTGCGATCGGCTTCGCGGCCGGTGAGGGCGAACTGCGCGTGGTCCGGCTGCGCGCGGACGGCTTCGACCCGCGCACGCTCACAGTGGGGCAAGGCTCGCCGCTCGCTGCCTTGCGCGTGCTGGTGTCGGAGCTGCGCACGCGTACGCGCGGCATCCCGCTGCCGCCCGAGAGCGAAGCGAAGGCGCCGTTCCGAATCTACGCCGACCTCGCGAGCTACGAACGCGAGGCATTAGGCGCGGAGTCGACGCCAAATCAGGTTCCGTGACGGCCGGGCTGCCTCAGCGCGGCCGCGATGAGCGCGCCGTAGACGAGCAGCGCGTGGTCCGCCCCCATGTCTTCGGGGTGCCACTGCACGCCTAACACGAAGGGCGCGCTGGGCGCCGACTCGATCGCCTCGATCACGCCGTCCGCCGTGTGTGCGCTCGCGACCAGCGCCGTGCCGGGCGTCGCGACGCCCTGGTGGTGGCGACTGTTCACCGCGATCTCGCGCGCTTCGGCAAAGATCGCCGCTAGCCGCGAGCCGGGCGCGAGCGTGAGCGCGTGGCGCTCGCTCGCGGCGAGCCGATGCGGCAGCGCGCTCGGCACGTCGTGGGCGATGTCGTAGAGCAGCGTGCCGTCGCCAGCGAGCGCGAGCAGCTGCATCCCGTAACAAATGCCGAGCACGGGCAAGCCGCGCGCGAGTGCGACGCGCAGCAGCGCGAGGTCGCTCGCGATCTGCGTGGGCGCGGCGGCGCGGAACGCGACGTGCGCGGGGTAGAGCGTGGGCGGGAGGAAATCGTCGCCGCCGGGGACCACGAGCGCATCGAGGCCGACGAGCGCGGCGGCGACGTCGGCGCCCGATGCGAGGTGAAACGGGCTGCCGCCTGCGGCCTCGACGGCGGCGGCGTAGGCGGCGTCCGCGAACAGCGTGCGCCGCCCGGCGCGCAGCTGCGCGTCGAGCGAGAGCGTGATGCCGATGCGGGGGCGCACCGCCGCACGCTAGCGGGCACCCCAGAGAGGCAGCGGGGTCAGACCCCG
>JANNRF010000462.1:0-6307 GCA_031401135.1 Deltaproteobacteria bacterium | reverse complement strand
TCGCAGGTCTCGACGCTGCTGCCGTCCTCGAACACGGGCGTGCTCAACGACGTCTCGCGCGACACGCTGAACACGGGCTACGTGGCGCTCGGCTTCGCCGGCGCGAATGGCGTCGCGGAGTTCGAGGTCGAGCCGGGCAGTTATCAGGTGTACGTGACGCGTGGGACGGAGTTCTCCGTGTACGGCGCCCCGGCAACGCTCAGCGGCGGCGCTACGACCACGCTCAACGCGCAGATTGCGCACGTGCTCGACACCACGGGCTTCATCTCTTCGGACTACCACGTGCATCAGGTGGACAGCCCCGATTCGCGCATCTCGCGCGAGAAGCGGGTCGAATCGTTCGCGGCCGAGGGCGTCGACAACCTCGTCGCCACCGACCACGACGCGATCACGGATCTCGCGCCGATCATCGCCGCGCGCGGCCTCGCACCGTTCATGCACGCCACGATCGGCGAGGAAGTGACGAGCTTCGATTACGGGCACTTCAACTCCTACCCGCAGGCGCAGGATCTGAGCCGTGCCGCTTCGAGCGGATCCACCGATTGGGGCGGCGCGGCAGCGCCCGGCGCGGATTTCCCCTCGCTGGGCAGCTATGGCCTAACACCGGCGCAGATCGAGGCCGCCGTGAAGGCCAAGCCGCAGAACGCGGGCCTCGGGACCGTCGTGCAGATCAACCACATCGACAGCCACTTCGACCCGCTGCGCATCGACACCGGCGTGACCCCGCCACGCTCGTTCATTACGAACAACCTGTTCTTCCGCTTGAACCCCGCGGTGACGAACTTCTTCCACCCGTTCGCCGCGCTCGAACTCTGGAACGGTTCCAATAACAACCACCAGACGCAGTTCCTGGATGAACGCATCGGGATCTGGATGAACCTGCTCAACCAGGGGATCATCTCGACCGCGATCGCGGACACCGACACGCACAGCGTGGTCGATCTCGAGACTGCGGGCGCGCGCACCTGGACGCCGGCTTCGAGCGACGCGCCGAGTGCGATCTCCGACGCCGAGATCGCGCAGGCCGTGAGCGGCGCGCGCGCCGTGGGCGGACAGGGCGCCTACGTGCAGACGCGCCTCGTCGAAGGCGCCGCGGTCGCAGACTTCTCGCTGGGCGGCGACACGCTGATCACCGCGACCGACGGTTCGGTGGATCTCGAGATCCACGTGCAGGCGCCGATCTGGGCGCCCTACGACACGATCGAGATCTACCGCAACGCCTCGACGCGAGTGGTGCAGCGGAACCCCGTCGTGGGCGGCACGCCGACGCTCTACGACGCAGTGCCGACCACCACACTCAGCGCGGGCGCGGGCTTCACCGTCACGCAGACCAACGTCGTGCCGAGCGTGCCGGGCGCCGAGCGCTTCGAGACGCACCTCACGATTCCGCTGACGGGCCTAACACGCGACGAATGGATCGTGGTGGTGGTGAAGGGCACGAGCGGCGTCTCGACGCCGATGTTCCCGGTCTTCCCGCGCAACTTGTTAGCCGCCGAGAACCCGACGCTTGGCGATCTCACGACCGTGACGGTGAGCGAGAGCGGCGTGCGCGCGCTCGGCTTCACGAACGCGCTGTTCGTCGACTTCGATGGCGACGCCGCGTTCGATCCGCCGGGCGTTTCGGTCGTGCCCTGAGAACTCGCGCTCGTCGCATCGCACGCGCTGCGCTCGCCGGCGCGCTGTTTGCCGCGCACGTTGCGGCGGACTCGCCCGTGCCGGCGCCCGCGCCCACCGTGGATGCGCCCAAGCCGCGCGCGGCGGGCGGCGAGTTGCTCGCGCCGGCAGAGGCGGCGGCGTCCGTCGTGGTGGGCACGATCACCGCGCTGCGGCAGCTCGACGCGCAGGGCTGGGCCGCCTCTTTCGCGGTGGAGCGCGCGCTCGTCGGCGGTGTGAAGCCGCCGCTGCATCTGCGCATCGCGTGGGAGGAGCTCGCGCCGAGCCGTGCGGTGCGCTTCGCGAACGGCGAGCGCGTGCTGCTGGCGCTCGAAGCGTTGCCGAACGGTTCGCTGTGGACGCAGCGCTTCCCCAAGCGCGACGCGCTCGTGGTGGCGAACCGCGGCGAAGCGTTCTCGCGAGAAACTGACGATGCCAGCATCAGCGCGCTCGCGCGCTACCTCGCGCTGCCGCAGGCGGAGCACAGCAGCGCGCGTGGCGCAGCCGCGCTCGCGGAACTCGCGCGGCGCGCAGACTCACAGCTCGCGCTCGAGGCGCTCGCGCGTCTCGGCGCGCTGCCCGCGCTCGCGGCGAAGCTCGGTGAGCCGGGCCGAGCCGCGCTCGCGGCGCTGCTCGCGGACAGGGCGCGCGGCGACGAGCTGCGCGCGGCCGCGCTCGGCGTCGCAGGCCGGCGCAAGCTGCTCGCGCTCGCGCCCGAGGCGCGCAAGCTCGCCGCGGCCGGCAGCCCACTCGCGCCGTTCGCGATCGAGGCATTAGGCGCGATGGGCGCGCTCTCGCGGGCCGAGGTCCAGCGCCTCGCCGCCTCGCGCGACCCCGCGACGCGCGCAGCCGTGTTGCGCGGCGCACCGGGCGCGCTCGAAGCCGGGCGTCTCGCGGCGCTCGCGAAGAGCGACTCCGCCGGCGGCGTGCGCGCCGCCGCGCTCGAAGCGCTCGTAACGCGGGAAGGTGCGCGTGCCGCAGATGCCGCCGTCGAGGCGCTGTTCGACGCCGACGCCGACGTGCAGGCCGCCGCGCTGCGCGCGCTGCCCGCGTTCCCGGCCGAGGCCGCGCTGCTACTGCACGCTCGCGTGTTCGGCGCGCGCGCAAACGACACCGCCGCAATCAAGCCCGCGCTCGCCGGACTCTCGTTGCTAGGCCGCCCCGGCCACGCCGTCTTGTCCGATATCGAGCAGACCCACCCGAACGAAGAACTCCAGCGCCTCGCCCGGTTCTTACTCGGCCGCGACCCCGCCCACTGAGCCCCCCCCGCACCCGCAAGTATCCAAACCGGGGACGGTCATACTGGTTGGTTACTTGCGGGGACACTCTTCGCGAAGCCAACACTGTCCCCCTAAGTCACCAACGAGTATGAACGTCCCCGCGGTGACGTATGAACGTCCCCGCGGTGACTTACTCCGACTCCTACGCGCGCCTGGTCGCGCGGCACTACGACGCGATCAACGAAGTGCTGCGCGGCGCTTCGCAGGATGTCGCGTTCTATCGCGCACTCGCGCTCGAATGCGGTGGCCCCGTGCTCGAGCTCGGCTGCGGTACGGGCCGCATCCTGCTCCCGATCGCGCAGGCCGGCATCGCGTGCGTCGGCGTCGACGCCTCGCAGGACATGCTCGACGTGCTGCGCGCGAAGCAGCCACCCGCGAACCTCGAGCTGGTGCACGCGCGCATGGAGCAGCTCGATCTCGGCGCGCGCCGCTTCCCGCTGATCACGATCCCGTTTCGCGCGTTCTCGCACTTGCTCGAGGTCGAGTCGCAGCTCGCCGCGCTCGCGCGTGTGCGCGCGCACCTAACACCCGGCGGTCGGCTCGCGCTCGACGTCTTCGACCCGCGGCTCGAGCGCATCGCGCTCGCCGAGGAGCCCGAGGCGCTCGCCGCCAGCGCGGATACGCCGCGTGGCCGCGTGCAGCGCTACGACACGGTGCGCCGCGACGTCGCGCGCCAGCTACTCACGCTGCGCGTGCGCTTCGTCGCCGACGCGCCCGAGGACTGCGGCGAGGGCGAACTCCAGCTGCGCTGGTTCCATCGCTACGAACTCGAGCACCTGCTCGCGAGCGCGGGCTTCGCGATCGAAGCGCTCTACGGCGGATTCGACCGCCGCGCCTTCACGCCGGGCGGCGAGACGATCGTGGTGGCGGGCTCGAAGGGGGACGTTCCTTGACGAAACCTCCAGCGCGAGCGCCGTTGAAGGCTGCCTCGGTTTCGTCAAAGAACGTCCCCGCTCAGCGCGGCACGCGCACGAGCCCTTCTTGCGCGACCGAGGCGATGCGCGCGCCGCTCGGGTCGTACATTGCGCCGTGCACGAGGCCGCGCGCGTCGTGCGCCACCGGGCTGTGCGACGCGTACAGGATCCAGCCGTCGAAGCGCGCGCGGCGGTGCAGCCAGACCGCGTGATCGAGGCTCGCGACGCTGCGCCGGCCCCAGGGCAACCCGTGCGGGCGCGAAGCCGTCGAGAGCAGCGTGCGATCGCTCGCGTAGATGAAGAGCGCCTCGTGCACGCGCGCGTCGTCGGGCAGCGGCCCGATCGCGCGCAGCCAGACGCGCTTGTTAGGCGGTTGCGCCGCGCCGCTCGGGTCGTCGGGGTCGCACACGCGCACCTCGATCGCCTGCCGCCGCTTCGCGCGCGTGTCGTGCAGCATCGCCGCGCGCAGATCCTCCCAATCCGGCAGCCCCTCCGGCGGCGGCGCCTCGGGCCGCGCGTCTTGATGCGCGACTCCGCTCTCCGCCACGCAAAAACTCGCATCGAGATTGAAGATCGCTTCGCCGCCCTGATGCGCGACCACGCGCCGCGTCGTGAAGCTGCGCCCGTCGCGAATGCGGTCGACGGTGAATCGAATCGGCGCGCCGTGCTGACCCGGCCGCAAGAAGTACGCGTGCAGCGAATGCAGCGCGCGCTCGTGCGGCACCGTCGCGCTCGCGGCCAGCGCAGATTGCGCGGCGACCAGCCCGCCGAACAGCCGCCCCTCACCGCGCGGCGTCTGCGCGAGGTAGAGATCGCGATCGAGCGCTTCGAGCGTGAGCAGCGAGAGCAACGTCTCGAGCGGCGAACGGCGCAGCTTGGAGTTAGGCACGGCGCGCGAGTCTAGGCAGCTTCGACTACCGCCGTGAGCCCTTCGACCGCAACAACTCGCACCGCTGATCCCGCGGCAATGCGCACGACACCCGGTGCACACAGCGCGCGCCAACGCTCCGCCCCAACGCGCACCGTCCCACTCGGCGCGAGTTCGCTCTCCGCCACCCCGCGCTTCCCAACAAGATCGTGCAACCCCCCACGCGCGTTGCCCTCATACGCGTGCGCGACAAACGGCGCGAGCGCAAGATCGTGCGCAACCCACAGCATGAGCGCCCCAACCGCCGCCCACCCCGGCACCGCAAACCACTCCCAAGCCGCAAACGAAAGCGCCGCCACAAGCGCGACGCCCGGCAACTGAAACGCCGCATACCGCAACAGCGCCGCACGAGAGGGAGGAGTTCGCTTCACGCAGGAACATCTACCGCGCAAAAAGCTCTCGCGCCGACAGCACGACAGAACCACCTCAAAGCTTGACGCGCCGGACCAACGCCAGACCGACCCCGCTGACAAAGCGCCTCCATGCCACGTCTGCACAGGCCGCAAGCGAAGCGCGCAGCGAGCCGGAGTCCTCGGAGGCGATGCGAAGACCAACAAGAAAGATCGCGCGGCTTTGAGCGCGATGCGGATTGCCGAGGCGCGAACCTCGCGACCCACAAAGGGGTTACCTAAGGCCGCGCCTCATCATCTCCTCGGCGATCTGCAGCGCGTTCAAAGCCGCGCCCTTCCGCAAATTGTCGCTCACCTGCCACAGCCACAGCTTGTTACTGCCGGGCGCCTTGCGCACGCGGCCGACCAGCACCTCGTCGCGCCCCGCGACATCGAGCGCAGTCGGGAACACGTTGTGCTTCGGATCGTCCATCACGATCACGCCGGGAAACGCTGCGAGCGCGGCCCGCGCCGCATCGGCCGAGAGCGGGCGCTCCGTCTCGACCAGCATCGCCGCCGAGTGGCCCACCATCACCGGCACGCGCGTGCAGGTCATCGCGACGTCGAGCTTGTCGTCGCCGAAGATCTTGCGCGTCTCGTCAAGCAGCTTCACTTCCTCGGTCGAGTAGCCGTCGTCGCGAAACGATTCGCACAGCGGCAGCACGTTGTGCGCGATCGGCTGCACGTAGGTCTTCAGGGTCGGCGCCTGGTGTGCCGCCGTCTCGCCGAGCTGGCGCGCGAGCTCGTCGATGCCCGGCTTACCCGTGCCGCTGACGGCCTGGAGAGTCGTAACAACCACGCTCTTGATGCCCGCCGCGCGGCGCAGCGGCTCGAGCGCCATCACGAAGCCGATCGTCGTGCAATTAGGGCACGAGACGATGCCCCTGTGCTTCTCGAGCGCGTCCGGGTTGATCTCCGGCACCACGAGCGGCACCTGCGGATCCATCCGCCAGGTGTTCGACTTGTCGATCGCGACGCCGCCGCGCGTCGCGACCTCCGGCGCGAGATCCTTCGAGAGTGCGCCGGTCGCCGCGAAGAATGCGAAGTCGATGCCGTCGAACGACTCGGGCTTCGCCTCCTGCACGGGTACGTCGCGGCCCGCGAACTTCACCGTGGTGCCCACCGAGCGCTCGCTCGCGAGTG
>JANNRF010000461.1:0-5561 GCA_031401135.1 Deltaproteobacteria bacterium | reverse complement strand
ACGCCGCAGCGCTTGTTCTCGAGGCGCGCGAGCACGAACAAGAGATCGCTCAGGCGATTCAGGTAGCGGAGCGCGACCTCGCTGAGCGGCTGCGTGCGGTGCAGCGTGACGCAGCGGCGCTCCGCGCGGCGGCAGACGACGCGCGCGTGGTGGAGGCTCGCGGCGCCGCGCGTGCCGCCGGGCAGGATGAAGCGTTTCAGCGGCGCGAGTTCGCTCTCGGCGCGGTCGATCGCGGCTTCGAGCGCATCGACCCAGCTCTGAGCGGGCTCGACGATGCCGGATTTCGCGCGGCGCGCGGCGTCGGGCGTCGCGAGGTAGGAGCCGAGCGCGAACAGCGTGCGCTGGATGTCCTGCGCGAGCGCGCGCGTGTCGGCCTGCGTCGTGTCCGCCGCCGCCGCCCCTAACACCGCGAGCAACTCGTCCACCTCGCCGTAGGCCTCGACACGCACGTCGTCCTTGCCGACGCGCCCGCCCGCGAATAAGTCCGTCTCGCCGGTGTCGCCGCGGCGCGTGTAGATCTTCACTCGACAGGCTTCGTGTTTTCGTAGGCCGCGAACTCGGCGTCGATACGCACTGCGAGTTGGGGATCGGCAGCGCCCGCCTGCGGATCCCGCGCGCCGCGCGCAGCGCCACCCTGCCCGCGCAGGAACACGAACAGCACCAAACCGCCGGCGAGGACCAGGCCGGCCGGAATCGCGTACGCCAGCACACCGAGCCCCTCCGCCTTCGGCGCCTGCAACATCTCGTCGCCGTAGCGCGCGAGAATCTCCGCCTTCACATCTTCGCGCGATCGCCCGCGCTTCTCTTGCTCGAGGATCCAGAGCCGAAGATCCGACGCGTAGCCGCTGCTGCAATCGGGCAGTGCGAAGCCAGGGCACCACGGGCTCATCAACTCGTCGGCTAGTTCGTAACCCCAGGCCGTTTGCTCCTCGGCCTGTGCGGCGGCGCCAAGCGCGAGGCCCGCCAATAACACCCGGATCAACACGCGCGCGATTCGCCTGGAACTCACGCGCTCAAATCTCCCAGTGCGTCTGTTTGGGTTCGCGCGCACCGCCGCGCTGCCGCACTTCGTGCCGCGCCTTCTCCGGCACCACGCGCGAGTTCGGCGGCACGGATTCCGTGATGGTGGTGTTGCCGCTGATCACGCTGCCGCGGCCGATCACGGTCTCGCCGCCGAGGATCGTCGCGCCGGCGTAGATCGTGACGTCGTCTTCGAGCGTCGGGTGGCGCTTGGTGCCGCGGATCGTCTGGCCGCGGCGCGGCGAGAACGCGCCGAGCGTCACGCCCTGATAGATGCGCGCGTTGTCGCCGATCTCGGCGGTCTCGCCGATCACGACGCCCGTCCCGTGATCGATGAAGATGCGGCGGCCGATGCGCGCGCCCGGGTGGATGTCGATGCCGGTCCGGTCGTGGGCGTACTCGGCCATGATGCGCGGCAGCTGCGGGGCGCCGAGCGTGACGAGTTCGTGGGCCATGCGATAGACCGCAACCGCGTGAATCGAGGGATACGCCACCAGGATCTCGGCGAAGCTCTTGGCCGCGGGATCGCCCTCGAACGAGGCCTCGAGGTCTTCCGCGAGCAGCTGGCGGATGCGCGGCAGGCGCGAGATGAACTCGGCGGCGACCGCCTCGGCGACCACGCCCTCGGGCAGCGGCACCTTCGCGAGGAAGCGCAGCAGGCGCTCGGCGATCGCGGGCAACTCGGAGCGCAGGGCGCCGCGGTCACGCTGATGGAGCACGACCGCCTTCGCGCGCTCGGTCCAGGCCACGACTTCGTCGTAATCCGGGTACCCCTCGGCGTCGGCCTTCGCGAGCGCATCGCCGCCAGGCGCCGAGAGCGCCGCGATGGCGGCCTCATAGACATCTTCGAGTCGCTTGGCTTTCATCGCTTCTCTCCGGCGGGCGCGAAGTTCGCAGTCTAGCCTCGAACTTTTGCGGCTTATGCCTCGGATGCCGAATTGGAGATGAAGTGCCCAACCGCGCAGACGAGGTGAGTGCAGGCGGCCTCGTCGCTCGCCGTGCCGCGGACGGTTTCGAGGTGTTGATCGCGGAACAACTCGACCGCAACACGGGGCGCCGCACCGTGCGGCTGCCGAAGGGGAAGGTCGACGCGGGCGAGACCCTCGAACAGACCGCACTGCGCGAAGTGCTCGAAGAAGTCGGCCTCGTCGCGCGCATCCTCGCGCCGCTCGGCGAGCTCTCGTACTCGTTCTTCGAGCGCCGCGTCGGCCGTCAGGTCGCCAAGCGCGTGCACTACTACTTGATGGCGGCTGAAGCCGGGGAAGCGCGGCCCGCCGACGGCGAGATGGACGCCGTGATGTGGTGCGCGATCGCTGAGGCCGCGCGACGCCTGAGCTTCGACGGCGAGCGAGACATCGTCGCGCGCGGACTCGCGCTGCTAGAGTCGGCCGACCCCCCCGCGCTCTAACAAGCCTGCCGCAAGCCGAAGCGAAGCCAAAGCACCCTGAGCCGCAGGCGAACGAAGTCAACGAGGCAGGAACGCGTGCAATCCGTCTTCAGCCCGTCCAGCCTCAACTGCTTCGAGAACTGCCCCAAGCAGTATTCGTTTCGCTACGTGGAGAACATCAAGGTCGACACGGAAGGCGTCGAGGCCTTTGTCGGCAAGCGCGTGCACGAGGTACTCGAGCGGCTGTACCGGTTCGTGGGCGACAACATGCTGCCGGGGCTCGAGAAGGTGCTCGCGCGCTATCGCGAGAACTTCGATGCGCAGTACGACGCCGCGCGCGTGCGCATCGTGCGCGACGGCACCGATCTCGGCTTCTACCGCGACGCCGGAGCGCGCGCGCTCGAGAACTACTACCGGCGTCACTATCCGTTCGACGGCGATCAAACCCTCGGCCTCGAGAAACCGATCCAGTTCACGCTCGACGAGGACGGCAAGTACGCGCTGCGCGGCATCATCGACCGCATCGCGCGCGCGAAGGACGGCGTGCTCGAGATCCAGGATTTCAAGACCGCGCGCCGCATCCCGAAGCAGGATGCGCTCGATCGCGATCGCCAACTCGGCCTCTACGAGCTCGCGATCCGCGAGCAGTTCAGCGAGAGCGGCGAGATCCGGCTGGTGTGGCACTACGTGCTGCTCGACCAGAAGCGCGTCTCGCAGCGCACGCCCGAGCAGCGCGAGAAGCTGCGCAGCGACACCGTGCGCGCGATCGACCGCATCCGAGACGAACGCGAGTTCGCGCCGAAGCCGAGCGGGCTGTGCGGCTGGTGCGAGTACCGCGAGCGCTGCCCCGCGGTGAATCCCGAAGGCGCGGCGGCGGCGGCCGCGCGCGAGGCCGCGCCGCAGCTCTCGCTGCTTTGAGCCCGCTCGGAAAGGCAAGCGGGGACGTTCTTGCCTTTTTCTGGATGCGGGCTGAACGTCGGACTAGCCTGCCGCGCCATGACGCTGCGCATCGAACGCATCCCGACGCTGAACGACAACTACACCTACCTGCTCGTGTGCGAGGCGAGCGGCGAGGCGGCCGTCGTGGACGCGCCCGAGTTCGCGCCGGTGGTGCGGCGAGTGGAAGCGCTCGGCGTGTCCGTCCGGAAGATTCTGTCGACGCACCATCACCCGGACCACGCCGCCGCGAACCCAGAGCTGGCGAAGCATTATGGCGCGCCGGTGTTCGGGCACCGCTCGGACAAAGAGCGCCTCGCCGGTTTCACGAACGGCCTCGAGGAAGGCGACACGATCACGGTGGGCCGCGAGAGCGCGCGCATCCTGTTCATCCCCGCCCACACGCGCGGCCACATCGCCTACGTGTTCGACGCCGCGAAGGCGGTGTTCTGCGGCGACACGCTGTTCTCCGCCGGCTGCGGGCGCCTGTTCGAGGGCACGCCCGAGATGATGCACCGCGCGTTGGTCGAGAAGCTCGGCCAGTTGCCCGGCGACACGCGCGTCTTCTGCGGCCACGAGTACACGGCGGGCAACCTGCGCTTCGCGGCGCACGTCGAGCCTGATAACACCGCGGTGAAGGCCGCGGCGCTGCGCGTCGCGGAGGCGCGTGCCAACGCGTCCAAGGATTGGCACGACGCGACGCCGGCCGAGATGACCGTGCCCACGACGATCGCCGACGAGCACGCGACCAACCCTTTTCTGCGCGCCGGCAGCATCGAAGAATTAGGGCGCCGGCGCGCGCTCAAAGACAAGTTCTAGGCCCGGCCGTGACGCAGGAAGCGCCGCCGCCGGGCGTGCTCGCGACGCGCTACCTGCATCGCGTCCCGTTCTACGAGACCGACGCGATGGGCCTCGTGCATCACGCCAACTATGTCCGCTACTTCGAACTCGCGCGAATCCGCTGGATGGACGAGCACCACCGCCCCTACCGCGAGTACGTCGCCGAGGGCCTGCACTTCGCGACGACGCGCGTCGAGGTCGACTACCTGCGCGGCCTGCGCTTCGACGACGAGGTCGAGATCGCGGTGTGGCTCGCCTGGGCGCGCGGCGCCTCGCTGCGCATGGAGTACGCACTCCGCGCGCACGGCAGCCTCATTTCGCGCGGCGCGACCGAGCACGCGATGGTCGACACGAGCGGGCGCGTGCGCCGCATTCCGGAAGCGCAGCGCCGCGCGATGGCGGGCATCGCAGCGGAACGCGCGGCGGGAACCCCCTGACGGCGAGCAGCGCCGGAATCACCCGCAGTCCCTAACGGCTGGAGTTCTCGATGAGTGATGCAACGCCGCTGACCCCGCGCCTGCTCTCGCTCGGCGCACGCGCGGCGGAACTCCTGCAAGCGCAGCGCGAGACGATCGGCGTGTGCGAGGGCGCCGCTGGCGGGCTGATCAGCGCCGCCCTGCTCTCGGTACCCGGCGCCAGTAACTACTTCCACGGCGGCGGCGTGATCTACACGCTCGCTGCGAGCCGCGCCTTCATCGCCGGCGCAGTGAAGCCGCCGGACGGCTTGCGCGGCGCCAGCGAGCCCTGGGCGCTGCACCTCGCGCGCTCCGCCGTCGTGAAGCTCGGCGCGAACTGGGGCATCGGCGAAGGCGGCGCCGCAGGGCCAACGGGCAATCGTTATGGCGATCCCGCCGGCCACGCCTGGGTCGCGATTGCGGGTTCGCGCGAAGCCACTCGCCGCGTGCTCACGGGCGGCGCCGACCGCGTGCGCAACATGGCCGCCTTCGCAGAGGCCGCGCTCGAGTTGTTGGTGGAGCAGCTCGAGCTGGACGCGGCGGAAGGCTGACGGCTCGCTCGGAACCCGCGCTTGCCGTGCGGTTTCGCTCCATCACGGGCGCGCTCAGCGCGGTCGAGGAGCGAGCCAAATGGCGCGAGCGTTTCCGGGATCCATCGCGTCCACGCTGGTCCTCGCTGCCGCGCTTCTGGCGTCGGCGTCCTGCGCGACGAAAAAGACAATGTGGGCGGCACCAAGCGAGTCTGGAACCGCGGCGTTCGAACGAACTCAAAGCGCGGCAGAGCCGCCGCCGAACGAAGCTGAGCGCCTAATCGCTCGCACGGCCTACTTGGGCCTTGAAGTCGCGGACCTCGCAAACTCGGTCCCGCTCGCCGAAGCCAAAGCGCGCGAGCTGGGTGCCCTGGTCGTGAGCAGCACACTTTC
>JANNRF010000460.1:0-6759 GCA_031401135.1 Deltaproteobacteria bacterium | reverse complement strand
CGGCGGTGGTCGCGGCGGCGATCGCTACTAAGCCAGTCTGTTAGGCCCGCGCGGGCCGCGACACGCACACGCGGTTGCGGCCCGCGCGCTTTGCCTCCTCGACAGCGCGCAGCGCGCGCGAGGCGAGCGAAGCGCCTTCCTCCCGAGCGAGCCCCGTACTCGCGACGCCTGCGCTGAGCGTGATCGACACCTCGGCGCCGCTCCACACGGCGAAGGTGTCGCCCTCGACGCGTAGCCGAAGCCGTTCGGCCACGATTGCGGCCGAGGCCGCGTCGCACCCGAGCAGCGCGATCACGAAGCTGTCGATGCCCCAGCGTCCCGTCCAATCTGAAGGGCGCACCGTTTCGTGAAGTGCGCGCGCCGTTCGCGCGAGCGCCTCGTCGAAGGCCGCAGCGCCGACGCGATCCGCGAGCTGCTTCGCGTGATCGAGGTCGACGACGATCACAGCAAGCGGCAGACCCGCAACGTGCGAGCGCGTGGCGGCGTCCTCGAGCGCGCGTTGCGACGAAGGTCGGTTCGCGAGGCCGGTGAGGCCATCGAGCGCCGCGCCGCGCCGCAAGTGGCGCTGCGAACGAATCAGGTCCTCTTCTGCGCGCGCACGCAAGCCGGCGCGCTCGAAGCCGAGTAACAAGTCGCCTCCTGCCTGGGCGAAGGGCGCGAGCGCTTCGCACTCGGTTTCGCCGAACGCCTCAGCGCGCCCCGAGAGTACGAGCATCCCCAATAACTCTTCGCGCGAGCAGAGCGGCAGCGCGATCTCGGGCAAGCGGCTCTCGCCGTCGCTTGCCACGCCTCGCGCGGGCCGTCGCGTGCGCAACGCTTCGCTGAGCGCGTCGCTTGCCGGCGCGAAATCGGCGCCGCGTTCGTAGTGCGCGCCGCCTGCGCCGCAGAGCGCGAGCACACGCAGCGAACTCGCGCCGCGCGCGGAGGGAACATGCTCCGCCGCGACAGCGCTCTCGCAGCCGAGCAGCGCGCGCATCTCCTCGAGCACGCCGCCGAGCAGTTCGGCCTTCGCGCGCACGGGGCCCGTCGCGAGTTCACCGAGCGCGCGCACCGCGATGCGCAACGCGTCGCGTTCCAGAACAGCGGCGCGGTCAAGGGTCAGCGGCATCTCGCCCGTATCGGCGCACACGCCGAAGCGCCTAAGCCGCAAGCGGCGCTTCGCCGCGCGCAGCGAGGCGAAGCTTCGCTTCGTCGAACAGGGGCCTCCGCGCGAGGAGACACCTCGCCGCGCGCAATCCTGCGACGCCGCTAGGGATTAGAACGCTCGTGCGGCGCCGGCTTTTTTCCGTACGCCGCGAGCAGTAGAACGTCGTAGAGGATCTTCACGCCGCCGCCGAGCGCGAGCGCCCAGTGGAACGCGCCTGCCGCCAGTAGCGACCCCGCGAGTAGCGGGCTGAGTGCGCCACCAAGGCTGCGCGGCACGTTCGTCAAGCTGGCGGCCGCTGCGCGTTCGTCCTCGGGCACCATCGACATCACGTACGCCTGGCGCACCGGCACGTCCATCTGCGAGAGGCTCGCGCGCAGCCACAGGCATGCGATCGCGAGCTGCGCAGTCGGCATGAAGCCCGCGGCGATCAGCAGCACGTTCGCTGGCAGGTGCGTGAACACCATCGTGCGGATCAGGCCGATGCGGAGCGCGATCCAGGGCGCGACAAGTTGCGACGCCGCGGAGAGCGCCATCGAGACGGCCATCGCGAATGAAACTTGCTCGAGGCTCGCGTGGTGGTGTTCGATCAGCCAAGCCACCAGCAGCGTTTGGATCGCGAAGCCGCCGCCGAACGAATCGAGCGCGAAGAGCGCGGCGAGGCGCGCGACGAGGCCGCGCGATTGGCGCAGCGGTGCGCGCTCGATGCTGGCTGTTCCGACGCGCGCGCGGCCCGAGCGGAGCCCGAGGTAGAGCGCAGCGAGCACGAAGCCGAGCGCAGCGTAGCCGAGCAGCGCAGCCCGCGTGCCCTCGGCGAGCCCCACGCCGAACGCGCCGAGCTGGCCAGCGCCATAACTCCCGAGCATTCCGCCCGCGGCGCCGGCGACGTTGTAAACGCTGAAGCGCCTCGCGCGCCGCTCGGGCGTACCGCTTCCGGCGAGCAGCGCCTGCTCCGTGGGCAGGAACACCGAAACGTCCCCGGCGGTCGGGTTGAAGGTGCCGGCGAACGCGATCGCCAGCAGCCAGCCGTGGCTCGGCGCATAGGCGAAGCCGACGCCCGTTGCGACGAGCAGCACGCACGCCGCGAACAGCACGCTGCGCGGCGCGATGCGGTGCGCGACGAGGCCGGCAGCGAGCGTCGCGAGCGCGGAGCCGAGCAGCGTCGCGGTGGTGAGTTCGCTGATCGCTGCGCTGCCGCCGCCCTCGGCCAGCCAGTACGCCGGCAGCAGCACCACCAGCGCGCCGTCGCCGAGGCCGCGCAGTGCGCGCGCGCAGACGAGGCGCCGCGCGTCGTGCGCCTCGCTGCTCAAGCGCTCGGCGCCGGCCGCGCGGCGTAAAAGCGCATCAGCGCAAGCAGCGACGCCGCGGAGAGCACGTGCCAGAGCGCGTGGCCTTGCAGCCAGTGGTTGTGCGGGTCGCACCAGGCGCGCGTGACATCTGCGAGCGAGAACGCGCTCGCCGCGCCGAGCAAGGCGAGCGCGACCCAATAACTCGTGTAGTCGCCGCGCGCTGATGGCGCCGCGCGGCGCCAGAGCGTGAACTCCTGCCCAATCATCAGGACGATCAGCACGAACACGCTGCCCTGGATCGGAATGCCCGCGTGAAAGAGCGGCGGCACGCAGGCGCTGGCGGCGACCACACCTCCGAGCCAGGTGGCGCGTTCACGTGCGAGCGGGATCCAGCCGAGCCGCACGGCGTTGCGCGCGATCACGAGAAAGCAGAACACGAACATGCCGGCGAAGTCGAAGAACTGGAGCAGCCAAGTGTAGGAGGCGTGATAGGCGAACGAGAACACGCCCACCGCAACGCTCGCGGGCGCGAAGTGCGCGAGGTCTGCGCGGCCGGGCCCGGTTGCCGGCGCCGCCGAACTGGCGCCGGGCGGCGATCCGTGCCGCGCCATTCGCCACATCGCAAACGCAGCGATTAGGTAGGCGAGGTTCGACCAGGTGTTCGCGGGATTCGTGATCCACGCGCACAACTCCTGCTCACACCAATCGACATTAGGCGGCGTGAAGCCGCTCCAGGGACAGCCGGGCGCGAGCGCCGGAGCGAGGTTCGGCATGCGCGCAGCGTAGGCAAGCGGCACCTCGCCGCGCGCAGCGAGGCAAAGCCGAGCGGAGATCGCACAGGGGCTACCGAGTCGCTGCGCTGCGCTGATCTGCTCTGCTCGCAGTCGCAAGACGCCGCTATCAAGTGGCGCTTCGCCGCGCGGAGATCGGGCGGGGCTTAGGTGAACGCTCGGAGGCTGCGAACGAATGCGCAGGCGACCCGCTTGCTGTTCGTTAGCGTCGGCCTCCCGCGCGAGGTGCTCGAAATTCCCCAGCCGAACTCGAGAGCCTCCCTCGCGAGCCTGTTCGCAGTCGTCATCGTCGACCTGATCGGCTTCGGCATCGTGATGCCGATCCTGCCGTTCTGGGCGGACGGGCTCGGCGCGAGTTCAACGCTCTACGGCCTCATCCTCTCCTCGTACGCCGCTGCGCAGTTCGTATGCGCGCCGCTCTGGGGCAGGCTCTCCGATCGCGTCGGCCGCCGCCGCGTGCTGCTGATTACGGTCGCGGGCACCGCGGTTTCGCTCGCATTGCTCGGCATCGCGGACTCGCTCTGGCTCGTCTTCGTCGCGCGAATCCTGAGCGGCGCTTTCGCGGGCAACGTCGGCGTCGCCTCGGCGTACATCTCGGACGTGACGCCGCCCGCGGAACGCACCGGCAAACTCGCGCTGATCGGGCTCTGCTTCGCGGTGGGCTTCACGCTCGGCCCCGCGCTCGCGGCGCTGCTCACGCCGCTTGGCACCCACGCGCCGCTCTATTTCGCGGCGGCGCTCGCGGCGCTCAACTGGATCGCCGCGTTCGTGTTCCTGCGCGACACGCAGCGCACTGTGGACAGCGGCGCGAACGCCGAGGCGCTGCGCTTTGGCGCACTCTCCGATCCACGCGTGCGCACGCTCGCGCTCGCAAACCTCGCGTTCTCACTCGCAGTGACGGTGCTCGAGTCGATGTTCCCGCTGCTGATGATGGACGCGTTCGGCTACGACGCCCGGCAGTTCGGGCTGTTACTGGTCGGCGTCGCGGTCGTGATGGGCGTCGTGCAAGGCGGCATGCGCCGGCTCGTGCCGCGCATCGGCGAGGCGCGGCTCGCGCTCTCGGGCTGCGCGCTGCTCGCGCTCTCGTTCGCGGCAATCCCGTCGATGCCGAGCGTCGCGTTGTTACTGATCCCACTGGCCGGCTCGGCGATCGGGCGCGCGTTCGCGCAGCCGAGCATGCTCGGGCTCGTGTCGCTGGCAGCGACACCCGCGACGCGCGGACAGGTGATGGGAACATTCCAGTCGATGGCTTCGCTCGCGCGCGTGTTCGGCCCCGCAGCCGCAGGCTGGCTCTACGCGCGCAACACGGCGTTCCCGTTCTGGCTCGCCGCCGCGCTCGTCGCGCTCACGCTGTTCGTGCCTTGGCGCCGGCTCGCGCGCGAATTAGGCGCTGCGAAATCAGGCTGAGCAGGCGCGCTCGATCGGGGCGGCGCGGCGTCTCGCCTCGAAGCGGTAGCCGATGCCGCGCACCGTCTCGATGAAGTCGCGCGCCTCGCCCAGCTTGCTGCGGATCGATTTCACGTGCGTGTCGACCAGGCGCTCGCTCGCGTTTGCTTCGCCATCGAGCGCCCGCAATAACTCAACGCGCCTTACCACGCGACCTTCGTTCTGAACGAGATGCCGGAGCACCTCGAACTCGCGCAGCGTGAGGCGTACGCGCTGGCCGCCTAATTCGGCGATGGCACCGTGCAAATCAAGGCGCAGCGAACCTGCCTCGATCTCTCCCGCGAGCTCCGCGTGAGTGCTGCGTTGCCGCCTGCGCAAAATCGCGCGCACGCGCACTGCGAACTCCCGCGGCGAGAACGGCTCGCTCACGAAATCGTCCGCGCCGTTCTCGAACGCGAGAATGCGATCCATCTCGTCCGCGCGCGCGCTCACCACGACGACGGCGATCGAATCGCCCAGCGGGAGCTCGCGCACGCGCCGGCAAAGCGCGACGCCACTCACGTCCGCCGTCTGCGCAGCGACCACCAGGAGTTGGGCGTCCTCGCCAATCCGGTCGAGCGCGGCTTTGCCCGAGGCAAACTCCTCGATCTCGAGCGACGCATCGCAAAGTGCCGCGCGGATGCGCGTTCGCCACTCACTCGACTCTCCGGCAATCAGGGCTCGGTTCATGGTTATCAGGCTCTCGCAGGTTTACGGGAGCGTGAGACTGCCAAGGTTGTGCGGCGGCTCTGTGAGGGATTGACGAGAGTTGTGCGACGGAATCGCGAAGCGGCGCCGGCGGGATGGCGCAGGAACGTCGCGGTCCCGTCACACGTTCACGGCAACCGCATGCCAATCTCGCGGCACTCGTGGAGGCCACCGTGCCTTTTGCCGCACAGATTCATGGATTCCAGCCGGGTGCGGAGGCAATCGCCCACGCGAGCTTCGCGGAACGCGCGGCGTTCGAGGCGGCGCTCGCGCTCTGGCTGCCTCGCATCTACGCATTCGCTTCGGCGCGGCTCTCGGCTCGCGCGGATGCCGAAGCCGTCACGCGAGCCACGCTCGAAATCGCGGTGCGTGAGGGAATCCTGGCAGCGGGCGAGCGCGCAGCGCCGCGCGTGCTCTGCGTCGTGAAGGCACAGCTCGCCTTGCGGCGCGCGCGTGGAGAACGCTTCTAGCAGCGCACACGCCCCTGCCGTTCAGCGCGCGCAAATCGCGCGGCCGGGCTCACGGTTTCGTCACGCAAATGCCGCGGCGTTCACAATGGAACGCCGCCGTCCCTCGACTCAGTCCGTTTAGGTTGTCCGCCCGTAACGAATCCCCATAACAGGTTCCGGCTGCGGAGAACGCCGCGCCCGACCGGGCCGAGGTCCACGTGTCCCACTTTCTTTGCCACGCGTCTGTTCGGATTGTTTTGTTCGCTGCGGTTCTGGCAGTGCCCGCCTTCGGGCAGGAAGAGCCGTCCGCGGAGACCATCGCCCAACCCGAAATCGAAATCCCGCTGCTCGGGCTCGAAGTAGTCGCCGAAGGCGCGGGCTCGATCGCCGGCACGGTGCTCGACAACACGAACGCCGAGCCGATCGCCGACGTGCTGGTCACGCTGATCGGGCCCGCTGAAGTCGAGCTCGCGACCACCACCTCGGACGCGAACGGCGTCTACGGCTTCGAGGCGGTCCCGGTCGGCAGCTACAGCATTCGCTTCGCGAAGTCGGGTTACCGCAGCGCGCGCATGACCGAGTTTCCGGTGCTCCCTAATCAGCCGAACCCCGGCGATTTCGCGATCTCGCCCGAGGCAACCGCCGACATGAGCGGCGTCGAAGAGATCGTGATCACGGCCGAGCGCAAGATGCCGGTCGCGGATCGCACCAACGCCGACGCGTTCATCAACACCATGGACACGGGCGAAATCGGAAAGTTCGCGGCGTCCGATATCGCCGACGCGATCAAGCGCATCCCAGGGATCAACGTGGTCGAGGGCCAGTTCGCGATCATCCGCGGTCTCGAGGATCGCTACAGCAGCACGATGTTCAACGGCGCGCCGGTCCCGAGTCCCGATCCCGACCGTCAGTCCGTCCAACTCGACCTGTTCCCTTCGGACATCGTGTCGAAC
>JANNRF010000459.1:0-1706 GCA_031401135.1 Deltaproteobacteria bacterium | reverse complement strand
CCGCTGCCGCCGATGGCGATGATGTTGGACGAGCTCTCGAGGTAGCCGCCGCCGGCGAGTTCGTTGAGGCGATCCATCGTGATCCCCGAGGGCAGCTCCTTGGGATTGAGCTCGGCCAGCGTCTTCACCTGGCGGAAGCGCGCCTCCTTGAGGCGGCGCTGAACGCGCCGCGAACGGCGATCCTGAATCTCTTCTTCGAGCAGCGCGTGCAAGTACGCGAAGAAGTCGCCGCCCGCCGCGGCGATCTCCTTCGCGACCCGCGCGTGCACGCGCCGGATCGACGGCAGCTTGAGTTCGCCGAGCAAGAGCGCGACGCGCGCTTCGAGTGCGTGATCAGCCAAGGGTCACCTCCTGCGCGCCGGAGAGCACCGCGTAGTCGCGCGGCGATCCCTGGTGCACCGCCGGACCGGCGTACTCCAGCACTGCTGGCTTGGGCGTTTCTTCCTCGCGCCGCTGCCAGATGTAGAAACGCACTATCCCCAGCGAGACTTTGGGATGACGCAGCGTCTCTTCCACCGCGCTGCGCACCGCCTCGATGCCGTAAGTGCGGCACAAGAGCAGCACGTCGACGAAGGCCTGCGAGCCAGCGATCTCGCCCTCATCGCGGCACAACGCGGCCAAAAGCGCGCGCCACTCGCCCGGCACTCGATCCATGAATTGTCGCAGCGGCAATGCGTGATCGAGGCCGCGGTGCTTGCGCCGCAGGAGTGGCAGGTAATGGTCCACGTCGAGCACTGCTGCGTGCATCACGTACGAGCGCGCGTGCAGCGCACGCGCGCCGCCCGGACCGAGGATCACGACGCGCTCCGCGTCGAGCTTGACCTCGACCTCGCGGCCGACCCACTCGACCGGCACGGAGTAGAAGACCGTGCCCACGCTGATCCATGAGCGCGGTGTCACCTTCGCCGTGCGCGGCAGCGAGGCATCGAAGCGCGCCGCGGGCAAGCCGATGAGTTTGGGCACTTCGTCCAGCCACGCCTCGCCGATCGGGCGCTCGCGCGCGCGCACCACGCGCGAGAGCTCGCGCGTCATCCACGCCGCGCAGATCGCCTGCAGGCCGGCGCGCCCAGCGACGGTCGGGATCGGCGAGAGGATTTCGTGGCGCGAGTACTTCACCGCGCCCTCGACGCCGCCCTTTTCGTTGCCCTTGCCCGGCGCGCAGAATTCGGCCTCGAAGCCGTAGTGCGCGCGAAAGCACATGAACGCGTGCTGCTCCACGCGGCGGCGCCCTTGAAGGATCTTCTTCACTGCCGGCGTGAGGTTGTCGAACCACAGCTTGCGAAACACCCCGCCGAAGAACTCGAAGGCCTGCATCAGCCCTTCGAACAAGGCCTCGCGCGTTTGATTCGGCGCCGCGTACGCAAACGTCCGACTCGAGAAGCACGCGCGCACCAGCAGGATGAAGCACTTCACGCGCCCGAGCGCGACGTCGTCGACAAGACCCTCGAAGAAGTCCACCTGCGCGTCCTCGCCCGGCGCGTACACCAGCGGCACGAAGGCATGCCGCAGCGGGTCGCGCACGTCCAGCCGCGCAAGTCGCACCACCGCGCGCACCGTGCTCTCGCTCGCCTCCAGACCCTCCGCCGACAGCAGACGACCGATTCGAGACGCCGTCAGGAGCTGCTTGCGCGGCGTCTGGGCCGCACGCTCGGCGACCAACATCTCCTGCACCCGCGGCGCCAGCAACCCGCTCACCGGACTCGAGC
>JANNRF010000458.1:0-1588 GCA_031401135.1 Deltaproteobacteria bacterium | reverse complement strand
ATCGATTACGACGCCACTCGCTACTTCGTGCCGCGCTACGTCGGCAAAGCGGGCTGGGTGAGCGCGTGGCTCGACGCGCGCGCCGATTGGGAGCAAGTCGCCGCGCTCGTCGAGCAGAGCTACCGGCTGGTGGCGCCGAAGAAGCTCGCGGCGCGGCTACCGACGGCGACCGATCCCGCCTGAAGTAAGGCCGTGCTAGCTCGGCTGATGCACGACCCAAGGCGCGACTTCGAGCGCTTGCGGTTCCGCCCGGCCGGTCGCTCGTGCGACGAAGTTCAAGATCGCGCCACGTGCGAGTGCTCGGTTCGCAGCGGCGATGCGATGCGTGAAGCAAACGGTCTCCACGCGCCCATCTTTCATGCGGATCCCGATATTGTCGTGGCCCGCCCACTCGATGCCCGCGACATCGCGCGCGCGGATCTGGAGACCCGAGCGAGCCGTGGCCAGCGTCGTCAGGCTCGCCATCCAGCCTGGCTGTTGGTGAGTGATCTCACTCCAACTGACGCGCAGCGCTACGCGGTTCAACTCCTTGAGCGCGAGCAACAGCGGAGCCACGGCGTAGAAGATCAGAAGGTGCGGACCCGACATCGCGAAGGAGGCGATCACTCCGAGTGCGAGCGCCATCCACAACGCGACGAGCACTTTGCGCGGCGAGACGCGCGCTTCGAAGAGCACGCGTTCCTCCGCCTGCGCCATCTCCGCGTTCAACGCTTCGCGCCCGCAAATTGTGCAAACACCATGTCCACGGCCGCGCGCTGATGCTCGGGAATCTCCCAATGAACGACGGGCCAGCGGCCAAGACTCAATCGCAACATCGGCCGAAGCGAGGTGGGCTCCCAGGCCCAGCTGTGGACCTTGGCCCAACGCCACTCGCTCAAGGCGTTGCAAACGCCGCCGGGTCGAATCTCGACCGAGCAGCGAGCCTGCTGCCATGCGCAAATGATCAAGAAAAGTGGAGTGGCGGAAACTGCGCGGAGCTTTCCAGCAATCACGAACGTGGCTAGCCAGAGCAGCAGGTTCACGATGCCCATCACGCCAATGACAATGCTGCCGAGCCGCATCCATCGCGCAGCGGGAACCGTGACGAGGGCATGTCCGAGACGCCGGTCACGCGTGAAGGCGCGCGTCGCGATCACGCATGTGGCAGCCAGCATCAGTGCCGAGAGAATCCAGGTGAGGCGCTGCGTCGTCTCCACCTCGGCGCCTGGGATGAGAACGAGCAGCGCTAACGGCAACGCCGTCAGCACCACGATGAGCGGCAGCCCGCGGCGCGACATCGCTCTGAACTGAGCGCTCCCCGCTTCCGCTCCGAACTGCTTGTGGAGCTGCGCGCGGGAAAACGCCAGGCCCGCGAGCAGCCCGACTAGCGCCACAGCTGCAACGATCGCGAAGACGACGCTCATCGCACCGTCGGAGCTCACGCCTTCGCGCTAGCCCGCGTCTTCGTCTTCTCGAACCACGCGATCACGTTCTTGTTCTCCGGCGCGACGGCTTGCCCCACCGTGGCGCCGAAATCGACGAACGCATAGAGCGCGACGTCGGCCAGCGTAAACCGGCCGGGCACGATCGTGTCGCGGCCGGCTAGCTG
>JANNRF010000457.1:0-7144 GCA_031401135.1 Deltaproteobacteria bacterium | reverse complement strand
GAATTCAAGTAGTGCGTCGCGAAGATGCGCACGCACCTTAGACGCGCCTGAAGCGATTCGTTGCCGATCCGAGCCTGCTGGCTGCGAGTTGCGCCAAAGCCAGGTCGTCGCCGAGTTGGCCTCAAGGCCAATGTGCTCGAGCGCGGCGGCTTCGAACTCGAGCGTCTCGAGTTCGGACTCGAGGACCCGATTGCGCGGACAGCATTCGGGTACGCAGTGCTGCGCTCGACAGGCCTAACAACGCAAAGCACGGCAGAGCGGTTGGGCGTTACTGGCTCTCTCGCGGCACTCCACCGATGGATCGCCTCGCATGCGAGCCGAGGCCAGGCGACAGTCGGCAGCGACGCGGGCGGAACGCGCTCGGGTGGATGCAACGGATTCTTCGGAGGCTCGCGAACCGCGCGGGCGTCGAGAAGTTTGCGGCGGTCATCGCCGACGATGATTCCCGCGCGCCGCGGACCTACATTGAGACGAGTCCAAGCGCCGCCGAGAGTCGGTCATGGCTCTGTCGGCGACTTGCTTACCCGGAGGAACCCCGTTGAACCAGGCCAACCTGACCCGCTTCGGCCCCAAGGCCTTCGCGCGCGAACCGGAAAGATCGACGACGGACTCGGCCACGTTCCGGGCGATCGATGGTCCGGCGAAGTTGGTCGTTCGGAACGGCGCCGTCGACGGCGCGCGGATCGAGATCAACGGACGCGAGGTCGTGAAGCCGCAGGCGTTTCGCGCCAACGGCGAGATCGTCGTCGCGTTGGAGCTGAAGCGCGAGAACACGATCGCGGTGAAGATCCCTGGCGGGCCTGCGGCAACGTGCGTCGTTCGCGTCACCCAGCTCGCCCAAGCCGATCTCGGGCTCCAGCGCCAAGGCTATTTCGGGCTCAACACGAGCGACATGGCGCGCCAGCGCGCCTTCTACGAGACGCTCGGCTTCAAGGGAGAGATTTTTCCGGCGGGGCCGGAGACGAGCACCACGTTCGCGCGGTCGCTCGGTTTCGTGGACGACTACCTGATTTACGTCGCGCTAACGAGCCTCGAGAGTCCGCCGACGCCGCCGTTCGTCGACACGGTGCAATTCAGGGGCGACTCGTATCGAGACGAGCCACCCTACGCCCACCTGAATCACATCGGCATGACCTACGCCACGTATGCGACGACGGCGCTGGATGACTACGTCGCCAACCTGAAGGCGAAGGGCGTGCAGTTCGTTTCGGCGCCGACGATGGCGCCCAACGGCGAGCGCTTCGTGTTCCTGAAGGAACCGGACGGCGCCTTCCTGAAGCTCATCGAGGACACCGAACGGGCGGGAGCGAAATCCAGCCCTGGCCTGGTGCGGCTCGCGAACACGAACATGAACGTGACGGATCTCGAGAGGTCGCGAGAGTTCTATCGGCTGCTCGGGTTCACCGAGTCTGCGCCCGGCTCGATGGCCGGCTCCGGCGAGTTTGCCGCAGCTCACGGATTCGAGAGCCCCATCTCGTTCGACGGCGTCGACGTCAGCCTCGGTGAAGGGACCGACGGCGCGACGCTCCAGTTGCGGCAGTGGAAGAGTCCCTACGCCGACGCGCCGCCGTATTCGCCGCCGGTGAATCACCTGGGCATCGACCGCATTAATTTCTACGTGAAGAACCTGACCGCGGCCATCGCGACGATGAATGAGCTCGGTTTCGAGCAATTAGGCCCGATCGGCGGTAGCCCCGAGTTCGGCATCGTCTTCTTCTTCGATCCCGACGGAATCAAGGTGCAATTGGCGGGGCCGAGGACTCAGTAGGGGCCGAGCGGCGACAGAGCGGGACGCCTGCCGCCGAGATGTTCGAGCCCTTTCGCGCTCACCAGTGAGAGCTTCTGCATCAGAGCCGACGCCCGTCTCGCATCGAGGCGCAGGCAACGCCTGCGCAGCGGCCCCTTCATTGCGTCCAATCGCGAGGCGCCTACTCAGCGCGATCATCCGCAAGGTAGCCTGCCAACTCCGCGTGGAAATGCCGCAGCCTTTGCTCCTGCTCGCCCCAGAGTTGGCCTTTGAAGCCGCGCGAGCGCACGCCTTGCTGAACGATGGGCAGCAGCTCCGCGTCCTGCGAGAGCACTTGCCCGAGGTTGCCGTCCACGCCGACGCTGAACTTCTCACAGTCCGGGCGCGTGCGGCCTGATAAGTCCGTTCCTGCGGGCACGCCCATCCAGTCCGGCGCCTTGTGCTGCGGATCCTCCGAAGTCCGAATCAGCGTCATCGTGTTGTAGTAGAAGCGCTCAGGGTCGGTCGGATGAGGCAGGAAGCGCATCAGGAACACGCCTTCCGGGTGACAACCGATCTGCACGTTGGGGAAGATGCCGGTGGCCCAGCTGTCGGTGAGCTGACCGTCCGTGAAGCCTGTGTAATCGAGCCCGGCGCGTTTTGCGTTCGTGCGCTTCGCGCGCGCGATGGCGGGGCGCACGCCAGGCGCGTTGCCCTGATAAGCCGCCGGGTCGACGCCCACGCCTTGCAGCATGGCTGCGAGCCCGTCGTTGAGCGTGCTCTGATCCTTGATGCGCGGGCTCATCTGCCCGATCGGCACGATCATGCGGCTGGCGCCATGGGGATAGAGGTCGTATTGCACCGCGAGATCGGCCATTACGGCGCGCGTCTCCGGGTGGACCACGTGCAAGTGATAACTCTCGTAGAACGCCTCGACGCCGATCTTCCAGTTCGCGGCCCA
Organism: Deltaproteobacteria bacterium; assembly: GCA_031401135.1. Classification (GTDB taxonomy): domain Bacteria; phylum Myxococcota_A; class UBA9160; order UBA9160; family UBA6930; genus VGRF01. Next base: position 4,457 of record JANNRF010000457.1, on the reverse strand, counting down.
CTCCGTCTGGACGTGACGCACGACTTTCATCTGATCGATGCGGTAGGCCTCCAAATAGCCGGGCGGGAGGCCAATGCGTTCGCCTAGCGGCGCGGCGTTCGCATCCATGTTCACGAACACGATGCCCGCGTACTCCTCGCAGCGGAGTTCAGTGAGCCCGCGCGTCTCGCACAGCACTTCTTCGCGGAAAGTGTCGCGATCGGTGAGCGAGACGAGTTCGCCGCGGTGATTGAAGCGCCAAGCGTGGAACGGGCAGACGTAGAAGCTCTTCTTTCCGTAAGGCTGGGAGAGCAGCCGCGTGCCGCGATGGGTGCAGGTGTTGAAGAAGGCGCGCACGCCGTTCTCGGTGCGCGAGACGATGATCGATTCGGTCCCGATCCCGAACAAGCAGTAGGAGCCGACTTCCGGCAGATCGGAGGAGACGCCGGCGATCAGCCACGTCTTTGGCCAGAGGCGCTGCCACTCGAGCTCCATTGCCGCGCGCGAGTAGTAACAAGCCGGGTCCACCACCCCGGTGCCGTTGTCGATGTACGGCTGTTTGGCTTCGAGCGAGCCCGCAGGCGCGCTCGGGTTCACGATGGTGCCGGTGCGGTAGTCGTAGGCCATTCGTCACTCCAGCGTGAAGACGGGAACGGAGACGTCGGCGCTCCAGGCATCGAAGCGCACGCGCACGGCGGCGCCGATGTGCACGGCTTCCGGCGCGCAGCCGACCACATTGCTCATCAGGGTCGGCCCCTCGGCGAGCTCGATCAGCGCGACGACGTACGGCACCTCGGGCTCGTAGGCGGCGGAGACTGCGCGACGAATTATGGTGAAGCTCTTCACGCGCCCGCGGCCCGAGGCTTCGCTCCATGCGAGCTGCTCGCTCACGCACTGCGTGCAGATCGCGCGCGGATAGAACTGGCGATGGCCGCAGGCCGTGCAGCGCTGCACGAGCAGGCGGCCTTCGCGGCAGGCCTGCCAGTAGGGGGCCGAGAGCGGGCTCGGTGTCGGCAGTGCCTTGGTCTCGCCAGCCATTAGGCGGCTCCGCGCGCGAGCACGAGCGTCGCGTGGCTGGAGAGGATTCCGCCCTGCGCGTGGAGCAGCGCGAGCTCCGCGCCTGCGACCTGGCGCGAGCCCGCCGTGCGGCGCAACTGTGCGACGGCCTCGGTGATCGCGAACATCGAGCCGGGGTTGCCGGGGTGGCAGTGCGAGAGCAGCCCACCGTGCGTGTTGATCGGGAGCCTGCCGCCAATGCGCGCGTGGCCCTCCGCGACGAAGGCGCCCGCCTCGCCGGGCTTGCAGAAGCCCAAGTCCTCGATCTCGACGAGCACGACCGGCGTGAAGCAGTCGTAGACGTAAGCGATGTCGACGTCGCTCGGGCCGATGCCGGCCATCGCGTAGGCGCGCTGGCCTGAGAACTTCGCGAACGAGCTCGTGAGGCTGCGCGCCTGGGAGATGTGCTCGTGGCCGTGCGCTTCGCCTGCGCCGAGCAGAATCACGGGCGTGTGCGGAAAATCGCGCGCGCGCTCCGCGGAGGTGAGCACGATCGCTGCACCGCCATCCGAGACGAGCGAGCAATCCAGCAAGCGCAGCGGGTCGGCGATCAGGCGGCTCGCGAGCACGTCCGCCACTGTGATCGGCTCTCGCATCTGCGCATGTGGGTGCAGCGCGGCGTGCGCGCGGCAGGTCACCGCCACCGCCGCGAACTGCTCGGGCGTTGCACTGAACTCGTGGAGGTACGCTTGCGCGATCAAGGCGTAATAACCCGGCACGCTGGCGCCATAGGGGGTCTCGAACTCGGGGTGCCCCGACGACGATTGCGTCACCATCGCCTGCGCGCGCGAGAGCCCACTGCGCAAGCTGTCGGCCATCGAGACGACGACGGTCTCGCACAAGCCCGCCTCGATCGCGGCGGCCGCCTGTGCGATCACCGAGAACGTCGTGCCGCCGCCCGCGTTCGCGCTCACGCAATAACGCGGGAAGATCTGCAAGTACTCCGCGATCGCTTCGGCGTTATACATGCGGGGCTGAGACATCGAGTTGCAGGTCACGAGGCCGTCGACTTGATCCTTGCGCAGCCCCGCGTCCGCCAGCGCGCGCAGCGCCGCCTCCACACACAGCTGCGTCGCGTCTTTCTCGGGCACGCGGCCGAGCGCCGTGTCCGCCGCGCCCACGATCGCGACCTTGCCGCGCAGCGAAGTCACCGCGCAAACCTCACGCACGCGCTTCCCGGCGTAATCACTTCGCCGCGCTCGTTCTTCACCCACAGCTCGAGTTCGACTTCGCGCGCCGCGGCGTCCAGCGCCTTCACCACACCCCCGATGCAGAGCGCTTCTCCCACCAACGCTGCGAGCCGGTTCGAGTAGCTCAGCTTCAACACGCGGCCCGCGTCACCGCACCAATCCTCGGCGCTCTGCCCGAGCCAATCGCCGAGCAGCGGCCCCGGCACCACCAGGCCCGCGTAGCCTTCGACCTCCTTCGCGTACTGCATTTCATAATGGATGCGGTGCGCGTTCCAGAGCGCGGCGTTGTAGAAGAACGACTGCACGATGTCGCAGCTGCGGCTCTGCTCGGGCAGCGCATCGCCCGGGCGCACGCTCGCGAGGCTCGGTGCGCTCATCGCAGAATCCGCGTGGTCTTCTCGGTCACGAGCAGTTCGCCGCTCTTGCGACGCACCTCCATCACGATTTCGTAGAAGATCAGCGCGCCCGAACGCCCGGCCTTCTCGTAGATGTTGCTGAGCGTGCGCGTTGCGACCACCTCGTCGCCGGGGCGCAGCTCGCCGTGGTATTCGATCTCGAGCCCGCCGGCCATCGCGCGCTCGAGCGGAAACTTCGGCAGCAGCTTGTCGCCGGCGACACCATCGAGTGTCAGCTCGTCGCGCGGCACGACGGGCCAGAACAGCGCGACGTGAAAGAGTGGCGGCGCGACATCGCCGTCGAGGTACCTGCGCTGCGTCTGGCCGCTCGCGATCGCGTACTTGCGGATGTCGCGGCGCGTGACGACCTGAAAATCCGGCGGCGCGCGCTTGCCGATGTTCGCGAGCAATTCCGGGGAGAGCAGGGCGCTCATACGCTGCGGCTCCGCCCGCGCCAATGCGGATCGCGCAGTTCGCGTTTGAGAATCTTCCCGGTCGGCGCCTTCGGCAGCGCCGCGACGAACTCGACCGAGCGCGGCTTCATGTAGGAGGCGAGATGTCGCTTCGCGGTGTCGATGATCTCCTGCGCGGTCGCTGTTAGGCCCGGCTTCAATACGACCACCGCCTTCACTGCCTCGCCCCACTCGTCGTCGGGCACGCCAAACACCGCGCATTCGAGCACCGCTGCGTGCTTGTGGATGGCGGCCTCGACCTGCGTCGAATAAACGTTCTCGCCGCCCGAGATGATCATGTCTTTCGCGCGGTCGACGATGAACACGTATCCGTCGGCATCCCAATGCGCGATGTCGCCGGTGCGCATCCAGCCATTTCGGAACGTCTCCGCCGTGAGCTCCGGCTTGCGCCAGTAGCCGAGCATGTTCGCTTCGGAGCGCACGCAGATCTCACCAGCTGTTACGGAATCGCGGGGCGTGGGGCGGCCGTGCTCGTCTTGCAACTCGATCGTCGTGACGAAGCCCTGGCGCCCGCAGGAGGCGAGCCGCTCCGGGTGGCGGCCCGCAATCGCCCCGGCGTGATCCTCTTGCGAGAGGAAGGTCATGGTCATGCCTTCCGTTTGGCCGTAGCCCTGGATCAACGTGCACGGGAAGGATTCGAGCGCGGCCTTCACGACCGTCGCGGGCATTGGGCCGCCGCCGTACTGGATGTTGCGCAGGCTCGAGAGATCCGTTCGCGCAAAGCCGGGCTCGGCCATCATCCAGTTCAGCATCGTCGTGATGCCGAGAAACGCGGAGACGCGTTCGCTCTCGATGACTTCGAGCGCCTGCTTTGCCTCGAAGTTCATTAGGACGACCGGGCAGCCGTGGGCCATGTAGTTCATCGCGAGCGCCACTGGGATGTGAAACATCTGGCCCGTGAGCAGGTAGACGTCGCGCGGCACGATGCGCTCGGCGACGGTCTGATTGAGCATGCCCATGAACAACGTCTTGTGGGAATGCAGCGCGCCCTTCGAGATGCCGGTGGTGCCGCCTGTGTAGAGAATTAGGGCCGGGTCGTCGTTGCCGGTGATCGCCGACCCGGGCGGTTCGTGGTCAGCGCGTGGAACCCGAACGAGCATGGGAACTCATCGGCGGTGATGGCAACCGAAGAGCTCGGCTGCAGCACATCGTCGATGTACCACGATGCAAGCTGCGTGTTGCGGTCGAGCGAGATGCGAAACACGTGCCACAGCGCATCATCCGCCGCGCCGTTGACCGGCGTACCAGCGTTGCCGCCGAGCTGGAAGTTCGTGCCGTCCGACGAGATGAAGGCGAGCTGATCCGCCTCGGTGGCGACCGATCCACCATCTTCCACGAAGCCCCAGCCGGAACGCGGCTCGTCG
>JANNRF010000456.1:0-3090 GCA_031401135.1 Deltaproteobacteria bacterium | reverse complement strand
TCGCGAGGAAATCCTTCACCACGCCGAGATCGACGTCGGCCTCGAGCAGCGAAGCGCGAACGGAGAGCAGCGCCTCGTCGACGTTCGTGTCCGACAGCTCTCTCACGCCACTCAAGCGCTCGCGCGCGCTCTTGAATCCCTGCGTGAGCGTTTCGAGCATGCACTCCCCGTCGCCGCGGTGAAAAAAGCGCACGCAAGATACGGGGCCAATCCCGCGCGGCCATGGGCGCGTGGAGTTATGGTGCGCGCGCAGCGAGCCGTAGGGCGAGCGACGCACACAAGGACTGACTGAATGCCGACTCATGTGGAAGCGCAGATCACTGGGAACGTCTGGAAGATCGAGAAGCGCGTCGGCGACCAGCTCGCGCCCGAAGACGTGATCCTGATCATCGAATCCATGAAGATGGAGATTCCCGTCGAGGCGCCGTGCAGCGGACGGCTGGCGGAGATTCGCGTGACGGAAGGCCAGAACGTGGAAGAGGGCGCCGTGCTCGCGGTGATCGAGTAACGCGCTGGTGACGCGCGGCGTGCGTGTGCGCTCACTGACCGCGCGCGATCGCGCGGAGACGCTCGTTCGGCTCGAACGCGCTGCGCGCCTCAACCTATTCCTGATCGATCTCGCGCTGCGCATGGGCGAGCCGGTGCAAGCTGGCCGCGGCCGCAGCGAACTGCTCGGCGCGTGGCGCGACGAAGAACTCGTTGGCGTCGCGAGTGTGCAGCCCTCGCTGGTGCTGGATGCCAGCGCCGAGCCCGCCGCGCTGGCGGCGTTTTTCCCGTACCTCGGCACCGTCGCGAGCGGTCTCGTGAAGAGCACGGCCGATGTCGTGGCGCCGCTATATCGCTGGCTCGAAGATCACGGGCGGCAGATTCTGCTCGACCGCTTCGAGCACGCGTATGCGCTCGAGCCCGTCGGCGCGAAGTTGCCGAACGCGCCGCGCGGCTTGCGCGTGCGCAGCGCGGAAGTGGGAGATCTGCCGGCGCTGGTCGAGGCCTCGCGCGCGAGCCTGCTCGAAGAGGATCGGCCGGATCCGACCGAGAGCGATCCGGCGGGCTTCAAGCGCTGGGTTTCGGGGCGCGTGAAACAGGCGGTGGTGGTGGAGGAGCGCGGCCGCGTCGGCTTCGTCGGGTATGCGGATGTGCGATCGCCGCGGGGATGGCTGTTGCAGGGCGTGTACACGTGGCCGGCGTTTCGACGGCGCGGGCTGGCGAGAGCGGGGGTGGCGGAGTTGTGTCGGCGCGCGGTTGCGGATTCGGCGGAGCATGTGCAGTTGGCGGTTGTTGAGGGGAACGTCGGGGCGGAGGCGTTGTACGAGCGGCTCGGCTTTGTGCGGTTTGCTCGGTTGCGGACGGTGTTGTTTTCGTAAGGCGGTTGCTCGTGGATCGAAGAGGCGCTGCGGCGGGTGGGGCGGCGGCGGCGCTTCGTGACTCGGCGCGGCCGTTGGCTGGATTTGGCTCGTTTGAGGGCGCGCGCATTGGCTGAAGCCCGGCATTGCGTTGGGCCGCGCCTGCGCTTTTACCTCAGCGCCGCCGCCGCCCCACCCGCCGCAGCGCCGATCGCTTTCGTTTCGGGGGATCGCCCTTGGGTCGGCTGGATGGGCGAACACGGGCTTTGGGGGGAGGCCGCGAACGGCGGGCCGTTGAGGCCCGCTGTTCGCGCGCTGCGCGTCTGCGGGCTCGAGTGCATCGCGCTGCGCGGCGGTAGCGCGAAGGCGCGGTGCTCGCGCGCGCGAAGCGCGCGACCGCCGGGCCTCGACGGCCCCGAGCGCGCTGAGCTTGCCCCGATTTCGCGGACACCTTGGATCGCACGGAAGTGCGGTAGGAGTGTGTCATGGCAAAGAAACGGCGGGCGTTCAGTCCGGAGTACAAGGCGGACGTGGTCGAGCGGATTCGCACGAGCGGCCGGAGTATCTGCGCGATCGTGAAGGAGTTCAAAACGGCGGTGCGGCGCTGGGTGTCGCTCGTCCCCCTCAGGAGCGAGCATCACCCCACGCTGCGACAGGGCCGGTCACAAGCTGAGGGAAGTGAGTAGGCAGACCATTTATTTTGCTCGCCACCCGTCCTCTTCGCTTAGCTCCACGCGACGACGCGAGCCGGGGGCGGGGCGGTGGCGGAGCGGGAATCAAGCGGACGGAGAGGACTGTCACCAACAACGAACATCGCCTTGCCCATCTCTTTGACGGCTCGAGGAGCGAGCGAATGAGCCAGCGTGGAGTGACGCGCTTTCTGATCGCGTACCTCGTCGTGACGTGGGGCGGCGTGCTCCTCCGCATCGACCACTTCCCCCTGACGTGGGCGCCGATGTTCAGCGTTCACCGCGATGATGATCGCGCCTCGATTGAGGTTCGCATCGCGGACTCCGAGCGCCGCCGCGCCGGCTTCCTGGCGACTCAGCGCGACGGGAAGCAGCTGCACGTGACCCGCGAGGATCTGAACCTGCCGCGCGGGACTTTCGGGCGGCTGCTGACGCAGCGCGCGTTCGGACACGACGCCAACAAGATCAACCACTTGAATGCGTCACGCTTCGGGATCGACGCGTGGCTCGCGCCGCTCTCTCCGGGCCCCGAGCACCCGAACCGTCAGTGGAGCCTGCTGCGCAGCGTGAACGCGACCCTTGGGCGCGAGCCAACGAATGCGACGTTCATCGTGAAGCTCGAGGCCGCGTTCGAGCGCGTCGCGTTCGACCGCAACGACCTCCGCAAACAGACGCGCGGCGAGCACCGCGCGCTGCTCGTGTGGGATGAGCGCTGGAGCATGGCGGTGGCCGATGAACCTCGCTGAGCGCGCGCGCCGCGGCTGGAATTCCTTCTTCTTCACCGGCTTTTCAGTCGAGAGCCTGGGCCTGCTGCGCCTTTACTTCGGCTTCGGCCTCTTGTTCTTCCACGTCACGCAGTTCTTCACGTTCTTCGAGCAAGATCCGCTGCGCCCAGGCTTCGTGTACTTCGAACGTGTCTGGTACATCAGCGCACTCGGGCTCGAGCGCGACCTGCCCGGCCTCCACTGGCTGCTGTTCGCGCTGCTGATGGCCGCGACGTTCACGATGGCGGTCGGAAAGTGGACGCGCCCTTCGATCGCCACGGTGCTGGTGCTGCT
>JANNRF010000455.1:0-2998 GCA_031401135.1 Deltaproteobacteria bacterium | reverse complement strand
AGGTGGTCCACGTACGCGGGCAGGTCGAAGCTGCCGGATTCCTCGCAGGCCTCGATCAGCACCACGCAGCGCGCGTGCCTCGCCCGCGCGCGCGCGAGCAACTCGAGCGCCGTAACAGCCGCGAAGGCGGAGTAGCCGTCGTCCGCGCCGCCTCGGCCGTAGAGCCGGTCGCCGCGCCGCACAGGCGTCCACGGCCCGAGGCCCTCGCTCCAGCCGGTCATCTCGGGTTGCTTGTCGAGGTGGCCGTAGAGCAGAACCGTGTCGTCCACCGCGCCCGCGATCTCCATCAGGATCAGCGGTGTGCGATTCGGTAGCCGCACAATTTCTAGCGTGAGCCCAGGCACCGGCCGCGCGCGGCACCAGTCCGCGACGAGCGAAACCGCCCGTTCCATGTGGCCGTGCTCGCGCCATTCGCGATCGAACGAGGGCGAGCGATTGGGGATTGCGATGTAGCGCTCGAGCGCCGGCAGAATCGCCTCCTCCCAGGTGGTGCCCGAGTGCGCCAGCGCTGCGGCCGGTTCGATCGACGTCATGTCGCGCACGGTACGGGGGCGAACTCGACTTGCAAATCCGCCGAGCGCGCTGCGGAACACGACTTATGTGGTTTGCAATCGAAGCTCGCCGCCTAGACTGCGCGCGTGCTTCGCCAACTTTTGGTCGCCGCAATCTCACTTCTGGCCGGAGCGCATGCAGCGCTGGCGCAAGGAGCGGAGGCTGCCTTCCCGCTGAGCGAACTCGCGGTGCGCGGCCGTGTGCTGGAGGCGTTCGGGGTGCAGGACGCGCAACAGCGGGCCTGGCTCGTCGCGGTTTCCGCGGAGCGGTTGCCCCCCGAAGAACGCCGCTTTGTCACGTTCTTTGCGCGCGGCCAGGCCGCGGGCAGCGTATCGATTCCGATCCCGCACGAGATCGCCGCGATCGACGTCGCAGAACTCGGAGGCGCTCCCGGCCCCGAGTTGTTGCTGCTTGCAGCGGGGGAGCTCCGGATTCTCGACGCGCAGGGCGCGCTCGTGCGCCGCATCGCACTCGATCCGCCGTTGCCGCTGCCGCCGCGCACGCGCGAACAAAGCCGGCTCGAGTTCGCGGGCGCGTGGAGTGCGCCCGGCAAACTCGAGGCGCTGCTCCCCGATGTCGGCGGCTTTCGGCTCGTCGCGCTCACGGGCGACGCGCCGCCGCGCGCGCTTCACTTCCCCGTGACGGCGATCTACGGCGAGCCGCAGCCGGGCCCACCCGTGCGCGCGAGTTTTTTCCGCGCGGCGCTGTTCTGGCCCAACGTGTTCGCGGTAGACGACGACGGCGACGGCGCGCGCGATCTCGTCGCGACCACCCGTTATGGGCTCACCACGTATCGCGGCGGCGCGGGGGGCCTGTCAGCAGAGCCGAGCCGCGTGCGGCGCTTCCCGGCCTTCCCGTTCGAAGAGGAGCGGCGCGCGGATTCGAACCTGTTATTGCCGAGCCTCGCGGATCTCGACGGCGATGGCGACGCCGACCTGATCGTGCACCGTACGGTCGGCACGCTGATCGGGAGCCGCGCCGAGACGCAGATCCATGCGAACCCTGGCGGCGGCGCGGATCCCCTCGCTGCGCCCGCTGGCTCGCTCGCGGTCGAGGGCGGCGTCGCGACGGCCGAAGTGATGGACCTCGACGGCGACGGGCGAGCGGAGCTCGTGCAGTCGGTGCTGCCGTTCGGCGTGTTCCAATTGTTACGGATTCTGACGCGCAGCCAGGCGGAACTCGAACTGCGCGTGTATGGCTTCGACGGCGCGAAAGTGGGCGCTCCGCGATTGCGCTGGAGCGAAGAGCTGACGCTGCCCTTCGACTTCAAGAAGGCGCGCGTGACGGCGCTGCTCCCGACGTTCGCAGGCGATTTCAACGGCGACGGCCGCCGCGATCTTCTCTACGGCGATAGCGACGGGAACGCGCGCATTCGGCTCGGCGCGGCGGGCGCGAGTTTCGGTGCCGAAGTCGGATCGGTCCCGCTCGGCGCACGCGGCGGCGCGGCCGCATTCGTGGACCTCGACGGCGACCGTCTCGACGAGATCGTGTTCTGGGATCCGGCGCTGCCGGAGGGACGCCTGCGCATCGCGCGCAACCGCGGCAAGTTGCCCGGCTCACCGCCGAAGCTCACGCCCGCGCGCTGACTCCGGACGCTCGCTGCCGCGCGAGCGCAGCGTCGAGATCGCCCAGTTGCGTCTGCGCAGCCTCGGGCCGGAGCACCTCGATCGGGTCGCGCAGATCGCCCACGTAACCGAGCGCGTACGCGCCGCGCGCGTAACCCATTAGGCGCAGCAGCGGCTCCGGGAGCGTGCGCGCGATCTCGGGCGGGCAGGCGAGGTATTGGTTCTCTTCCTGCCGCAGCCAGGCCAGGTTGTACGTGAGGTTCAAGCCGCTGCGAACTTGTTGGGATCGGTTCGCGCCGCCGCCGTGGTAGAGCGCGCCCGTGTAGAACAGCACCGAGCCCGCCGCCATCTCGGCAGGCTCCGTTTGCTCTTCACTGAACTTCAGCTTGTCCGCGTAGCGGTGGCTGCCGGGAACTACGCGCGTAGCGCCGTTCTCGGCGCTGAAATCCGTCATCGCCCAGATCGTGTTGCACTGCACTTCGAAACCGTTCGGGAACGGGAAGAAATCGAACGCCCACTGGTCGCGATGGATCTGCTGCATCGGCTCGCCGCCGCCGATCGAGATCAACTGCGTGAGGTGGAGCTGAAAACCCGTGGCGTGGGCGAGCACTTTCGCAACGGTGCCGAGCACGGTCGGGTGCATCACGAAATCGCGCGCGCTCTGCGAGCGAGCGATCAGGGCGCCCGTGCGCTTGGTGCGCCGCCCCGCGAAATCGTCGCCGCCGAGCGCGTTCGCGCTCTCGTAGGGCGCGATCTCTGCCTGGAACTTCGCGATCGCCTCGGGCGCTGCGACGCGGTCGAGCACCGCGCAGCCGTCGCGCGCAATCACCGCGGCGATCTCTTCGGGTGCAGCGCTGCTCGGGAGATGTTCGATCGGCATC
>JANNRF010000454.1:0-2844 GCA_031401135.1 Deltaproteobacteria bacterium | reverse complement strand
GCGCCGCGTCTCGGGTAGCGGCCGCGCGCTCGCGACGACGCGATCCTCCGCATCGAGCGCGTACACGTTGCTGCGCGGCCCGAGGATCGAGAACAGCAGCGACAGCTTCTCTTCGCGCGTGTCGAAGCGCAGCCGCAGCTGCCGATCCGCGCCTTCGAGCTGCGCGCTGCGCAGACGCGCGCCATCGAGGTGCGCGCGCAGATACTGCGCGAGCTGCGGAGGGGACGGAGGCGCGGGCGGGAGCGCGCGCAGCGCCGAGATGCGCGCGACGCCGGGCTTTGCGCATAACAGCAGCACGAGCCGATCCTGAGGCGGGAGCTCCTCGGCGCCCGCGAGCACGAGCGCGAGATCCGCATCGCTCTGCACGATCTTCTCGACGCGAGCGCCGCGCCGCGTTCGCTCGAGCAGCGCCGCCACGCGCCGCAATTCGGTGAGGCTCAACAAAGCTCGTGGCCTCCGCTCTTCTCGGCTCGTCTCACCGCTGACAACTCGCGCAATAATGCGCACTGCGCTGCCCGATCACGATGCGTTTGATCTTCGTGCCGCACTTTTGGCACGGCTCGCCAGTGCGCGCGTAGACGCGCCGCTCGTCCTGATAGGCGCCATCGCTCCCATCCGGCGAGACGTAATCGCTGATCGAGGAGCCGCCTGTCTCGATCGAGCGCAGCAGCACGCGCTTCAGCTGATCTGCGATGCGTTCGCACTCGTCGCGCTTCACCGCGCGCGCGCGCCGCGTCGGGCGCACGCTCGCGAGGAACAGCGCCTCGTCGGCGTAGATGTTGCCCGCGCCAGCGACCACCGCTTGATCGAGCAGCAGGCTCTTGATCGTGACGACGCGGCCGCGAGTCGATTCGAACAGCGCGCTGCCCGTGATTTCGAGCGCATCGACGCCGAGCTTCGCGAGCCGCTCCGAGGGTTCGTCCGGCGCCAGCAGCTGCACCTTCCCGAACTTGCGCACGTCGCGGAAGAACACTTCGGGGCCGTCATCCGCGAACGAGAGCCTCAGGTGCGTGTGCAGATCGGGCTCGAAACGCCGCTGCTGCTCGGGCGCGAGCGCTGCGCGCGCCGCGGCCGAGAGCAGCCGCACGCTCGTCACGCCGCTCGCGAACAACTGCCCGGTCATGCCGAGGTGCAATAACAGTCGAGCGCCGCCGTCGATCTCGGCGAGCAAGTACTTCCCGCGCCGTGCAAGCGCCTTCACCGTGCGGCCCTCGAGCCCGCGCTTCAGCTGCTCGGGCGGCGTGATGAAGAAGTACGACGGCTTCGTCGTACGCACGCGCGCGAACGTGCGCCCGACCAGCACGGGGGCGATCTGCCGCCGCGTCACCTCGACTTCGGGTAGCTCGGGCACTACGTCAGCCGAGCGAGCCGCTGCGCCACGGCTCCACTAACACCTTCACGTGCCGGTCGGGCGCGCCGAGCGTCTCGAACGCGCCCGCGACGCCATCGACGCCGACGCGCCCCGTGATGAACGCGCTCGCGTCGTACTCGCCGCCGGCGAGCGCGTGCAGCGTCGCGGTGAACTCTTCGTTCGTGTAGCCCAGCACAAACTGCAGGTTCAGCTCCTTCGAGATCGGCACCAGCGGCTGAATGCGGTCCTCTTCGAGGCAAACGCCGACCACGATGATGCGCCCGCCGCGCGGCGCCTGCTTCATCAGCAGCGTGAGCATGCCCGGCACGCCGACGCACTCGAACAGCACGGCTTGCTTCGCTCCAGCTTGTTGGGCGAAGCGCTCCATCGGCGATTCGACGCGCGGATCCACGACCGCGTGCGCACCGAGCTTCACCGCCTGCGCGCGCCGAACCGGCGAGAGATCCGACGCGGTGATCGGCTCGATGCGCCGCCGCGCGAGCGCAGCAATTACGGCGAGTCCGACCGGACCGCAGCCGATCACCACGGGCGCTTCGCCGTTGCCGAGCCCGGCCTTCGCGACCGCGTGTTCCGCCACCGCGAGCGGCTCGGTGAGTGCCGCCGCCTCGCTCGGCAGCGAATCCGGCACGCGCAGCAGCCAGCGCTCGCCTAACACCATGCGCTCGCCGAAGCCACCCGGAAACTCGTTCGAGTAGCCGACGCCCGCGATGCGATCGCCGATCGGCACCATCGGCATCGAGCAGACGCGGTCGCCGCGCCTCAACTTGCGCTCGGTGCCGGGCCCGAAGTCGAGAATCTCCGCGCTGAACTCGTGACCCATTACGACGTCGCGCGAGAGATCCATCACGAACGCCCAGGCGTCGATCTCGCGCGAGACGCGCGACATCTGCTCCCCGTGTTTCAGCGCATGCAGGTCCGAGCCGCAGATGCCGCAGGCGAGCGTCTTCACGAGCACCTGCCCGGGGCCGGGCGCGGGCTCCGCGATGTCCGCGGCGACGATTCGGCGACCTCGCATCACCGCTGCGCGCATTTCAGCCTCCTCGAGTTCGACGCGCGAGCCAAGTTACGCCCAGCGCAGAGCGATCGCCCCTGCGATGCGGCGACTCGCGCGAAATCGCGGCTAGTTTTCCCGTCTTATGAACGATCGTCCCGCTCCGCTCCCGTATCCCGTCGTGCCCGCGCAGGCGAACTTCCCTGAGATCGAGGCGCGCGTGGCCGAGCGCTGGCGCAAGGAGCACACGTTCGAGCGCTCGGTTGCGGACCGGCCCGCGGGCGTGAACGGCGCGAACGAGTTCGTGTTCTACGACGGCCCTCCCTTCGCGAACGGGCTCCCGCACTTCGGGCATCTGCTGACGAGCTACGTGAAGGACGTGATCCCGCGTTATCAGACGCTGCGCGGGCGGCGCGTCGAGCGGCGCTTCGGCTGGGATTGTCATGGGCTGCCGGCCGAGCTCGAAGCCGAGAAGCAGCTC
>JANNRF010000453.1:0-8477 GCA_031401135.1 Deltaproteobacteria bacterium | reverse complement strand
GCTCGTGAACCTGATCTTCCTGCAGTCGAAGACGGCGACGCTGGTCGCGAGCATCGCGATCCCGATCAGTTTGATCGGCACGTTCGCGGGCATGGCGCTGCTCGGCTTCTCGCTGAACATGCTCACGCTGCTCGGGCTCGTACTCTCGATCGGCCTCGTGGTAGACGACGCGATCGTCGTGCTCGAGAACGTCTACCGCCGCCAGGAATTAGGCGAGCCGATGCTGCAAGCCGCCCGCAACGGCGCGCGCGAGGTGGGCTTCCCGGTGCTCGCCACGACCGCGGCGCTGGTAGCCGTAATGATTCCGCTGGGCATGATGTCGGGCGACACCGGCCGCCTCTTCCGCGAGTTCGCGCTCGCCGTTGCGGTGGCGATCGCGATTTCCGCGTTCGTCGCGCTCACGATCGTGCCGATGGTGTGCTCGCGCTGGCTCGAGGTAAAGCAGCGCACGGATCGCGTCTCGCGCGCGATCAACGCAAACGTCGACGGCGTGCGCGATGGCTACGACCGCGTGCTCGCGTTCGCGCTCGCGCATCGCAGCGGCGTAACGCTGCTCTTCGTCGCACTGCTCGCAACCACCGCGATCCTCTTCCGCTTACTGCCGCAGACGTTCCTGCCAATCGAGGACCGCGGCCGATTCATTACGGTGATCCGTGCCCCCGAAGGCTCCACCATCGCCTACACGCGCTCCGTGCTCGACAAAGTCGAGAAGACGCTGCTCGCGACGCCCGAGGTGGCCACCTTCTTCGCGGCGGTCGGCATCGGCTTCGGCACGCCCGCGAACGCATCGACAGGCATGGTGTTCACATCGATGGACAAATGGGACGAACGCGAGCGTTCGCAACAGGAAGTGGTCGCAGAGCTGTTCCCGAAGTTCATGGCGATTCCCGAAGCGATGGTGTTCGTGTTCAGCCCGTCGTCGCTTCAGCGCCAGAGCAACGCCGACATCGAGGTCGCACTCACCAGCAGCAACGCCTCGCTCGACGAGTTCGCCGTCGCGATGAACGCGATCCTCGCGCGCGCGCGCCAGCTGCCGATGCTCGTGAACGTCGACAGCGACCTGCGCCTCGCGAACCCGCAGCTCGACATCTCGTTCGATCGCGAACGCGCCGCAGACCTCGGAGTCTCCGTCAGCGCCGTCTCGCAGGCGCTCGCCATGCTCGTCTCCCAGGGCAAGGCCGACGATTTCATCCTGCGCAACGAGCAGTACGACGTGGTGATGGCGCTCGAATCGCCGTTCCGCAGCGTGCCCGAGCAGCTGGGCCAGATCCACGTGCGCGCGCGCGACGGCGCGATGATCCCGCTCTCGGCGATGATCGAGGCGCGTCCGCAGATCGGGCCGACCTACCTGAATCATTATGACTTGCAGCGTTCGGCCACCGTCACCGCGAACCTCGCACCCGGTGCCGCGCTCGGCCCCGCGCTTGCCGCCGTCGAGCAGATCGTCGCCGACGAGCTGCCAGAGGGCTTCAGCAAGGCGCTGCGCGGCACCTCGCGCGAGTTCCGCGAATCCTCGAGCGCGATCTACTTCACCTTCGCGCTGGCGCTGCTCGTGATCTACCTGGTGCTCGCCGCACAGTTCGAGAGCTTCCTGCACCCGTTCACCGTGTTGTTATCGGTGCCGCTCGCGACGCTCGGCGCGCTGCTCTCGCTCTACGCCACCGGCAACAGCATGAACCTCTACAGCCAGATCGGGATCATCCTGCTGGTCGGCCTCGTCACGAAGAACGCGATCCTGCTCGTCGACTTCGCGAACCAGGAGCGCGCCCGCGGCGCCGCCCTAATCGATGCGCTGCGCGGCGCCGGCCACACGCGCTTCAGACCCATCTTGATGACGAGCGCCACCTCGATCCTCGGCGCGATCCCGCTGGTCGTGCCGATGGGCCCCGGCGCCGAGAGCCGCGCCGCGATCGGCACCGCCGTAATCGGCGGCCTCTTGTTCAGCACCGTGTTCACGCTCGTGATGATCCCGGTGTTCCACTACGGCGTGGTGACGCTCGCCGAGCGGCTCGGGCTGAAGACGATTCCGCCGCGCGTGGAGTTCGAATCGGGCACGTAACTCCCTCTCGACTTTCTGCCGCTTTCAGTGAGAGATCGAGCCACAACCGGAAAGGGAGCCCGCATGGCCAAGGCAATCACGAACGGCACGGTGGTTTACGAACTCAAGGTCGCGAACCCGAACCAGATCGCGAACTTCGACGTCGGCAAGCTGACCAAGAGCGTCGGCGACGACCTCACGCGCTTCAACCAGAAAGGTGTGCAGGGCGTAGTCGTGAAGGGAACCGACGCCGCGAAGATCGTGAAGGACGTGATCGCCGACCTCGGCGCGAAGAAGGTCAAGACGCCGCATTTGCGCGCTGGCGTCTCGGGCAAGGATTTGATCTTCCTCGTCACCGACACCGCGGGCGGGAGCTACGAGAAATCCTGCGTGCTCGTGGCGGACTATGTGGGCCTGAAGGATCGGCTCGCCAAGGAGAAGGGCGCGGTCGTGAACCTCGATCCGGGCGACAAGGTGATCGACCAGGCTGCGAAGGACATGGGCAAAAAGTTCGGCGCCAAGCCGACCACCGCCGCGACCGCGAACTTCGGCATTACGGGCACCACGGCGATCGTGCTGCTCGCGCACGGCGACGAGGACAAGAACTCGACCGGGCAGATCTACGGCAAGGATTTCGCCGGCAAGACGCCCGCCGAGATCGTGAAGCTCCTGCTCGACAACCCGGACGCGAAGAAGCGCCTGTCGCCGGAATACGCCGGCACGATCTACCTGGACGGCTGCTTTACCGCCCAGGGCAGCGCGATGCAGAACTACACCAAACAAGTCTGGGATCTGCTCAAGGGACGCGGGCTTACGAAGGCGAGCGTCAGGGGCAATCTCGGGCTCGCGGCCACGACCAAGAAGGGCGACGAGATCATCACGACGACAGAAGCCGACGAACGCGACACGAAGCTGCGCAAGCAGATCGACGAGGAGCGCAAGCTGAAGCTCGCCGCCATCAACAAGAAGTACGGCGCGCTCTGGGCGGCGAAGTACAAGGCGAAGAATGATCAGGTGGGACTGAAGAACGACCCGGAGACGAAGAAGCTCCAAGCAGAGGCAGACGCCCTCGAGGGCGCGCTCGGCAAGAAGTATCAGGCCGAAGCCAAGAAGATTCCCGGCTTGAACGTGAAGAACTTCGTCGGCCAGTTCGGGCTCTCGGTGCTGAACTAGGCGCGTTGGGATGCTTGCTGATAGGTAAAGGAATCGCGACGGGGGCGTGCTTCGCGTTGATCACCCTTGGCGCGCTCGTCGCGTGCGCGGCTCCGACGCCCGGGCCGACCGGCAGGGCAGACTCGCCGGGGCAGTCTTGGCCAGCGCCATGCGGCGTTCGCGACGGCGTTCATCACGGCTGGGTGGTCCTGGCATTCGATGTCGTCACGACGCGGCCGGTGAATCTCCGCGTGCTCGCTTCATGCCCTGTCGGCTACTTCGAGGCCGCCGCGCTCGAGGGGGTCGCGAGGTGGCGATATCGGGAGGGCCGTCGCGAGGGCGTGCAAGTCCGCTTGATCTTCACTCCAGATGAATCGGGCGACGCGGCGCCGAGCAACGCGCCGCTGCGGGGCGCCGAAGTCGGGCTCTAGGCCCGGCCTCATGGCGCCTTCACCACCGCCCCACCCTTCATCACGAAATCCACCTGCATCATCGCGTGCAGGTCCGCGAGCGCGTCGCCCTTCACTGCGATTAGGTCGGCGTACTTCCCCGGCGCCAGCGATCCCACCGCGTCCTGCCAGACCATCATCCGCGCCGCGTCGATCGTGGCCGACTGAATCGCGCGCATCGGCGTCATCCCGTACTTCACCATGTACGGCAACTGCGCGGCGTTCCCGCCGTGCGGATAGACGCCGCTGTCGGTGCCATAAGCGATGTGCACGCCGAGCGCGACGGCTTTGCGGAAGGCGATGCGCTGAGTCTCCGTGGTTTCGAGGTTCTTGCGAAGCACCTCGGCGGTCCAGTGCTCCTGCCTGCCCACCGAGTCGATGTAATCGCCGTTGTAGATGTCGGCGACGAGCCAGGTGCCGTGCTGCTTCATCAGCCGCAGCGCTTCGTCGTCTGCCAGCGAGGCATGCTCGATCGAGCGCACGCCCGCGCGCACCGCTCGCTTGATGCCCTCGGCGCCATGCGCGTGCGCCGCCACGACAGTTCCATAATTAGCGGCCTCGTCGACCGCGGCGCGGATCTCTTCCTCGGTGTACTCGGGCGCCGCGGGCTTGGTGCCCGGTGCGAGCACGGCGCCGGTCGCGATGATCTTGATGAAGTCCGCGCCGGCGTTCAGCACCTCCCGCACGCGCTGCCGCACCTCGTCCGCGGAGTTCGCGACGCCGCGCCGGAAGTCCGGCGGCGGGATCACGTCGTGCGCGAGGCCGGTGACTTCCCCGCCACCGGAAGAGACCGTGATGTACGCCCCAGCCACTTTCATGCGCGGCCCGATCACCGTGCCGTCGTTGATGGCATCGCGAAGCGCGACCGCCACGAAACCGCGGTAAGTGCCGACATCGCGCACGCTCGTGAAGCCAGCCATTAGGGTCGCCCGCGCATTCCGCACGCCGGTGAAGGCGTACTGCTCGCCCGACGTTTTCAGGGGATCGGCGCTGCTGGGGCTCTGAATCGGGTCGGCGAGATGCGTGTGGCAGTCGATCAGCCCTGGCAGCACGGTGTAGGCGGAGAGGTCGATCACTCGCGCGCCGGGTGGCAGCGCCGCTCCGGCGGGCTGCACCGCCTCGACTCGCTCCCCCCTAATCAGCACGACCTGATTCGTGAGCACCTTCCCGGCTTCGACGTCGACCAGCCGGCCTGCGCGGATGACGGTGAGTTCCTGGGCCCGCAGTGGCGGAGCGGCCAGCAAGAGTGCGCCGAGGAGGAGGGTGAACGAGCGGACGATCAGCTTCTGCACGCTCGATTCTCTAGGCATTAGGCTGCGCCTCTTTGGGATCAGCCGCAGGCGAGATGCGCCGCGGGACGCGACGTTGTCATAACGCCTGTTCGTGAGCATCGAAGAGGCGCTTTGTTTTTCCTCTCCCCAGACGCGCGGGAGGGCGGCTGCGAGGCGCGGTTGACAGGGAATCCGTGCGGGCGGGAGGTCAATCCTCCAGCAGCGCCTTCTCGATCCGCGCCTTCAGGCCCGCGCTGTCTCGCAGCGCGTGCCCGACGCGGATCATCCGGTCGGTCTCGAGGAACGCGACGTAGTCCACCGTCAGCACCGGCAGCGTCCGGCCCAGCGGACGGCCAGCGCTCGCCTCCTCGAAGAACTCGATGCAGCGGCCGAGCACTGGCTGTGCGAAGGCCGCGTGCTGGTGGAAGCGGCGTAGGTTGCCGAGCACGAGGCGCAGCTCTGCGATTCGTTTCTGTTCGAGCAGGCGGAAGCACAACGGGATGAAGCCGGTGCGGTAGAGCACGCCCCAGAAGAGCGTGAGCACCGGGTCGCTCGGCGACCATGGCGCAAAGATGAAGCTGTCCGCGCTGCCCACGTCGTGCACATAGGCCTTCAGAAACTCCATCACGTCGAGCCGCGAGTCCTCTGCGATCACGGGGCGAACTCTCGCGCGCATCGCGGGCTCCGCCTCGCGCCAGCGCCCCTCGAACAGCGCCCGCGCGAAGCGGTAGAGCTCGAGATCCTCGGCGTTCGCTGCGTAGAAGCGCTCCGTGAACCCGGGCGAGAGATCGTCTGCGTGCGCCCGCGTTAGAGAGGGGTTCGCGTGCAGCTTGGCGATCGCCGGGAAGCCGAAGGTGTGCGCGAGCAACTCGGCCGCGCGCTCGAACTCCTCGGTGATGCCGACGAAGGCGTACTCCTCGACGAGCCGCCGCTTGGCTTCGGCGATGTTGCCGTCGCCGATCGCGAGGGTCATGTAGTTCTGCCAGGCGCCCGCGAAGTAGTCCTCTGGCGTGAAGTGTTCCGGCAGCGTGCCGATGTCCATCGCCATCTTGTAGGCGGACAGGAAACGCCCGAGCGGCTCGCGCAGCATCGTCAGGTAGTGCGGCTCGTGCTCGGGGAACAGTGTGTGCGCGCCGCCGACGAAGTGGCTCGCTACATAGATCGATTCGGCGTCGCGGAACTCGCCACGCTTCCAGCGCGGATGGAACTCGTCGATGGTCGAGAGCATGTAGAGCTGCGCGGACTCGCGGCAGCCGAAGCTGCGGAAAATTGCAGTCGCGAGGGAAGTGCCGGCGCACTTCTGCACGTGGTTGAACAGGTAAACGCGCTTGCGGCCGGCCATGCGAACTCCTCACGTTGAGGGCAAGCGTTAGCGGCGGCGCGCGCGCGGCACCCCGACTATCGACGGACTCAGCGCGCGCGCGAGTCGATGCGAACGCCACACGCCCGCCGTCACATCGGGCGCTTCGGTCGGGCAAAATCAATTGCTCGCGGGAGCCCAGCGGTGCTAAGCGGGGCCACGTCGAAGGAAGTGGTACGTGCCGGAGCAACCGATCTCGATCGAACTCGAGAAAGACTGGGCGGCGTTCTGCGATCGCTTAAAGGCCGTCGGAGAGCGCATCCTGCAGGACGACTTCCCGAGCGCTCCGCGCGACCGCGCCGAGGGTTTCCGCCACCTCGGGCGCCTCTCAGTGTTCGCGCTGCAGCTCCACCTCGACTTCGCGGAGCCTTCGTTCCCCGCGTTCCTCCGTTACGACGACGACGTCACGAAATGGGGTGGACCGAACGCGGACAATCACTACCAGCGCGCGAAAGTCGATCCGCGCGGTACCTATCGCATCACCGGCAACGTGCGCGGCCTGCGCGAGCTGATCCTCTCCACGCCCGAAGGCGACATGCAGCTCGGGAAGCTCCGCGTGTTCGAGGAGCGCAATCTCTCGCAGCTTCAAGTCGGGCCGGACGGGCAGCTCGAAGTGATCGTGAGCGCGCAGCCGCATCCCGGGAACTGGATCCCGCTGCACCCACAGGCCGATCACGTGTGCATTCGGCAGTACGTGAGCGATTGGGACCACGATCCGGTCGCCCAGCTGCGCATCGAGCGCGTCGGGAATGAAGGCCTCGCGCCGCCGCCGCTCGAGCCGCAGTTCGTGGCAGAGGCGCTCGATCGCGCCGCGACCTGGGTCGAGCGCAGCGTCGTCTACTGGAACCAGTGGATGGCGCGCACGCGCGGCGCGCTGCCGGACAACGTGCTCGGCAAGCCGCGGGCGCAGCCGGGAGGCGCCGGCGACGTGATGTACGGCGGCGGCTGGTGGAACCTCGGCGAGGACGATGCGCTGCTCATCGAGTGCGAGCCGCCGAACGCGCGCTACTGGTCGATCCAGCTCTACTCGTACCCGTGGTTCGAGTCGCTCGACTTCGCGAACCGCGTCAACTCCCTGACAGGTCACCAACTGCGAGTCGATGACGACGGGCGCTTCCGCGTCGTGATCGCGCAGCGCGACCCAGGCGTGCAGAACTGGCTCGACACCGAGGGCCGCCGAGAGGGCCTCGTCACTTACCGCTGGGTGTTCTCGAGCACGAAGCCGGCGCCCACGTCGCGCGTCGTGAAGCTCTCCGAGCTGCGCGCCCATCTCCACGCGAGTACCCCGCGCTTCTCGGCCGAGGAGCGGCGCGCGCAGATCTCCGCGCGCCAGGCCGCGGCGGCGAGACGCTTCCGCACGTAACACCCAGCGCCGGACAAGTGCCTCTGGCTCGGCGGGTCCCGCACGCTGCATTTATGGAGCGGCCCTACGATGCGCGCTCACGGAACCGCATGGACCCCATCGAACGCGACTGTTTCTGGCTCGCAGGGCTGCCGCCGCGCGAGACGCGCCCGCTCACCGGACGCGCCGACGCGGAGATCGCGATCGTCGGCGCCGGCTTCACTGGGTTGTGGACCGCGATCTTCCTCAAGCAGCTCGAACCCGGGCTCGATGTTGCGGTGCTGGAGCAAGGCGTCGCTGCCCACGGCGCGAGCGGGCGCAATGCCGGAATGCTGTCGGAGACCGTCGATCACAGTCTCGGCCTCGCGATCCAGCATTTCGGCTGGGAGGAAGCGCGACGCCTTGCGCTGCTGGGCGAGACGAATCTCGCGGAGTTGACTGCGTTCCTCGTCGAGCGCGGCATCGACTGCGGCTACGAACCGACCGGACGCCTGATCGCGGCTCTTACGCCGGCGCACGTCGAGGAAGGCCAGCGCAGCGTGGCGATCGCCCGCGAGCTCGGCGTGACGACCTGGCGTTTTCTCGATCGGGCGGAGATGCGGGCGGAAGTTCATTCGCCCTTGTACCTCGGTGGTGTCGCGGCCCTGGGCGGAGGAATCCTCGATCCCGCGCGCCTGACGGATGGGCTTCGCCGAGAGGCGGAGCGGTTGGGAGTGCGGGTGTACGAGCGCTCCCCGGTGAACGCGGTCGAGCCGGGTGGCGACGGCGTGGTGGTTCGCGCTGCACAGGGCCAGCTCCATGCGCGGCGCGCGGTGCTCGCGACCAGCGCGTACACCCATCACCTGCTGCCCTCGATCATTAGGCG
>JANNRF010000452.1:0-6158 GCA_031401135.1 Deltaproteobacteria bacterium | reverse complement strand
CGGCACACGCAGCAGTTGATGCGCTGGCGCGTGAAGCAAGAATCGAACGACGCGCAGCGCGAGTGGTTCGTGAACCTGGTGGTGCCGCAGGCCGCAAGCATCGGGCTCGTGCTGCCGGATCCCGAGTTGCGGCTCGACCTGACAACTCAGCGGTGGCTGCACGGCCCGATCGACTGGGCGGAGTTCAAGAGCGTGCTCGCTGGCGGTGGCCCGTGCGCGCGCGATCGGCTGCGCGTGCGGCGCGAGGTTCACGCGAACGGCGCCTGGGTGGGCGCGGCCGCGGAGGCCTACGCCGCGAAGCACGAGAGCGATGGGGCCGCGCAGTGAGCAGCGAAGCCGACACGCAGTTCACGCTCTGGGAAGTGTTCGTGCAGGAGAAGACCGGCGCGCCGCACACCCACGCGGGCAGCGTGCACGCCGCCGATGCCGAGCTCGCGCTGCAGAACGCGCGCGACACGTTCGCGCGGCGCGACAAGCTCGTCTCGATCTGGGTCGTCGAAGCGGAGCGCATCGCGGCTTCGCGGCCCGAGGATGCGCCGGGCTTCTTCGAGCCCGGTCCCGCGAAGATCTATCGCCACCCGCGCTTCTACCGGCCGGCGAAACCCAAGCAGCCGTCTTGAGCGCGGCGCTGGTCGAGTACTTGTTACGGCTAGGCGATGACGCGCTCGTGCTCGGGCATCGCCTCTCGGAGTGGTGCGGCTTCGCGCCGGTGCTCGAAGAGGAACTCGCTCTCGCGAACATCGCGCTCGACAACCTCGATCTGGCGCAGGCCGCGCTCGCGCTGGCGGGCGAACTCGAAGGCGCCGGCCGCGATGCCGACGCGCTGGCCTACTTGCGCGACGATCGAGAGTTCCGGAGCGCGTTGCTGCTCGAGCAGCCGAACGTGGATTTTGCCTGGACGCTGGCGCGGCAGGCGCTCTTCGACGCGTTTGCGCTGCCTAACTACCGAGCACTCGCCGAAAGCTCCGACCCACGCCTGGCCGCGATCGGCGCCAAGGCCGCGAAGGAGGCTGAGTACCACGCGCGCCACGCGCGCACTTGGGTGCTGCGGCTGGGCGACGGCACCGCAGAGAGCCACGCGCGCATGCAGACCGCGTTCGACGAGCTGTTCCCCTACCTAGAAGAACTCCTCGCGAGTGATGCCATCACGCGCGAGCTCGCGGCCGCGGGGCTCGCGCCCGATCCGAGCGCGCTGCGCGACGAGGCGCACGCCACGATCGCGGCGTTGCTGCGCGAAGCGACGCTCGCGCTGCCGCAGCCCGGCGCGTTCCACCCGCGCGGCGGGCGCGTGGGCCGGCACACCGAATACCTCGCGCGCATGCTCGCCGAGATGCAGGTAATCGCGCGCGCGCATCCTGGGGCGCGCTGGTAGCAGCGAGATTGCCGCGGCATTCGGTGGTTTCGCAGCGCGCATCGTGTGCAATGATGCGCGCAGCTTCACCGCCCCTTCGGATTGGAGAACTCATGGCGCCTGTTCGCACTCTCGCTTGGGTCGTTGCTGCGGCTCTAACGCTGCTCCCGCTCGCGAGTTACGCACAAGACGAGGCGCCCGCAGAAACGGCGGCGCCCGCGGAACCCGCCGCACTTCCCGCCATCGAGGAGATCGTCGTCACCGCGCAGAAGCGCGCGCAGAACGTGCAGGAGGTGCCGATCTCGGTCGCAGCGATCAGCGGCGATCAACTCGACGATCTCAAGATCACCGACACGAACGATGTCGCGGCCCTGATTCCGAACCTGGAGGTGAACCAGGTGAACGGCGACGGCGCGCCGGTGTTCGCGCTGCGCGGCGTCACGATGAACGACTACAGCGTGCACCAATCGAGCCCGGTCGCGGTGTACACGGACGAGGTCTACGCCGGCCCGACCGTGCTTCAACCGATCCAGATGTTCGACCTCGAGCGCATCGAAGTAGTGCGCGGCCCGCAGGGCACGCTCTACGGGCGTAACACCACCGGCGGCGCGGTGAACCTGGTGACGCGCGCGCCGAGCTTCGAGAACGGCGGCTACTTCACAGGCGGCGTCGGCAACTTCGGGCGCTTCGAGGCGCGCGGCGCGGCGGAGATGACGCTGGTCGAGGACGTGCTCGCGGTGCGCTTCGCCGGCATGTGGACCGAGGCCGACGGCTGGTACGACAACAAAGTGCCGAACCACCCCGACGCGAACAGCACCGACGAGTGGGCGGTGCGCGTCTCGGCTCTCTGGCGCCCGAGCGCCACGCTCGAAGTGATCGGGCGCTTCTCCGCGGGCCGCTCGGATCCGACCAATTATGGAATTTTCGCGGACAACATCGCGCAGATTGGCGATCCGCCGAACGGCGTCGGCGTGGGCGGCGGCATCTACTCGCTCTACAACTCCCTCGGCTTCGGTCCAGCCGACCACTTCCGCACGGGCCTCGGCAAGTTCGAATGGGAAGGCAGCAAGAACATCCGCCGCAAGCGCGAGACCGATCAGGCCTCGCTGCACGTGAACTGGGAGCTAAGCGAATCGTTCACGCTCACTTCGATCACGTCGTGGACGCAGGGCGACTTCCTGAACCCCGAAGACTCGGACGGCTCGCCGCTCGAGGTGATCGAAGTCGACTACGCAGGCGATGGCGATCAGATCAGTCAGGAAGTTCGGCTGACCTCGGACCTGGACGGCCCGTTCAACTTCGTCGCGGGCGTTTATTACGCGCGCGAGAAGCTCGACATCGCAACCGATCTCGCGCTGTTTACCGATGTCGATTTCAACATGAGCGGCGGCATCGACCCGAACGACTGCGCCGACCCGTTCGCGGCGGCGGGCGACTTCGACCCGATCAACGACCCGCTTCCGCTGCCCGCGCCGTCCGCTTCGCCTGACGGCCAAGCCGCCGATCTCGTTCTGTTCGGTCTCGGCTTTCGCTTGCGCGACTTCGTCGCGCTGGGCTGCACCTACCGCAACAGCTTCGAGCAGGAGCGCCGCTCGATCGCCGGCTTCTTCGACGGCACGTTCGAGATCGGCCCGACCACCACGATCTTGTTCGGCGGGCGTGTCACCAACGACCGGACCGAGGCGCGGGGTTTCAGGACCTTCGCGGAGGGCGCGGGCGTGAACCTGTTCGACACGATCCCGAGCACGAACGATACGATCGACGACACCGAGTTCACCTTCAAGGTTGGCTTCGATCAAGAGTTCGGCGAGGACGTGCTCGGCTATGCCACCTACAGCCGCGGCTACCGCTCGGGCGCGTTCAACGGTCAGGCGTTCTTCGACCCGTCCGAGTTCAATCAGGTCAAGCCCGAAACCCTCGACGCGGTCGAACTCGGCCTGAAGAGCACCCTCGCGGACGGCCGCGTCCAGCTGAACGGCGCGGTCTTCTACTACAAGTACGAGGATCAGCAGTTGATCGACGTCGATCCCAACAGCGGCGCGCAGCTGCTCGTGAACATCGACGAATCGAACATATTAGGCCTCGAGATCGAGGCGCTCGCGCAGGTCTCGGATCGCCTGCGACTCTCGGGTGGTGTCGGCTGGCTCGACGGCGAGGCGAAAGAGGGCCTCGTGAGCGGCATCGACGTGAGCGGCGACGAGTTGCCGAACTCGCCGAGCTTCAACGTGAACCTCGCTAGCGACCTCGATCTGTGGGAGGGCGAGGCCGGCGCGGTCAGTTGGCGCGTCGACATGAACTACACCGGCGCGCAGTTCTACACGCTGCCGCACCCGAGCCGCACGCTCGTGGACAACTACTTCCTGTTCAACACGCGGCTCGCGTTCGCGGCGAGCGACGACAAGTGGGAAGCCGCGCTCTGGATGAAGAACATCGGCAACCAGTTCTATCAGACCTCGATCATCTCGCTGGCCGGCTTCGGGCTCGATTATTCGCACATCGGGCCGCCGCGCACGTTCGGCGCAGACGTCACGTTCAACTTCTAAGAACGGGAGCGGCGATGAAGCGCGCGCTGCTGGGATTCCTGCTCGGTGGCGTGGCGTTGATGGCGCCGCCGAGCAGTGCGGAGACGCCGGAGGAACTGCTCCGGTACACCTGCAGCGGTTGCCACCAGCCCGACGACGCGGGCCGGCTCTCGCGCATCTCGCAGCAGCGCAAGACGCCCGAAGGCTGGGCGATGACGATCCAGCGCATGGAGGATCTGCACGGCATCACGGTGTCGTCGCAGGATCTGCCGCTCGGCTCGGACGACGCGCAGCGCACGCTGGTGAAGTATCTCGCCGACACGCAAGGCCTCGCGCCCGAGGAAGCCGCGGGCTTCCGCTACGCGCTCGAGCAGCGCCTCGACGATATCGAGCCGGTGGACGCCGACTTCAAGATGATGTGCGGGCGCTGCCACTCCGCGGCGCGGGTGTTATTGCAGCGCAGGCCGGTGGAGGAGTGGAAGCAGCTCGTGCACTTCCATCTGGGCCAGTACCCGAGCACCGAGTACTCGGCGGGCGGGCGCAATCTCGACTGGCTGCCGATCGCGCTGAACGAGACGTCGCCGATGCTGGCGGAGAAGTACGCCTACGAGAGCGAGGCGTGGAAGAGGTGGCAGAAGGCGAAGAAGCCGGATCTGTCGGGGGAGTGGTGGATTAGCGGGCATCAGCCGAGCAAGGGGCCTTTCGAGGGCACGATGCGCGCAAAGTCGAGTGGCGCAGACGAATACGCACTCGAGTTCGACGGCGCGTACCTGCGATCCGGAGAGAAGCTCTCTGGCGCGGGCCGCGCGACCCTCTACACGGGTTACGAATGGCGCGCGACCCTCACGCTCGCCGACAAGAAGTGGCAGCAGGTGCTCGCGGCTGGGGACCGCGACGGCCTCAGCGTGCTCACCGGCCGCATGTACGAGCGCGATCACCCGGAGTTTGGGATCGACTTCGAGGCGATCTCGACGAGGACGCCGTTCATGCACATGGCGGCGGCGGGCGCGGGAGCGGCGATCGACCGGATCGCGGTCGAGCCGCCTTATCAGGTCGCGCGCGTGGGCGACGGCGGCGGCCCCATTCCCAAGGAGTACGCCGTCTTCGACGCGGTGACGTGGTCGAACGGCCCGGATGGGAAGCCCGAGACCGCGGACGACATCCGCCTCGGCGCCGTGCCCGCGACCTGGAGCGTCGCGCCGTGGCACGAGCAAGCGCGCGAGGAGCGCGATGTCGAGTTCGCGGGCGTGATGGACGCCGCTACCGGGGTGTTCACGCCGGGCGACGCGGGGCCGAACCCGGCGCGCAAGTACGGCACGAACAACGCGGGCAATCTGAAAGTGATCGCGACGGTGAAAGACGGCGACAAGACGCTGACTGCCGAGGCGCACCTGATCGTCACCGTGCAGCGCTGGATCCAGTCTCCGATTCCGTAACGACTCGAGGCGTGTGAACGCCGAGGCCATCCGAAATGCAAAGTGCGCTCGAACTGCTGCCGCACAACCTCCACCGCGTCGCTGTAGACGGGCGCGAGCTGTTGTTCCACGTGCCCACCACGAGCTTGTTCGAGCTCGATGCGCTCACGCGCGAAGCGCTCGATTTGCTGGCCGCCTCGCCGCTATCGCTCGCGGCGCTGCAGGAGAAGCTCGCGGCGCGCCACGACGCGGGTGCGGTGGCGGAAGCGGTCGCCGAGCTCGCCGCGTGCGATGTGCTGCGCGATTCGCGAGCCGAGGCGCGCGCGCCCGCTCCGAAGCGTCGCGTCACCTCGTTCCCGCTCACGACGGTCGTGCTCAACGTGAACACGGGCTGCAATCTCTCGTGCACGTACTGCTTCAAGGAAGATCTGACCTCGCCCGCCGCAGGCAAGAAGATGGATTTCGCGACGGCCCAGGCCGCCGTCGAGATGTTATTGCGCGAGTCGCCCGGGCGTTCGCGGTACAACGTGGTGTTCTTTGGCGGCGAGCCGCTCACGCAGATGCCGCTGCTCGAACAAGTCGTGGCGTGGGGCGAGCAGCGTTTCGCCGAAGCCGGGACGCGCGGCGATTTCTCGCTGACTACCAACGCGACATTGATCACACCGCGCATCGCCGATTGGTTGAACGCACACAACGTGGGCGTCGCGGTCTCGATCGATGGGCCGCGCGCGATCCACAACCGCCACCGCACCACCCTCGGCGGCAATGGCAGCTACGACGTCGTGGCGGCAAAGATTCGGCTCTTGCGCGAGCGCTACCAGGCGCGGCCGCTCGGCGCGCGGGTCACGCTTGCGCGCGGCACTACGGAAG
>JANNRF010000451.1:0-16451 GCA_031401135.1 Deltaproteobacteria bacterium | reverse complement strand
CGAGGCCGCGCTCGATCGCGCCGTGGCGCAGAAAGGCGTCGATCGCGCTCGAGATTCCCGGGGCGACTTCGCTCGGCATGACCTCGCTGTGCGCGCCGAGGCGCCGCTTGCCGTCAGCCATGCGCGTGCGCCGCTGCACCCGGAGTTCCACCTACCGCGATCAACAGCTCGCGCTGGAGCTGCTCGACCTCGTCGGGATCGAGCAAGCGCTTCTGATCCGGCGTCTTCACGTAGAAGCTGTCGGCCGCCTGATCGAGCACGGTGGTCGCCTTCGAGACATAAATCTCGAGTTCGTGGGCGGTGAGCGTGCGCGTCAGGTCGTAGAGCAAGCCGAGCCGGTCGTCGGCATTCACATCGATCACGGTATAGAAGTCGGAGACGTCGTTGCGCACCGCGACGCTCGGCGGGGTGTGCGAGACGATGCGTTTCGCGCTGCCGACCGGCCGGCGTTGGCGTGCGATTAGGTCCGCCACGTGCACCTCGTCGGCCAGCACTTTGACGAGGGAGGCCTCGAAGCGGGCCCAGCGTTCTGCGCGCATCTCCTCGTCGCCATCCGGTGTCGCGACGCGGTAGACCTCGAGCGCGAGCCCGCTGCGCGTGGTGTAGACGTGCGAGCCGAGAATGTTGACGCCCGCAGCGGTGATACAGCCCGCCACGTCGGCATACAGTCCGTGCTGATCGCGCGAGCACACGATCAACTCGCTAAAGCCGGCGCGCATGTCGCGCACCGTCTTGCTGGCGCGCTGCTGCTCCGGGTCGAAGGCGAGCAGCGCGCGCGCGTGGCGCTCGATCTGCGGCGGCGTGTGCGAGACGAAGTAGCGCCTGGGCATCATCTCGAAGAATGCCTGCACGCGGGTTTCGGCGATGCCCGCGGCGGAGAGCTCCGTCCGCGCGAGCGCCATGCGCTGCTCGACGCGAGCCTCGATCTGTTCGAGCGCGAGGTCTTGATCCACCCCGCCCGCTTCGAGGAACTCGGCCGTGCGCTCGAACAACTCCCGCAACAACTCCGAGCGCCACTCCGTCCAGGCCGATTTCGAACTCGCGCGCATATCCGCGAAGGTCGCGAGGTAGAGGTTGTGCAAGTTCTCGCGGTCGCCCACGGTGCGCGCGAACTCGACGATCACCTTGGCATCGGAGAGATCGCGGCGCTGCGCGACGTGGGACATCAACAAGTGGTGGCGGATGATGAAATTCGCGCGGGCGGCGCGCTCTGGCGCGAGCCCGAGGCGTTCGAGGCACTTCTCGCCGAGCTCTGCACCAATCGACGAGTGATCGCCGCCGTAGCCCTTGCCGATGTCGTGCAGCAGACAACCGAGGTAGACCATCGGCAGATCCGGCGCGCTCTGCACCAGCTCGGTCAAATCGGGCACGAGCTGCGCGTACTTGCCCTGCCATAGCCGCCGCAGCTCCTCGACCAGGAAGATCGAGTGAACGTCCACCGTGTAGGTGTGATAGATGACGTGCTGCCAGCGGCAGACGATGTGCTCCCACTCCGGCAGATAACGCCCTAACAGGCCGACCTCGTTCATCGCGATCAGGCTGCGCATCACGCGCCGCGGCGAAGAGAGAATGCGCACCAGTACGGCGCTCGCGCCTGCATCGATGCGGAAGTGTTCGTCGACGAGCGGCAGTTGCTCGCGAATCAGCCGGCGCGCCGCGCGCGAGAGCGGCACGTCGTGATCCTGCGCCACCGCGAAGGCGAGTAACAAGCGCAGCGGCCGCTCGCGCAAGAGCGCCGCGTGCGGAATCTCGAGCTGGCCGGCGGAGACGCGGAAGCCCTCTTCCACGCTTTGGCTGGCACTCGCCGACTGCGGCTTCACGCGCGCGAGACACTGCTCGATCACGATCTCCGAGTACGCCTGCACCGCGCGCGCGTTGCGGTAGTACTCGCGCATGAAGCGCTCGACCGGCAGCTCGCCGGAGTGCAGATCCGGTTCGAAGCCGAGTTCGCGCGCGAGCCGCTCCTGCAGTTCGAAGCTCATCTGATCGCTCTTGCGTTTCGTGATCAAATGCAGCGCATTGCGCACGCGCCAGAGAAAGCCGATCGCGCTTTGGTACTCGCGCATCTCGCTCTCGGTCAGGAACCCGACGTAGAGCAAATCCTGCAGCTCGCGAAAGTCGCGCTCGCAAGCGCGCGCGACCCAATAAGCGGTGTGGTAATCGCGCAGGCCGCCGGCGCCTTCCTTCACATTCGGCTGTAACAGGTAGAGCGACTCGCCCATGCGCAGGTGCCGCTCGCGTAGCGCCCCCTGCTGGCGCTCTGCGAACTCTGCGAGTTCCGGAATCGCGCGCTCGCGCACAGCGCGCATCAGTTCGTGGAAGAGCCTGGCGTCGCCCGCGAGGAAACGCGCGGCGAGCAGTGCGGTCTGCGTTGAGACATCGGTGCGCGCCAGGGCGATGGAGTCCGCGGCCGTGCGCACCGCAGCTCCCACCTGAAGGCCCGCATCCCAGAGCGCCGTTTGCACGCACTGGGCAATGTCGGCCGAGAGGCCTTCGGCGCCGGCGTCTTCGAGC
This sequence comes from Deltaproteobacteria bacterium, assembly GCA_031401135.1. Lineage (GTDB taxonomy): Bacteria > Myxococcota_A > UBA9160 > UBA9160 > UBA6930 > VGRF01. The sequence continues at coordinate 13,937 of JANNRF010000451.1, read as the reverse complement.
ACCAGCAAATCGACGTCCGAGCCAATCGACAACTCGCGGCGTGCGTAGCCGCCGACCGCGACGAGCGCAGCGCGCGCGGCGGTCGCGCCGTGGCGCGCATAATGAGCGGAGGCGGCGACGTCGTAGAGCCGGCGGATCAAGCGGTCGAGCCCGTCGGAGTTGACCGAGTTCACGAGCGCGCCGGCGGCGCCGGAGTGCTGCAAGTCCGCGAGGTGCGCGCGCAGCGCGGCGATGTACGCCTTCGCGCCCGCCGAGAGCGCCGCGCCGCGAGCCTCATCGCCGGGGCGCGCGATCGCGATGAACGCGTCGATCTCGGGCGCAGCGCTCATCGCGCGCTGCTCGCGAGTGCATTGTTACGAACGCTGCGATAGCGCGAGAGACCGCGCGCGATCTGCTCCGCGATCACTTCGCGATACAGCTTGCTGCGCAGGCGATTCGCCTCCACCGGGTTCGAGAGGAAGCCGATCTCGACGAGCACCGCGGGCGCTCCCGAAAGAAACAGCACGTGAAACGGGCCGCGCTTCACACCCAGATCCTCGACGCCGCCGTAGGTATTGCGCACGCCGCCGACCAGCTCGCTCTGCACGGCCCGCGCGAGCACCGCCGAGCGCGAGCCGACCTCCGAGACTTTGAAGCTGGCGAGCACGCGCTGGAGCTCGTCGAGTTGACCCGGTGCTACGCCGCTCTCGCGCGCGGCCACGCGCAGCGCATGCCGCTCGTGGTTGGCATCCAAGTAATAAGTCTCGATGCCGCGCACGCGCGAGCGCGGCGCCGCGTTCACATGGATCGAGACGAACACGTCGCCGCGCGCACCCTCGGCGAACGCGGTGCGCTCCTCGAGCGAGAGCGTGCGGTCTCCGTTGCGGGTCAGCATCACGTCGAAGCCGCGCTCCTCGAGCCGCCGCTTCGCGATGCGCGCAACTGCCAGCGTGATCTCCTTTTCAGAGAGGCCGCGCGGTCCGCTGGTACCCGGGTCGTCGCCGCCATGGCCCGGGTCGAGCACGACTAACAGCTTGCGCTCCGGCGCCGGAGTCAGACCTGGAGTCGCGAGCGAGGGGTCAGCCGCCGTGGTATCGGTGCCTCGCGCTGCTTCGCCGTATACGTCGATCACGATTCGATCGGGGCCCGTGAGCGCGAACATCCGGTGGCGTTCGTAGCGCGCGAGGTCGATCACCGCGCGCGCGGCTCCACTCTGGAACTGCCCAAGCCGGATCGCGGCGAGCAGGCCATCGCCGACGGGCTGCGGCGCGTCCCACGCGTGGCCCACCCACACGTTCGGAAGATCGAGATACAAACGATCCGGGCGGCCAGCCGCGGCGTCTGCCGCGAGCTGCTCGACGCGCGTGCCCACCGGCCCTGATAACTCGATCACCACCCGCGTATAGGCCGGGTAACTCCAGTGCCGGAGCCCCTGCACTTTCGTGCGGCCCGCGCGCTCTTCCTGCGCGCGCGCCAAGTGCGGCGCGAGCGCGATGAGCGTGGTGAGTGCGAGAACGGCGAGCAGCAGCGCGCGCTTCACGCCAGGTCTCCGGAGCTCGCAAGGCGCCGCTGCAAGCGCTCGAGCAGCGCGAGTGCGTCCAGCGGGGTCGTGCGCAGCGGGTCGCTTGCGCGCAGTTCAGCGAGCACGGCCTCCTCGCCGGGCTCGCGCGGAGGCGCGGCTGCGAAGAGCGAGAGTTGCGAGGTGTTGGGCGCGCTGCCCGGCTCAGCGAGGCGCGGACGGCCGCGCGCATCGAACTCTCCTGCCTCGAGCTGCGCGAGCAGCTGGCGCGCGCGAGTGATTACGGCAACCGGCAGGCCCGCGAGGCGCGCCACCTCGATGCCGTACGAACGACTCGCGGGCCCCGCGACGAGGCGGCGCAGAAACAGCACCTCGCCCTTGGCTTCGCGCACTTCGAAGTGCGCGTTCGCGACGCCGGCCTTCGCGACCGCGAGATCGGCGAGTTCGTGGTAGTGCGTCGCGAACAGCGTGCGTGCGCCGAGGCCCGGCGCATCGTGAATGTGCTCGGCGACCGCCCAGGCGATCGAGAGCCCGTCGAAGGTGCTGGTGCCGCGGCCGATCTCGTCGAGGATCAGCAGGCTGCGCGGCGTCGCTTGCGCGAGAATTTCCGCGGTCTCGCGCATCTCCACCATGAACGTCGATTGCCCTTGGGCGAGCCGATCCGAGGCGCCCACGCGCGTGAAGATGCGGTCGACGATGCCGATCTGTGCGCTCGCCGCGGGGACGAAACTCCCGATCTGGGCGAGCAGCGTGATCAGCGCGACCTGGCGCAAGTAGGTGCTCTTGCCGGACATGTTAGGGCCCGTGAGCAACAGCACGCGCGTCCGGGCCGGATCCAGCGAAGTGTCGTTCGCAACGAACGCCGCGCCCTCGCCTTGCAGCACGCGCTCGACGACCGGGTGCCGGCCCGCGCGCAATTCCAGCTGCGTGCCGCCATCGAGTTCGGGGCGCACCCAGCCATCGCGGCGCGCCACTTCCGCGAGCGATTGCAGCGCGTCGATCTCCGCCACCGCATCCGCGGCCGCGCGAATCCGCGGCGCCTCGGCCAGTAACAGCTGCCGCACGCTCTCGAACACCTCGCGTTCGAGCGCGGCGGCGCGGTCGTTGGCGCCGAGCACTTGCGTCTCCATCTCGCGCAGCTCGCGCGTGGTGAAGCGCTCCGCGCTCGCGAGCGTCTGCTTGCGCTCGTAATCACTCGGCACGCGCGTGAGCTGGCTCTTGCTCACCTCGAGGCCGTATCCGAACACCGGCTGGTAGCGGACCTTCAGCGTGGCGATGCCGGTGCGCTCGCGCTCGCGCGTCTCGAGCCCTGCGATCCATTCGCGCCCTTTGTGCGCGGCCTCGCGCAGCGCGTCGAGTTCGGGCCGGAAGCCAACGCGAATGAAGCCCGTTTCGCTCGCGCCGCGCGAGCCACGCGGCAATGCGCGCGGCTCGTCGACGATCGCGTCTTGGAGAAGCTGCGCGAGTTCCGCGAGCGGCTCGGGAAGTGTTATTGAAGCGGGCGCCGCTTCGGGCAGGAGGGTCTGCGCGTCGCTCGCTAGCCAGGCGCGAACGCGCGGCAGCGCGGCGAGCGAGGCGCGCAGCTGAGCGAGATCGCGCGGCTCGGCGCCCGGGCGCGCGCACTTCGCGAGTTGCCGCTCGAGATCGCGCACCGAGGCCAGCGCCGCACGCAGCCGGCCCCGCGCGCGATCTCGTTCTGCCAGCCACGCGACGCCGTTCTGCCGCTCGCGTATCGCGCCCAGCTCGAGCAGCGGGTAGCTGAGCCAGTGCGCGAGCCGCCGCGCGCCGAGCGGCGTCAGCGTCTCGTCGATGCGCTCGATCAGGGTGCCGCGTCGCGTTCGGTCCTCGGCGCTCTCGAACAACTCCAGGTGCCGGCGCGTCGCGGCGTCGAGGACCATCGTGTCGGAGAGCGCGTAGCGGCGCAGCGGCGGCGCGAGCTTCGCGGCCGACGGTTGATGCGCGGCGAGATACGCGAGCACGGCGCCCGCTGCAGTGAGATCCGCGCCGGGTGGGCCGCCGAGTTGTTGGGACGCAGTAGCAAACTGTTGGGGCGCAGCAGCAAACGACGCCGCCGGCGCTCGCGAAATCACGAGCTGTGGCAACCGCGCGCGCAGCAGCGTGAGTGCGGTCTCCGGGGCGTCGTCCGCGAGCACGCACTCGCGCGGCGCGATGCGCTCGAGCTCGTCGAGCAGCGCCTTCGGCAGTGCGCCGTGTTCGAGCTGCGCAGATGTCGCGCGAAAGTGGCCGGTCGAGGCATCGAGCGCGGCGAGGCCTGCGTCGGCTTCGCGGATCGCGATGGCGGCGAGCGCGACTTCGCGCGCAGCCGGCAGCCCCTGCGGGTCGCCTACCAAGCCAGGCGTAATCACTTCGACCACTTCGCGCCGCACTAGCCTGCGCCCGCCAACGCTGCGCGGGTCTTCGGTCTGCTCGCAGATCGCGACGCGGTAGCCCTTCTCGCTCAGACGCTTCACATAACCATCGGCGGCGTGCACGGGCACGCCGCACATGGGAATCGGGTCGGGGCTTCCCTTGTCGCGCGACGTCAACGTGACTTCGAGCAGCGGCGCCGCTCGCACCGCGTCATCGAGAAACAGCTCGTAGAAATCGCCCATCCGGTAGAACAGGAATGCGTCGGGATGCTGGGCTTTGAGCGCCAAGTACTGACGCATCATCGGCGTCTCGCGCGCGGGCGTGCTCATGCGCCGAGCGCGGGCGGAACGGGCGTTAGGCGCGAATCATCCGTGGCGGCCGCCAGCTTGCGCAGCTGCTCGAGTTCGGACTCGAGCGCTACGACGCGCTTCGCGGTGCGCCGCGCGGCCAGCGATTTCCTCGCGAGCTGAAACAACAGACCCGCGCTGGCCGAACACGCGCCCGCGAAAAACGCGGCCGAGAGCACCAGCCAAAGCGGCTGATAGAAGGCCACTAGGAACGGCAGATCGACGCGCACCTGCGACTGGTTCCCGTGGACGAAGAAGCCGAGGCCGGCGAGCGCCCCAAACAGCAGCAGCAACGCGACGAACCAACGGAGTTGTCGCATGGCCCCTCCCGCTTACGAACATCAGCCAACCAACGCGCGCGCGCTCAGTCCTTTGAAGAAACCGGCGCCTCGTCGACCTTTTCCTTCAACTCTTTGCCGACCTTGAAGAACGGCGTGCGCTTCGCGGGGATGTGCACTTCGTCGCCCGTCTTCGGGTTCCGCCCCTCGCGCGCTTCCCGCACCTTCACCTGAAAACTGCCAAAGCCGCGGATCTCGATGCGCTCGCCCTTCTTGAGCGCATCGGTCATCGAATCGAAGATCGTGTTCACCACGATCTCGGTGTCCTTCTTGGAGATGTGCGGCATCAGCTCCGCGACTCTCTCGATCAACCCGCTCTTCGTCATGTCATCTCCCGAATGGGCCGGGGCTTTCGCCCCGGACCCGGAACTTCACCGGGTACTGCAGCGATTATTGATCGCCGTCCCGCTTCGCGAGCTTCTCCTTCAGCAGGTCGCCGAAGGTGGTCGTGGGCGTGCTGGCCTGACGCGCTGCATTGCGCTTCAGGTCTTCTCGCATCTCGCGATCGCTGATCGCGCGAATCGAGAGCGAGATCTTCTGATCGACGGGGTCGACCTTCGTAATGATTGCGCGGATGCTCTGCCCCACGGTCACTACGTCGGACGGCTTGCCGACCGGCTCCGCCGACAGCTCGTTGCTGTAGACGAGGCCTTCGATGCCAGCTTCGAGCCGCACGAACGCGCCGAAGTCGACCACGTTGGTGACTTCACCGGTGATTTCCGAGCCCACCGGGTAGCGCTTCTGGATATCGTCCCAGGGATTCGGCGTGAGCTGCTTGACGCCGAGTGAGAACTTCTCGTTCTCGCGATCGATCTTGAGCACGATCGCCTCGACTTCATCGCCCTCGTTGTACTTCTCCTTGGGATGCTTGATCTGCTCGGTCCAGGAGATGTCCGAAACGTGGACCAGCCCGTCGATCCCCTCTTCGAGCCCGACGAAGAGCCCGAAGTTGGTGATGTTACGGACCGGGCCGCGCACGAGGGTGCCGACGGGGTATTTCTCCTCGATCAGCGACCACGGATTCGGCTCGATCTGCTTCATGCCGAGCGAGATCTTGCGGTTGCCTTCGTCCACATCGAGCACGATGGCTTCCACTGCGTCGTTCAAGTTCACCATCTTCGAGGGGTGCTTGATGCGCTTGGTCCACGACATCTCGGAGATGTGCACCAAGCCCTCAATACCCGGTTCGAGCTCGAGGAACGCGCCGTAATCGGTGAGCGATACGACGCGGCCCTGGATGCGGCGACCGAGCGGGTACATCATCGCGGCGTCGATCCACGGATCCGGCTGGATCTGCTTGAGACCCAGCGAGACGCGCTCGCTATCGACGTCGAAGCGCAGCACCTTCACCTTCAGCTCGTCGCCCACGCGGAACAACTCGCTCGGGTGATTGACGCGGCCCCACGACATGTCGGTCACGTGGAGCAGGCCGTCGAGGCCGCCGAGATCGATGAACGCACCGTAATCGGTGATGTTCTTGATCACGCCGTCGATGATCTGGCCTTCCGAGAGCGTCTGCAGCGTGGTAGCGCGCATGCGCTCCCGCTCTTTCTCCAGGAGCGCGCGCCGCGAGAGCACGATGTTCCCGCGCCGCTTGTTGAACTTGATGATCTTGAACTGCAGTCGCTCGCCGAGCAGAGCCTCGAGGTTGCGCACCGGGCGCAGATCGACCTGCGAACCCGGCAAGAACGCCTTCACGCCGATGTCGACGGAGAGGCCGCCCTTCACGCGGGAGATCACCTTGCCTTCGACCGACTCATCGGCCTCGAAGGCATTACTGATCTCGTCCCAGATCTTGAGACGATCTGCCTTCTCTTTGCTCAGGACGATGTAGCCGTCCTCGTCCTCGACCTCTTCGATGAAGACGTCGACCATGTCGCCCGGCTTGACCAGTAGACGCCCGGATTCGTCCATGAATTCCCAGGCGTCGACCAAACCTTCCGACTTGAAGCCCACATCGACCTGCACGTGGTCTTGATCTGCGAGGAGTACTCGTCCCTTGACGACCTCCCCTTCCTTGAGTTTCGGCGCGTCCTTCGCGAACAGCTCCGCGAAAGTCATGCCGGTGTTGGGTTGTTGAGACATGAGTCTGAAATCACTCCTTGGGGGTCGCCGTTTCACGGGCAACCTGAATTTCCGGGATTAAGCCCCCGGATCGGGCATTCGAATCGGAGACCGCGAGCTGCTCGCGCGCGGCCGCAAGAAGGGCTGTGACGGCGTCTGTATCGCCACTTTCGATCGCGCGCGCGAGGGCGGCGGCGCGTTCGGCGGCGGCGAGCAGCGGCGCGGCCAGCGCGTGCTTGTTACTGACGAGGATGTCGGCCCACATCGCGGGATCGCTGGCCGCGATGCGCGTGAAATCGCGGAAGCCCGAGCCCGCCAGTTCGCGCGCGCTCGCGGGAGCGTCTGCCAGCGAGGCTGCGAAGGCGTAGGCGATCGCGTGCGGCGCATGGCTCACCCAGGCGACCTCGGCGTCGTGGCGCGTCGCGCTGCGCCGCAGCACGCGGGCGCCGAGCGCGCGCCAGAGCCAGATCACGCGCTCTTCGGCAGCCGGGTTCGCGGGCCGCGCGGGCGTCACGATGCAGGCCGCGTTCTCGAACAAGTCGGCGCGCGCGTGGGCGTAGCCGGTGTGGTGGCTGCCAGCCATCGGGTGCGAGCCGACGTAGTGGACGCCGCTCGGCAAGAGCGGCGGCAGCGCATCCGCGAGCCCGCCCTTCACGCTGCCGACGTCCGTAACAATCGCGCCCGGCGCGAGGCCAGGTGCGAGCTGCGCGAGCAAGCCGGGCATCGCGTGCACGGGGCTCGCGAGCACCACCAGGTCCGCGTCCGCAACACCCGCCGCGAGGTCGCGCTCGGCGCGATCCGCGATGCCGAGCGCCACGATCTCGCGCTGCGCTTCCGCGCGGCGAACCACCGCGACCACTTCGCGCGCGAGGCGGCGTTCGCGAAGTGCGAGCGCCAGCGAACCGCCTAACAGGCCAGCGCCCACGATCGTGACGCGCTGGAAGTGCAGCGTGGCTTCCGTCACGACTTGGACTTCCACGCCTGTAGGGCCTTTACGCAGCGCTCGTTCTCTTCCGCGGTGCCGATCGTGATGCGGATGTGCGCTGGCATGCCGAAACCCGCGAGCGGCCGCACGATCACGCCTTGCCGCAACAGCGCGTCGTAGGCGCCAACGCCCGCGTCGGCGAGCAGGAAGTTCGCATCGCTCGGCCAGGTCGCGATGCCGAGGGCTGCGAACTCGCGCTCGAGATAAGCCATGCCGTCCGCGTTCAGCTTGCGCGTGCGAGCGATGTGCTCGTGGTCGTCGAGCGCCGCGACTGCGGCCGCTTCGGCGAGCAGGTTCAGGTTGAACGGATGCCGCGCGCGCTCGAGGTAACCGGCCAACTCGGGGTCGCCGACGCCGTAACCGACGCGCAGGCCCGCGAGCCCGTAGATCTTCGAGAAGGTGCGGATCACGAGCGTGCCGGGGCGCTTCGCGAGCCACGCGAGCGAATCCGGGAAGTCGCTGCGGCGCACGTACTCGACGTAACACTCATCGATTACCAGCACGACGTCGGCGGGCAACGACGCCACGAACGCATCGAACTCGGCGCGACCGACGCTCGTGCCCGTCGGGTTATTGGGGTTGCACAGCATCACCACGCGCGTGCGCGGCGTTACGGCTGCGCGCAGCGCCGTGAGGTCGTGCACCAGCGCCGCCGTGAGCGGCACCGGCACGGCAGTAGCGCCCATGCCCGCGGTCACGATCGGGTACATCGCGAACGACGGCCACGCGTACACGACTTCATCGCCCGGGCCAACGAACGATTTCACCATCAACTCGAAGATCTCGTCCCCGCCGCAGCCGAATACGATTTGAGCGGGCGCGACGCCGAGCTTCGCTGCGAGTTTCGTGCGCAGCCGGAAGCTCGCGCCATCCGGGTAGCGGTTCACGCGCCCGGCGGCGGCTGTTAGGGCCACCAGCGCCTTCGGCGACGGCCCGAGCGGGTTCTCGTTCGAGGCGAGCTTCACCGCTTCCTTGATGCCCAGCTCGCGCTCGAGCTGTTCGACCGGCTTGCCCGGCTTGTACGGCTCGATGCCCGCGATCCACGGTTTGACGCGCATTAGCCCGCCTCCCCGGGCCGCAGGTTCGTGGCGCGCGGGAACGAGCCCAGCACGCGCCAGGAGGTGGCGAGCACCGCGGCGTCGGCGCAGGCGCGCTGCACGCGCTCTTCGCTGTGGTGACCTTCGAGATCGATGAAGAACACGTACTCCCAGGGCGTGCCCTTGAGCGGCCGCGCCTGGATGCTGGTGAGATTCACGCCGTGCGCCGCGAACGGCGCGAGCAAGCGGTGCAGCGCGCCGGATTCGCTCTTGCGCACGGTGTACGCGAGGCAGGTGAGATCGTTGCCGCTCGGCGCCGGCGCGTCGCCGCCTAACACCAGGAAGCGCGTCGTGTTGTCGCGGCGATCCTCGATGTTCGCGGCGATCGTCGCGAGGCCGGCGAGCTCGCCCGCGAGCGAACTCGCGATCGCAGCCGTGCCGGCTTCCTTCGTCGCGAGCACCGCCGCGGCGGCGGTGCTCGCCGTTTCGTAACGCTCGATGCCCGGCAAGTGGCGATCGAGCCAGTGACGACACTGCGCCAGCGCAGGCGGAATTGAGGCGATGCGCTTCACGTCCTCGAGCCGCCCGCTCTGCGAGAGCAGGTGTTGGGCGATGCGCAGCACCGTCTCGCCGCACAGCGCGAGCCGCGTATCGACCAGCGAGTCGAGCGTTTGCGTAATAACGCCATCGGTGGAGTTCTCGACCGGCACCACGCCGTGGTCCGCCTCGTTGCGCTCCACCGCCGTGATCACATCGCCGATCGTCGCGACCGGCACGTACTCCGCCTGATCGCCGAACGCCGCGCGCGCCGCGGCATGCGAGAACGTGCCCTCGGGCCCGAGGTACGCGATGCGCAGGCGCGCTTCGAGCGAGCGCGTGGCCGAGATGATCTCGCGGAACACCGCGCGCAGAGCCGAAGCCGGGAACCCGCCGAGGTTGCCGCGCGCGAGCGCATCGACGAGATCTCGTTCGCGCGCCGCGCGGTACACGCTGCTGCGCTCGGCGCGCTTGTGCTCGCCGACTTGTTTGACGAGTTCCGCGCGGCGATTCAGTTCGGCGAGAATCGAGTGATCCACGGCGTCGATCGCGCTGCGCAAACGCGCGAGATCACTCTCGCCGTTCGCGGCTTGCGCCGTCTTCGCCTTCGGATCGCCCATGCTCCCCTTTCACACGAACCGCAACGCCATCGACCGACCGCGGCAAGTGCGCAAGCGCACTGCACCCAGAGAAGGCGACGCTCACGAACCCGCGAGAGGCCGCCTAACCCTGCGAAAAAGTGGGCGCAGCTTATCGAACTCGATTTTGAGGGTCAAACCGGAATCGCCAGATTCCGCCGCGCTTCCGCGGAGTTACCGAGGATGCCCCGTGGGAACGGAGACCCGTCTCTGCGTCCGCGCGAAGCCGCGCTTGTGCTGCCACCCGAGCCCCCGAATCATGCGCCTCGCATGACGCGAATCGTGGGGCTGACAGGCGGGATCGGCACGGGCAAGAGCACGGTTTCGCGCTTGTTCGCCGCACTCGGCGCGTTGGTGATCGACGCCGACGCGATCGTCCACGAACTGCAGGCCACGGGCATGCCGATGGTCCGCGAGCTCGGCGACGCTTTCGGGGCGGACCTCGTGCGCGCCGACGGCTCCCTCGACCGCGCGCGGCTCGGCGCAATCGTGTTCGCGGACGCCGATGCGCGCCGCCAGCTCGGCGAGATCGTGCACCCCGCGGTCGGGCGCGAAATGGCGAATCGCCTCGAGCGCGCGCGGGCCGCCGGCGCTCCGCTGATCGTGCTCGACAACCCCCTGTTGTTCGAAGGCCGCGCCCGCCGCGCCAAGGCCGGCGGCGCGGCGACAAACGATCCCGGGGGCGAATCGATCCTTGTGTACGCCTCCCCCGAAACACAGATTGCGCGCCAGGTTGCGCGGGATGGCGTGACTGCCGAGTTCGCGCGCCAGCGCATCGCGGCCCAAATGCCGATCGACGAGAAGCGCGCGCTCGCAACCTGGCTGATCGACAACTCGGGTGCGCTCGCCGACACCGAGCAGCAGGTGCGCGAGTTGCACGCACGCCTCAGCGTGGCTTGAGCGCCGCCTTCATTTCGCGCGCGAACTTCGCGACCGCGTCCACCGCCGCAGCGTTGTTGCCCGCGCGCTCGATCAGATCGACGATCGCGCTGCCGACGGCGACGCCGTCCGCGTAGCGCCCGACTTCGGCGGCGTGCTCGGGGCGCGAGATGCCGAAGCCGACACAAACGGGGATGCCGCTCAGTGGGCGGATCGCGGCGACGCCCGCCTCGATGCCCGTGGCGAGCGAACTGCGCGCTGTGGTGACGCCCGTCAGCGAGACGTAGTAGAGAAAGCCGCGCGTGTTATGGACGAGCATGCGCATGCGCGCGGGCGTCGTGGTGGGCGCCGCCAGCAGCACGCCGTCGATGCCGCGCTTCGCGAACGCGGCGTAGAGGTCGGCGCCCTCTTCGGGCGGCAGATCCGGGCAGAGGATCCCATCGATACCTGCTGCGGCGCATGCCGCCGCGCAGCCGTCAGCGCCGAGCGCGTAGAACGGATTCGCGTAGCCCATCAGCGCGAGTGGAATCTTCACTTGCGGGCGCAGCCTCGCGACCAGCGCGAGCGTCCTGCGCAGTGTCGTGCCGCCGGCGAGCGCGCGCTCGCTGGCGCGCTGGATGGTCGGGCCGTCGGCGCTCGGGTCCGAGAACGGAATCCCGATCTCGATCAGGTCGGCGCCGTTCTCCGCCAGCGCGAGCACCAACTCGCCGGTCGTCTCGAGATCCGGGTCGCCAGCCGTAACAAACGGCACGAAGGCTTTCTCGCTGGCCGCGCGCAACGCGGCGAATCGTTCCGCGATCCGCGACATGCTCAGTGCCCAGCGACCGCAGATTTTTTCAGAATCTCGCGCACCTGCGGCGCGTCCTTGTCGCCGCGGCCCGAGAGGTTCGCGATTACCAGCGCGCCGCGCGGAAGAATCTGCGCGAGCTTCGGCAAGTACGCGATCGCGTGAGCCGATTCGAGCGCGGGCAAGAGGCCCTCGATGCGCGCGAGGCGCTGAAAGGCCGCGAGCGCCTCGTCATCTGTTACGGAGACGTAAGTCGCACGGCCGGATTCGTTCAGCCACGCATGCTCCGGGCCGACGCCGGGGTAGTCGAGGCCGGCGGAGATCGAGTGCGCCGGGAAGATCTGCCCGTCGTCGTCGGCCAGCACGAGCGTGCGCTGGCCGTGCAGGATCCCGGGCACACCGGTGCCGATCGTGACGCCGTGGCGCCCGCTCGCGATGCCCTCGCCCGCCGGTTCGACGCCGAACATGCGCACGCTCTTGTCCTCGAGGAACGGGTGGAACAGGCCCATCGCGTTGGAGCCGCCGCCGACGCAGGCGACCAGCGCGTCCGGCAGCCGCCCCTCGCGCGCCAGGATCTGCTCGCGCGCCTCGAGCCCGATCACGCGCTGGAAATCGCGCACTAGCGTCGGGTACGGGTGCGGGCCCATCACCGAGCCGATGCAGTAATAAGTCGTGCGCACGTTCGTCACCCAGTCGCGCAACGCCTCGTTGATGGCGTCCTTCAGCGTGCGCGAGCCGCACGTCACGGTGTGCACTTGGGCGCCGAGCAGCTCCATGCGAAACACGTTCAGCTCCTGGCGCGCGACGTCCTCCTCGCCCATGAAGACTTCGCAGTCGAGACTGAGCAGCGCGCAGGCTGTCGCGGTGGCGACGCCGTGCTGGCCCGCGCCGGTCTCCGCAATCACGCGCCGCTTGCCCATGTGCTTCGCGAGCAGCGCCTGCCCGAGCACGTTGTTGATCTTGTGCGCGCCGGTGTGCGCGAGGTCTTCGCGCTTCAGGTAGACGCGCAGGCCGACGTCTTCCGAGAGCCGCTTCGCGTGATAGAGCGGCGTCGGCCGCCCGGCATAATGGCTGAGCAGGTCGTTCAGTTCGGCCTGGAACTCGGGCGACGGCACGAAGCGCGCAATCGCGGCCTCGAGTTCGTCGAGCGCAGTGATCAGCGACTCGGCGACGTAGCGGCCGCCGAAGCTGCCGAAGCGCCCGCGACTCGCGCCGGGCGCCAGCGCATCGCTCATTGCGAGGCCTCGCGAACGGCCTTCACGAACGCGGCGATCTTCGCGGAATCCTTGCGGAAGTTCGCGCCTTCCACACCGGTGGCGACATCCACGCCCCAGGGCGGCACGTCGCCGACTTCGAGGAGCGCCTGGCCGACGTTCTCCGGGTTCAGCCCACCCGCGAGAATCACATCGACGCCGGCGGCGATCAGCACCGAGGCCTCGCTCCAGTTCCAGGCGTTGCCCTTGCCGCCGCCTTCGGTCGGGTGATCGAGCAACAACAATGCGCTCGGGAACTGCTCCACCGCCGCCATGTCCGCGCCGCGCACCGCCTTGATCACCGGGTAATCGACCAGCTCGATGTCTTCTTCCGTCTCGTCGCCGTGAAACTGAATGCGCTCGAGATCCACGCGCCGCGTGACCTTCTGGATCTGGTCCCAGTGCGCGTTCTGAAACACCGCCACGCGCTCGACTCGGCCCGCAACGCGCGCGGCGATCTTCTCCGCCTGCTCGATCGTCAGCGCTCGCGGCGTGCCGGGCACGAAGTTGAGCCCGATCAGATCGACGCCCGCATCGACCGCGGCCTCCGCGTCGTCCGGGTGAATGATCCCGCACACCTTGATGCGAACCGTCACGCGTGGCCTCTCAGTTTGCGAAGCGCGAGCCCGACGTCGGGTTCGCGCATCAGGGATTCACCGACCAAGTAGCCGTGCGCGCCTGCCCGCGCGAGCCGGGTCACGTCGGCGGAGCTCACAATACCGCTCTCGGCAATCACGCAGGCGTGCCCGGCTGCGCGCGGCGCGAGGCGCTCGGTCACGCCGAGATCGGTGTGAAACGTGCGCAGATCGCGGTTGTTGATGCCGATCAGGCCGGCGCCGCTGGCGAGCGCGATCTCGAGCTCGGCTTCGTCGTGAACCTCGACCAGCACGTCGAGGCCGAGACCGCGGGCGTGCTTCGCGAGCGCACTGAGTTCCTCGGCGCGCAGCGCCGCGACGATCAGCAGCACGGCGTCCGCGCCCGCCACGCGCGCCTCGTCGAGCTGGTACGCGTCGATTACGAAGTCTTTGCGCAGCAGCGGCAGGGTCGTCACCGCGCGCACGGCTTCGAGCACCGCGAGCGAGCCGCCGAAATGCTGCTCGTCCGTGAGCACCGAGAGCGCGGCGGCGCCGGCTTCCTGGTAGGCGCGCGCGATCGCGCAGGCGTCGAAGTCGCGGCGGATCTCGCCCTTGCTCGGCGAGCGGCG
>JANNRF010000450.1:0-2701 GCA_031401135.1 Deltaproteobacteria bacterium | reverse complement strand
GATGCACTCCGTGAGCATGTGCGGGTGGCCCGGGTACGCGAGCGGCAAGCCGAGTTCGCGCTGGATCACGGCGTAGGCGCCGAGCGCCGCCACCGGGTTCATCGCGCTGCCCACCGCGACCCCTAACACGACCTGCGGGCGGAAGATCGTCCAGGCGAAGCCGTCCCGAGCGGCGCGCGCTTCCAGCAAGTCTTGCTGCGCGAAGTAGAAGTTCGCGTGATCGCGCAACGCGTCGTGTTCGCGCGCGGGCACGCGCATCGGGCGGCCCGTGTGCGCGCCATACGCCTTGGTGCCTTGCAGCAGCGAGACGTGCGCGAGCGGCGCGCCCTCGAGCGCGCCGAGCGTGCTCGCGAGCATGGCGGCGTTCACGTCGACGTGATCCTGCGTGAGCCAGCCGCGCAGCAATTCTGGCTGCTCGTAGAGCGCGGCGTAGACGAGCTGCGTGGTGTCGCGGTGTGGCGCCAGGGCTGCGCGCGTGGCGGCGGCGTCGCGCAGATCGCACGAGACCCACTGCACGGGGTTCGGCGCCGCCCGTAATGACTCCAGCAGCCCCGTGTCCGGCGCGCGCCGCGCAAGGCCGATCACTCGCACGTCCGCGCGCGCCGCGAGCCGCTCCACCACCGCGCGTCCGATCACGCCGAGCGCGCCGGTCACGAGAACTTTCTTGTCGGGCATCGGCCGAAGCTATCGCGGCGGCGCCTCCGCTTGCCGCAGAATGTGACGATGACGACGATCGCATTCACTTCGTGCGCCAAGGTTCAGGACGTCCCGAAGCAAAGGCTGTGGGACGAGATCGCCGCGCGCGAGCCCGACGCGCTGCTGCTGCTCGGCGACAACGTCTACATGAAGCGCGATGACCACGACGACCCAGCGGCGTTGATCGCCGATCTCGAGCGCCATTACGTGCGCCAGTTCAAGCAGAAGAATTTTGCGGCATTGCTCGAAGCGCTGAAGGCGCGCGGCGGCGTGCTCTGCGCAACCTGGGACGACCACGACTCGTTTGGTGACGACCGCTTCGGCGCCGAGCTCGCGCCGGAGCTCGTCGCCGCAGCGCGCGAGACGTTTCATCGCTGGCTGCCCGTCTCCACGAACAAGCCCGAGATCTACTGCCGCCGCGAAGTCGACGACGCCTGCATCCTGATGCTCGACGCGCGCACGTACCGCAGCGCGAAGAATGCCGAGACCGATCGCGACGGCATGCTCGGCGCTGCGCAGTGGGTGTGGCTCGAGGCGCAGATTGCGGCGCAGCGCCCGCGCTACACGCTCGTGTGCAGCGGCACCCCACTCCACGATTACCGCAGCGAGAGCTGGCTCGCGTACCCCGCCGCGCGGGAACGCCTAATTGCTCTACTACGCGATCAGCCCGGCACATTGTTCCTGGCCGGCGACGTGCACGACAACGAACTCGGCTTCGCCGATGGCGTGATCGAGGTCGTCTCGTCGGCGGCCGCGCGGCGCGGCAAGGTCATGGGCTGGAAGCTCGGCAATTACGGTGTGCTCGAGCTGAAGCCCGACGGGGTGCAGGTGAACCTGCACGGCCGGCAGGACAAGCAGGTTCGCGAAGCCTGGATTCCGCTCGCGGGCTGGAAGCTCGAGAAGAGGGCGCGCACCAACCGCAATCGCTGAGCGCGTGCGGCTCGCGAGGCGCACCAAAAGCGCGCGTCACGCAAACGCGACGCGCACCCCACCCGGCATCACGCGAAGGCGATCAGCTGCGAGCCCCAGGCTCGCCAGCTGCATCGCGCGAGCACAGCCGCCGCGACAACCGTGCCTTCCAAGCCTGACAAACGGGGCTAGTAGCGATAGTGATCCGGCTTGTAAGGCCCATCCGTCGGCACATCGAGGTATTTCGCCTGCGCGGGCGACAACTCAGTCAGCTTCACGCCCAGATGCGCGAGATGCAGCCGCGCCACTTCTTCGTCGAGCTTCTTCGGCAGCACGTACACCTTCTTCTCGTACGTCGCGCCGTTCGCGTGCAGATCGAGCTGCGCGAGCACCTGATTCGTGAAGCTCGCCGACATCACGAAGCTCGGGTGGCCCGTCGCGCAGCCGAGATTTAAGAGCCGCCCCTCGGCGAGCACGAGGATGCTCTTGCCGCCCGGGAACACGAACTCGTCGTACTGCGGCTTGATGTTGATGCGCTTGATGCCGGGCACCGCCTTCAAGCCGGCCATGTCGATCTCATTATCGAAATGGCCGATGTTGCCGACGATCGCTTTGTCCTTCATGCGCGACATGTCTTCGGCCGTGATCACGTGCGCGTTGCCCGTCGCGGTGACGAACAGGTCTGCCGTCTCGAGCGCCTCGTCGAGCGTCGTCACCTGATAACCCTCCATCGCGGCTTGCAGCGCGCAGATCGGGTCGATCTCGGTGATGACGACGCGGCAGCCTTGGCCGCGCAGCGCCTGCGCGCAGCCCTTGCCGACTTCGCCAAAGCCGCACACCACGGCGACCTTGCCGCCGAGCATCACGTCGGTCGCACGCATCAAGCCGTCCGGCAGCGAGTGCCGGCAGCCGTAGATGTTGTCGAACTTCGATTTGGTGACCGAGTCGTTCACGTTGATCGCGGGAAAGAGCAGCGTGCCCGCGCGCTCCATCTGGTAGAGGCGATGCACTCCCGTGGTCGTCTCCTCGGAGACGCCGCGCACGCGCGGCGAGACGCGGCCCCAGACGCCGGGATGCGTGCGCTGCATGTCGCGCG
>JANNRF010000449.1:0-5035 GCA_031401135.1 Deltaproteobacteria bacterium | reverse complement strand
GTGCTCGTTTCCGGCGAGAGCGGCACGGGCAAAGAAGTCGTCGCGCGCGAGATCCATCGCAGCTCGGGCCGCCGTAACAAGCCCTTCGTCAAAGTGAACTGCGCCGCGCTGCCCGGCGAGCTGCTCGAGAGCGAGCTGTTCGGCTACGAGAAGGGCGCCTTCACCGGCGCCGCCGGCCGCAAGATCGGCAAGTTCGAGCTCGCGAACGAAGGCACGATCTTTCTGGACGAGATCGGCGAGATGAGCGCTTCGGCGCAGGCCAAGGTGCTGCACGTGCTGCAGGACCGCGCCTTCGCGCGGCTCGGCGGCAACCACGAGATCCGCGTCGACGTGCGCATCGTCTCGGCCACGCACCGCCCGCTCGCGGAGTTGGTGGAGCAGCGCCGCTTTCGCGAAGACCTGTTCTTTCGGCTGAACGTGGTGAACGTGCATGTGCCGCCGCTGCGCGAGCGCCGCGACGAGATTCCCGCGCTCGCGAAGCACTTCCTCGCGCAGGCGGGCAAGCGTTATGGCCGCGCGGCGCCGAAGCCGAGCGCGCGCCTCAGCGCGGTGCTCGCAGCGCATCCGTTTCCCGGCAACGTGCGCGAGCTCGAGAACCTGATGAAGCGCATGGTCGTGCTCGGCGGCGAGAGCCAGATCCTGCGCGAGCTCTCGGCGAGTTCGCGCGGGCAGGGCCGCCGCCGCTTCGAGGATCTGCTCAGCGAGGTCGAACAGAGCGCCGGCCAGCTGCCGCTGAAAGAAGTCGGCAGGCTCGCCTCGACGCTCGCGGAGGCGGATGCGATTTCGCGGGTGCTCGACGGCACGCACTGGAACCGCCGCCGCGCCGCGATCCTGCTGGGAGTGAGCTACAAGACGCTGCTCGCGAAGATCAAGGAATGCGAGCTGAGCCCGGATTGAGGGATTAGGGCGTGGCGCCACCTGGCTTCGCGCGCTCGGCTCCGCTCGGCTCCGGCGCCAGCCAGCCACGCGCGCGATAGGCGGCGGTCGCGGCGATCTCGCGGATGGCTCGGCTGGTCGCGTCAAGCGACTCCGAATCCGGCAACCAGTAGAGGATCCCGCTGCCCGCATCGTGCAGGACCTCGATATCGGTGGTCGCGGGCGTCACGTCGAGCCCGACGGCGCGGCACGCGGCGAGAGCACGGGGCATGTGCAATGCGGAGGTCACCAGCAGAACGCGCGCCGGCGCCTCCCCTAACAAAGCGCGGGTCTCGACGCAGTTCTCGCGCGTGGAGCGGCTGTTCGGCTCGAGCGTGATCGCGCGCGCGGGAACGCCGAGATCCTCGAGCAGCTGCTGCGTTCCGTGCGCGTCCGCAGGCTCGTTTTGCCACGGGAACGCGCCCCCGGAAACGAGCACGCGCGGCGCTTTGCCGGCCCGGTAGAGAGCGGCCGCGTAGAGCGCGCGGTCGCCAGCGAGGTTCACCTCGGGCCGCAGTCGCGGAGATACCGCGGGCTCGATGCCGCCGCCGAGCACCAGCAGAACATCGGCTGCTGGGAGTTCTTCGATCGGCCGCGGCGGGAAGCGAGATTCGATCGGGCGCCGGAGTCGCCACGATGTCACCGGAGTTGCGCTCAGCCACAGCATCAGCGCCGCCAGGGCCAGCAGCGCACGAGCGGCGCGCGGCTTGCGGCGTGCGCCGAGCGCGATCGAGGCCAGCATCAGCAGCAGCACGACCGAGAGCGGCTGCAGCAGCGCGATCGCGAGTTTCGTGATCAGAAGTCCCATGCGCGGAGCCTGCCGAACGCAGGTGGATGGGTCGAGCGCGATTGCGCCAATGAGGGTCGAACCTAACGTTGCCCGATGCTCTGGGCGTTCGGCATCGCGGCACTGCTGCTCTCCTCCGGCGCCGCGCGCGCGGATTGCTCATCTCGTTGGACGGAGCCGCTCGAAGGTGCCGTCCTGCGCGTCGCCCATTACCCGACGCACCGCGAACTGCTGGCGGCGTTCGATCTAAGGTCAGTGCCTGGGGCTCGCGAACTCACGAGCATGCGCTTCGTACTGCGCGACGCCGCGGGCCGCGAGCTGCAAACCTGGCGAGCATCGGTCGAGTCTGCCCGCGGTGATGGGGGGTTGCGGCAGTGGCTAACGCTTCCGGAGTTGGCAGACGGCCGCTACGTCGTGACTACTTCCCTCGAGGCGGGCGCCGCTTGTAGTGGGCTTGTCGGTCCGAGCGCTCAGTTCGAGCGAAAGCGCTTCGGCTGGGAGGGCAACACGTTGGGCCGCGAGCCGGTGGTGATTCCACCTTTCACGCCCCTCCGTGTCCGCGGGCGACGGGTCCACGCGGTGCTGAGAACCTACGAACTCGGTCCGACCGGACTGATCGATCAAGTCGAGGTCGAGGGCCAGCCTCTGCTCGCCGGGCCGATGCGCCTCGAGGCAACGATCGACGGAATCGCTGTTTCGCCGCTGGCGCGCGTGACAGCGGTGGTGCGGAGAAGCGCAGACGATCGGGTCGACGTCAGCTCCGGCATCTCGCTCGGGCCTCTCCATGGGGCGCTGAGGGCGCATTTCGAAATCGACGGGCTCTACCGCATCGCGCTCGATCTCGACGGTCCCGCGAGCGCGCGAATCGGCGCACTCGATCTGGTGATTCCCCTCCGCGCGGAGCGCACGACACTCCTGAACGCGATCACCGACATGGCGCATCACCACACCCTCGGCGCCTTGCCGGCAGGCCGCGGTCGAGTTTGGGACGCGCTGCAGGTTGGCCGGAGCGAGCTGCCGCAGGGCTTCGTCCCGTACACCTGGTTGGGAGATGAGGAGCGAGGGCTCGCGTGGATGGCGGGCAGCGGGCGCGATTTCTGGTTTTTCCCCGGCCGCCCGATGGCCGAGATCCGCAGGAGTGGGTCGGCGGTGGAGATCGTGATCCACTTCGCGAATCGTCCGGCGCTGTTCGCTCGCGCACGCCATCTCGAATTCGCGCTTCAGGCGACGCCCGTGAAACCCCGCCCGGCCGATTGGCGCCAATGGCAACTGATCTGCGATGCGCCAGCGGGCTTCATCGCGATCTGCCCTCTTGCGACCGGGTGGTATTGGGGCGCTGAGAGCGCCTACGGCCACTATCGCCCTCGCGGAAACGACTATTCGTTCCTGGAACGTCTAGCCGGGCTGCGAAGGGGCGGCACGCTCGGGCCGCTCGCGGGCGATCGCTGGCTCGAAGCGCGCGGCGCGAACCACGGCGCTTCGTGGCCGATGGTTCGCGACAGTCTGCGCTGGGCCGTGAACTCCCTCGCGAAACGTCCCCGCGCCGCGGTCGCATACGTGAACCCGCACAACGTCGCGTGGACCCCGGAGTTCCGAGCGTACGCGGACGAGTGGCGGCTCGCGCCGTTCGGCGATCCCGCTGGGCGGGACGCCGTCGATGATCAGCAGCTCGAAGTCACGCCCGCCGCGAGTTTTCGCGACTTCGCGCTCTCGCAGATGGATCGGCTGCTGGCAACCGGTGCCGTGGACGGCTTTTTCCTCGACAACACGTTCCTGCGCGCGAGCTGGGACGAGCGGCACGGAAGCGCGTGGCGCGATCTCGAAGGCCGACTTCAGCCCGGCGTCGATCTGTTCGAGCTGCGCGAGTTCATGCGCCGCGCGCAGACGCTGGTTTGGGCGCGCCGCGGAGAGTGGTGGAACGTCGCCCACGGGACGACGACGCCGATTTCCGCCGTGCAAGGTTGGGCCGGCGTAATCCTCGACGGCGAGTGGCGTTACGGAGCGCAGGATTATCAAGAGCGGTTCGCGCGCGACCTAATGCGCGCCTCGTCGCTCGGGGTGCAAGTCGGCGCCGCGCCGGTTTACCTCTCCGGCACGCGAGGCGCGGATGCGCCGCGCTCGCGCGAGTTGAGCCGCAGTCTCGCGGGTGTTACGGCCCTCCACGAAATCCGTGTGATGGAAGAAGCCAAGGCGAGCCCTCACGAGTTCTGGAAGCGACTGCGCGCGTTCGGCTACGGCGATCCGCGCTGCGCGGTGCACCGCTACTGGGATCGCCCGAAGCGCTTCGAGGTGATCGGTGCCGCCGCTGAGGCGCTGGTGGTGACGTGCCGCCAGTCCGCGCTCGCGCTGGTGGTCAACTACGGCGGCGCCGGCCGCGCAGAGCTGGCTTTCGATACGTCCGCGCTTGGCATTGCGGCGCGCGGCGAGTGCATCGACCCCGAGGGCGGCGGCCCGATCGAATCCATCGGAGAGAGCTGTCGTTTCGCGATCGCGCGCAACGGCGTCCGTTGGATCGAGCGCCGCGAGGCGCGCGCCCGATGATTCGGGCTGCCTGGCTTCTCCTCGCGGTCGGCATTTCCCTCGCCGCGGCGTTTGCGCGAGCCGATGCCGACTCCGCGATCGATGCCCGTTGGGAGCGCTGGAGCCTCGATTTCGATTCGCCTGGCACGGTGCCCAAGGTCGAGCGGACCGGGCACCTGGTCCCGGGCGAGCGCGGGGAGGCGTTCCGATCGGGCGCGCGCGGGGACGGCGCGCAGCTGTTCTTGAGTGCAGTCGGGCGCATCGATCTAACAACCCCGGGCGCCTTGATCTTCTCGGTCTCGCCGGAAACGTGGCGCAGGGATTCCAGCGGCGAGTACATCCCGTTTCTCGCGGTGCAGGGCCGGAGCGGGAGCTACTTCGTCGTGGAGCGAGATCGCCCGAGCCGCGATTCGCGCGACGAGCGGCTGCTCGCGGGCTTTTGGGGGCTGCGCGGAAGCTTCGACGCGTCGCTTGCAGTGCCGCTGTCTCCCGCATGGGAGCCTCTGCGCTGGCACACCCTCGCGCTCAGCTGGGACACGACGGGTTTTGGGATCTCCGTGGACGGCGGCGAGTTCGTGTGGCGAGCTGTTCCCGCCGGGATCCTCAGCGAGACATTCTCGCCCGCTGAATCCCTAATCGTCATCGGCAGCCCGGGCGCAGAAACGACCCGCATCGATTCGATCCGCGTGTTCTCGCGCCCGATCACCGCGGCGCTTCGCCAATGAGTGCTCCTCACTCCGGCAAGGTGGTCCACCAGTCGCGCCGGCCCTCGTAACCGAGCGCAATGAGCATTTCGCCGAAGTGCTCGTCGAA
>JANNRF010000448.1:0-2582 GCA_031401135.1 Deltaproteobacteria bacterium | reverse complement strand
GAGTTCGATCTACCGCCGCTCGCCGCTTCAGCGCATCTTCCGCGACGCGCATGTCGCCACGCAGCACCTGATGGTCGCCCCCCCGACTTTGGAGCTCGCCGGCCGCATGTTCCTCGGATTGCCAACCGATACTGCTGCGCTTTAGGCGAGAGGGAGCTGCTTGTGACGCGACTGGACTTGCGCGACTCGGAGGCGCCCGGCATCTCGGCGCCGATCGCTGGGGCGGGGGTCGCCGCCAGCATCGGGCTTGTCGAGTTCGCGCGCGCCGCGCTCGCGGCAAACGCGGAACCCAGCGACATCCAGCGCGGCCTCTTGCTCGTGCTGGCCGTCTACCCAGCGCTCGGCGCGCTCGCCGGCCTCGCGTGCATGCTCGCGCGCCGCGTCTGGGCTGCGCCGGCAGCGGCTTTCGCGCTGATTGCGGCGATCGCGGCGGGCGCCTCGGAGCCGCGTCCGATTCTGCGCATCGCAGCCGCCGCGCTCGGCCTCGTCGCGTTCTGGCTCGGCGCGCTCGCGCTCGAGCGCTTCCAGTCGCTCCCGCGCGCGCGCCTCGCTGCGAGTGCGGCGCTGCTCGCGCTCGCCGGCGCGTGCGCGCTCGCGGCGCGCGCGCTGCCCGCCTACGGCCCGCGCTGGGCGCTGGGAGCGGCGGTAGCGGCTCTCGGCGGCGCAATTCTGGTGTGGACGCCGCGCGTGCGCGCCTCGGCGTTGTTGTTGGCGGGAGCGTCGGTCTATCTCGTGTGGCAGGGGGCACAGCACGTGCAGCGCCTCGCGCCGAGCGTGAAGCCCGCCGCCAACGCGCCGAGCGTTCTGCTCGTCACGATCGACACGCTGCGCGCGGATCGCGTCGGCGCGTACGGCTACGCGGATGCGCGCACGCCGAACATCGACGCGCTCGCCGCGCACGGCGCTCTCTTCAGCAGTGCCTTCACGCACTCGATATTCACCGGCCCGTCGCACGCATCCATCCTCAGCGGGCGCACACCGCTCTCGACGAAGTTCCTCTTGAACCATCAGGGCCTCCGCGCGGACGTCGAGACGCTCGCCGACGCTCTCGCGAAGGCGGGCTACGTCACCGCCGCGTTCCCGAGCGCGTTCACGACGATCGATCGCTCGTCACGTCTGCCGTCGCGCTTTCAGTACTCCGACGGAGATCTGCGCGAGCACCGGGCGTTCCCGAAGTTCACGTACCGCTGCGTCGCGCTCCGCCCGCTCGAGAAGCGCATCAACGGCCCGGACACCTGGCCGTCCTACCGCCCCGCGTACGCGACAACCGATCTCGCCACCCAGTTCTTCAACGTGCACGCCGCCGCGCCCACCTTCACATGGGTGCATTACTTCGACCCGCACCTCCCTTACGCGCCGCCCGCGGAGCTGCGCCTGCCCAGCGCCGTGGAGGCGCCCGCCACTTGGTACGGACTGAAGGCTCAGGAGCGCGCCGCGGTCGCCGCCGACCCAAAGAAGATCGCAGCGCTGCGAGGGCTCTACGATGCGGAGATCGCCTACGTCGATCGCGAGCTCGGCCGCTTGCTCGCGGCTGCACGCGAGTCAGCGCCAGCGGGCGGGTTGATGATCGTCGTGACGGCGGACCACGGCGAGCCGATGGGCGAACACGGAAATTATTGGCACCGCGACTTGTACGACACGACGCTGCACGTGCCGCTCGTGATGGTGCCGCCGCCGCGGGTGGTGAGCGCTCCGCGAGTCGTGCCCGAGCTGGTGCGCCTGATCGACATCGCGCCGACGATCCTCGACTGGCTCGGCCTCCCGAAGCTCGCCAAGGCCGAAGGTGTCTCCTTGAGCGGCCTGGTCGCGGGCACTGCCTCCGGATCGCCGGGCCCCCTGATCGCGGTGTACGAGCCGGAACCCGACGTATTCGTAGGGCGCTCGGTCGCGGTGCGGCGTGCCGACTCGAAGCTGATCCGGAGCGATGACGGGCTCTGGGCCTCGGATCGCTGGTCGAGTGGAACCGCTCGGCTGTTCGACATGGTCGCCGACCCGGACGAGACCCTCGACCTGAGCCCCGAGCGCCCCGAGCTGCTTCAGGAGCTCTTGCAGCTCTTGCCTGCTGGCTGGGCGCCGGCGGCCCCAGCCGAGCTGACACCCGAGGATCGCGAGCGACTGCGCGCGCTCGGCTACTTGCATTGAGGCGCAGTTGCCTGCTCGTCACGGGCGCGAGTGGCTTCGTCGGAAACCGCGTACTCGCGCTCGCCGCGCAGCGCTTCGAACGCGTGCTCGCGCTTTCGCGTTCCGAGATCGCGGAGCCGCCCGCGGGCGTGGAGGCGCTGCGCGGAGATCTGTTAGGTGAGGCGCCCGCGGCTTGGGAGCGCTCGCTGGCCGGCTGCGACGCCGTGATCCACCTGGCCGCGACCACGGGCAAGGCTTCGCCGGCCGGGTACGCGCGCGGCAACGTTGCTGCTACCACGCGCGTTCTCGCCGCGGCCAGGCAATCCGGCGTGCGGCACTTCGTCTACGTGAGTTCGATCGCGGTGCGCTTCGCGGACCAGACGCACTACCCGTACGCGCACAGCAAGACGGCCGCGGAGCGGCTCGTGCGCGAGTCGAAACTCGCCGCCACGATCGTGCGG
>JANNRF010000447.1:0-9893 GCA_031401135.1 Deltaproteobacteria bacterium | reverse complement strand
CTCAGCGCACCACGAACTCCACCCTATCGAGCTCCGCTCCGGCTGCGTCCGTGAGCACGAGCGCGTGCTTGCCGCGCGCGGGGCGCCAGAGATGTGGCGCGTCGGCGGCGCCGAGCGGCGCGCCATCGAGTGTTAGGCGCAGCGCGGCGCTGGCGGGCTGCGCCTCGAACAGCACGCGCTGCTGCGCTGGCGGAATATCCGGGTCGAGCGCGATCGCGAGATTGGGCGCGGGCGAGACGATGCGCGCGAGCGCAGTCCGCGGCGCCGCGTTCGCGATCCCAACAACTGCCGCGGGCTCGCTGCCGCGCAGCGCGTAGCCGCTCGCGCTAGGCACTACCTCTCGCGGCGCTGCCGGCGGCGCGCTCGCTTCGCTCGCATGCAGCGCGTTCATCACTTCCAGCCAGACGGGCGCCGCGCCGTCTACCCCGCTGACGTCCCACATGGGCTCGCCGCCGCCGTTACCGACCCAGACGCCCACCGTGTACCCGCGCGAGAAGCCGATGCACCAGTTGTCGCGCATGTCTTTGCTGGTGCCGGTTTTCACCGCGCTCCAGTAACGCGTCGCGAGCGCGCTCTCGAGCCCGAACGTGAGGCTGCGGCTGCCGCGGTCGGCGAGGATGTCGGCCACGAGGAAGGCAGCGCCTGCGGAGAGAATGCGTTCGTCCCCGCTCGGCGCATCGCTCTCGCGCACGCGCAGCGAACCCGCGACGCCGCCGCGCGCGAGCGCACGGTAGGCGCTCACCAGTTCGTAGAGCGTCACGTCCGCCGAGCCGAGCGCGAGCGAGGATCCGTAATAATCGGCGCGCTTCAAGCCGCTGACGCCGAGTTCGCGCAGCGCGATCACGGCGCGGTCAACGCCCACGCGTTCGAGCACGCGCACCGCGGGCACGTTGAGCGAGGAGCCGAGCGCAATTCGCGCGGGCACCGGGCCGTGAAAACGCTGGTCGTAGTTCAGCGGGCGATAGCTGCCGAGCCCGGTCGGCAGTTCGAGCGGCGAATCGTCGAGCAGCGAGGCGGGCGTGAGCGTGCGCTGCTCGAAGGCGAGCGCGTACACGAACGGCTTCAGCGTTGAACCGGCTTGACGGCGCGCGCGCACGAAATCGACGCGCGGCGAAGCCGAGAGTTCGCCGCTGCTGCCGACCCACGCGAGCACGTCGCCGCTCGCGTTGTCCACCACGAGCACCGCGCCGTCGCGCACGCGCTGCGCGCTGAGCTGTGCGAGTTGGCTCGCGAGCGCGCGCTGCGCGCTGCGCTGCACCTCGGCGTCGAGCGTGGTGCGCAAGTCGGCCTTGGCTTGCAGCAGGCGCGCGGCCAGGTGCGGCGCGAGCGCAACTCGCGCTCGAACGCGCGGCGCGCGTGTGAGTGCAGCCTCGGCGCGCGCGCCGAGCACCGTGCAGTCGGCGCCAGCACTGTGCACGCGCGAGAGCGCGCACGCGCGTGCCGCAACCGCGCCAGGGGCGGCGCCCGGCGCGCGCAATAACACCGCGAGCAGCCAGGCTTCGTGCGTGTCGAGCCCGCGCGGCGCCTTGTCGAACAGGCCGCGCGCGGCGGCGTTCACGCCGACGAGCTCGCCGCGAAACGAGACGAGGTTGAGATACGCCTCCAGAATCTGTGGCTTCGTCCAGGCGCGTTCGAGTTCGCGTGCGTACGCGATCTGGCGGGCCTTCTGCGCGAGCGAGCGAGCTCCGCCCGTCGCCCGCAGCCACGGATCGAGCTGCGCAGCGAGCTGCATCGTGAGCGTGCTCGCGCCGCGCCGCTCGCCGCGCGCAGCCGCGAGGAGCGCAGCACCGAGCGCGCGCACGTCCACGCCGCTGTGCGCGAAGAAGCGGCGATCCTCGATCGCGATCACGGCTTCGGGAAGCGCGGGCGAGATCGCATCGAGCGGCGTCCACGCGAGCCGGCGCTCGCTGGCATCGACGCGGCGTTCGTGGAGCACGCGCCCGTGTCGATCGAGCAAGCGCGCTTCGCTCGGCGCGTGCTGCGCGCGCACCAGTGCGTAGCTCGGCGCGAGTGGCGCGAATGCGCGCAGTGCGAGGCCTAACAGCGTGAGCAGCGCGGCGCTGCTGAGCGCGAGCAGCGCGGTGCTGCCGAGCGCGAGCCGCGCCCCAGTGCGGAGCGCGCTCTGCTCGCGCCAGCGCCGCGCGCTCACTTCGCGACCCGCAGCGTCTCGTGAGGCAACTCCGCGAACGTCTCCGGCGCATACATCGCCTCGACGTGAGTCGGCGGCATCGCGAACACGCCGTCCTGGTTGAGGCGCAGCGTGTACTCGATTTCGAGTTTGCCCTTCGGCAGATACTGGAAGTAATCGCGATAGCCGAGCTGCGTGCGCTCGGTGAACGCGCGGCACGGACACCACCAGCCGTCACCCTCGCTGCTTTCGCCTTGCGTGAGCAGCTGTGAATCGCGGCCGAGGCCGCTGCCGAGAATTGTCGCGCCGGCCGGAATCGGATCGTCGACCACCACCCAGGAGAAGTCGCTCTGGGCGTCGATCGTGAGATGCACGCGCACGACGTCGCCGCGCGTGAAGGCGCCGGGCGTCTTCTGCACCAGCGGCTCCCAGCGCCTCGCGACCTGATAACCCGCGAACACGGGCTTGGTGAGCGGTACGGCCGCGACGCTCTGGATCTCCGCCCACGGCTTGCCCGTGCCCGCGTGGGTGGCGCGCAGTTCTGCGCGGCCCGTGGGCCAAGCCAACCGCAGCTTGGTCTTCGGGTCGTGCTTCGCCCAGTTCACTTGTTGGGCCCTGCCGGGCACGGCGAGCGTCGTCACGCCCGTAACAGGCGCGGCTTCGAATCGCGCCGAGAAGCGTTCGAGCGCGAGCCGCCCCCAGGCGTTCGCGACCGTTGTGCTCCATGCGCCGCGGCGCTGGCGGCCAAGGCTCCCCTTCACGAGCCGCGGCAGATCGCGCTCGAAAGCCGGGCTCGCGTGCGAGAGCAGCACGAAGCGATTCAGATTCGTCTCGGCGGTCGCGAGCATCCAGTCCATCAGATCGGCGCGCTCGGTCGAGAAGCCGAGCGTGGTGCCGCCGAGCGTGAGGCGGGTGCGCAGAATGCGCTCAATGCCCGCGCGCTTCGCCGCGAGCGCCGGGCTCGGCGCGACGCGCCCTAACAGGCTCCAGTAGTCGAGCAGCGCCGAGGTGGGCCACAGCTCCGGCTGACCCGGAATCGAAGCCAGCTGCGCGGGCGTGACGCGCCCGTAGCGTGAGAGCGCCTCGAGCGCGGCGAGCCTGCGCAGCGGAATGTCGGCCACAGGCACATAAGTGCGGCGCTGCACGCGGCCATCGACGAAGGCTTCGAGCCCGCTCGCCATGCGCTCGAAGCTGTCCGCGGGAATCTCCCAGCCGGCTTCGTGCGAAATCGCGAGCAGGTAGGCCGTCAGCGTGTCGCTGCCTTCGAGCAAACGGCTCGGCCAGTACTTGGCGAGACCGTCTTCGTCGAGGTAGCTCGGCAGGCCCGCCATGATGGCTTGCCAGCGCGCGGAGTCGCGCATGCCGATTGCGGTCGAGCTTTGTTGTTCGAGGCAGTCGTATTCATATTCGCGGAAGAAGCGATCGATGCCGGTGGTTCCGTTCGCGAGGGTCGGACGCAGGCTCACGTCGAGGCCACCGCGCCCGGCGAGCGCATCGCTCGGCATCTCGACCGTGCGCGCGAAGGGCGCGCTGAGCTGCACGAGTTCCGCTTGCAGTACGCGTTCAGGGACCGCGGGCACAACGCGCTGCAGCGTCTTCACGCGATCCGTCGCGCCCGTATCCGAGCGCGCCGCGAAATCCCAATCGAGCTGCGCAACGCCGACGGGAATCGTCAGGTCCCACGCCGCGATCCGCGCTTCGCCCGCCGCGAGCGCGAATTGCTGGGGAGCGAGCGGCCCTGCGAGCCCCTTCACGCTGAGCAGCGCGCTCACGGTCATCGGCTTGGTACTGGCGTTGCGCACGGTGAACTCGGGCCGCACGCGGTCGCCCTCGCGCGCAACCGGCGCGACGCCGGGGAGAACCATCAGGTCTTGCGTGGTGCGCAGCTTCGCGAAGCCCGTGCCGAAGCGTTCCGCGCCGCCGGTCGCGATCGCCGCGACACGGAAGGTGGTGAGCGAATCGTTCAGCGGAAACTCGAGGCTGGCTTCGCCGTTCGCGTCGAGCAGGACGCGCGGGCGCCAGAGCAGCAGCGTGTCGAACAGCTCGCGCGTGTTCGAGACGCCGCCGCCGCCGCCGGCAGGCCGCGCCTTCAACCCAAAGTGGCGCTTGCCCACCACTTGTTGCTGCGCGGTGTAGGTGCGCACGTCCTGATTGCGGCGCCCGTGCATGGCTTCGAGCAGGCCCCAGCTCTGGTTAGGGGCAAGCTCGAGCAGCGCCTCGTCGACCACCGCCAGCGCGAGCTCGGTGCCGGCGGGCGGCAGCTTCCCTTGCGCGGTGCGCACGCGAACGCGCGCGCGCACGGTCTCGCGCACCTGATAAGTCTCGCGCTCGGGCTTCACCGTCACGTCGAGCGTGTGCGCCGCGAGGCCGACGCGCAACTCCGTCATGCCGAGCTTCGCTGCGGGGCGCGCGAGATCGACGAACGCGGTCGCGACTGGCGCAGCAACGCGCCCGCGCACCGCGAGCACCGAGACGAACACGTTCGGCGCGTGGGCGCCGGTAATGCGCAGCTTCACGTGGGGATCGCGGCCCGAGAGCTTCGTGACGAACGCTTCGGCCACGCCCTCGCGCTCCACGGTGACGAGCGCCGTCGCCGCGCGAAACGGCATGCGCACCTGGATGCGCGCGCTGTCGCCGGGTTCGACGCGCCGCTGCTCGGGCACGAGATCCATGCGGTCCGCGTCGCTCGCCTCGTACCAATAATCATCCTCGCCGGGGACCCAGAGTTCCTGATGGGTCGCGGCGAGCCGGCCCGCGGCGTCGCGCGCGCTGGCGCGGACGATCAGCTGGCCCGTCGCGGGCAGCGGCGCCTCGCACGCGAACTTGCCGGCGCGATCCGTCGTGCCTTCGCACAAAGTCGCGAGCTTCGTCGTCTCGCTCGCGTGCTCGTAGGCGTAGAAGCCGCCGACCAGGCGCTTGCGATGCGAGTAGACCTTGCGCTGGAACACCTCGACCGTGACGCGCCCGCGCACGCCGCGCTTTTCGAGATCGAGCAGCGCGATGTCGACGCGCAGCGGCTGCTCGGCAGCAAGATGCTTCGCGACGCGCACGCCGATCATGCGCTCGCTCGGCCACACTGGAATTGCCCGCGCGAGCGTTTGCAGCTCGCCGTTCGGGTCGCGGAACGAGAGCTCCGCGAGCACTTCCTGGGGAACATCGCTCGCGGGCGCGCCGTCGACGTTCGTGCGGGCGCCACCGGCGGCATCGAGCATGAAAGCGCGCGCGGGCGGCGGCGTTGTTACGCCCGCGTTCGCGTTCTCGCCCTCTCCCCAGCCCGCGCGCCTCTCGATGCCAGCGTTCACGTCGCCGCGCAGGAACACATGCTCCTCGAAGCCGGCGACTTCGCCGAGCAGGTGCGGGCGCACTTGCGTGCGCAGCTCGACCGGCAACGCGGCAGCCGCGCCTCCCGCGAGGTAACTGAGCGCGACATCGATCGGGAACGCCTCCCCCGCGAGCACTGGCGTGCGCGGGCCCTGCAGCTTCCCGTGCAGCAACGGCAGCCGGAACTCCTCGACGCGGAACGCTCCAGCGACAGCCGGGTGCGCGCCGCCCGCGACGGCCGTGTTCGCGCCGATCGCGAACGAGACCTGATAAGTCCCGAGCTTCGCGGCCTGAGGAATCTCCCAGTCGACAGCCGCGCTGCCATCGGCGCGAAACGCGACCGGCAGCGTGAACGTGTCCTCGCTGCCGACGTGCGCGATCTGCAGCTCGCTCGGGCGCTCGCCCGGTTCGAGCAGCCTGAAGCCCGCGAGCGCGGGCATGCGCAGCAGATGCTTCATGTGCACCGTCTCGCCCGCGCGGAACAGCGCGCGGTCGAAGATCGTGTGCGCGATCGGACCGGGCGCGCTCCAGCCGACGGGCACGTCGAAACGCCACGCCTCGATGCCGCGATCCCAGCTCGTGTGCACGAACGAGACATCCGCGCCCTTCTGCGCCGTGACGAGGAGGCCGCGCTGATACGGGCCGTAATCAGCCGCATGGCATTCGGGCGTTTCGTCGAGGTTCGGCAACCCCTCGATCCGCGCGATCCCGCTGGCATCGGTGACGGCTGCCTTCAGCTCGCCGCCATCGCAGGCCGAGACGCTCACGCGCGCACCCGCGACCGGCTCCGCACGATCGAGCGTCGTCACCCACACCAGCGAGCCCGCTTTGCCGAGTTTCAAGTGCACCGAGAGATTGGTGACGAGCGCGAGCGAGGCGGCGTGGTAAGGACGCTCCGCGCCGAGCAGCGCTGCGCCCAGCACGCGGCTCTCGATCTCCACCGCGTGCAGGCCGAGCCCGGGCAGCGGGATGCCGATCACGTCGGCATCGTCCTGCCCGCTAGTTCGCGGGAGCTCGAATGCGCGGGGCGCAGTGCTCGACGCCGCGGCACCGCCCACGCGCGTGAAGATCGAACGCGAGACCGTGCTCGGCGGCGTTCCGCGTCCGCCCCAATCGGTGTCGAGCCCGTCATCCGCAGCCGCGCGCAGCCACGCCCAGATCTGCCCAGGGGTTGGCTGCGCGATCGCGCGGGCCGTTCCCGCGAGCGCGACGGACACGCCGCTCGGCAGCGCCTCGCGCTCGAGCTTGCGGATTGTTACGGGCAGCAGCGGATCCGCAGCTTCGAGAATTCCGAAGCGCGCCGAGAACTTCGCGAGCGGCGGCATCTCGCCGATGCGCAGCGTGAGCCGCGCGGGGTCGATCGGCGCGAGCGCTCGGCCAGATTCGTCGCGCAGCTCCGCGGGCAGCTGCAGCCGATAGCTCCCGCCCGGCAGAAACGCGCCACTCACGCGAAACGCAGCGCTGAAGCCGCTGCGGTCGCTCAGATCGCTGCGCACCAGCGCCAGCGGCTTGCCCGGAATGGCGCCGGCGAGCGGCACGAGTCGCGCCGATTCGGCCACAGCGGCCGCGACCGGTTCCGAGAACGCGATGCGCACAGGCGCGAACGGAATGCAGCCCGCGTCGGCGTTCACGCGCTCGCACGAGATCGTGAGCGACAGCGGCGCGCGCGTCTTCCACGCGAAGCGCTGCTCGAGGGTCGTGGCGATGCCGTTCGTCGCAACGCCGGCGCCCCAGACCAGCTCGATGCGCGTATCGCTCGGCAGCTTCAGCAGCGGCTCGATCACGATGTCGGTCGGCGCGGGCTTGCCGTAGATCGCGCGCTTCAGGATCTCGTCGCGCTCGGGCCCCGTCACGATCCGCACGCGGATCGGCTCCACCGCGTCCGCCGCGAGCAGGTAGGCGAACGCCTCGACCGTGGCCGCGTCCGGCAGCGCATCGAGGCGCAGCACGAAGCGCTGATCCTCAGCCAGCGAGCCGTAATAATCACTCGGATACGGCGTCACTTCGCGCACGGCAGGGCCGCCGGTGTTGAACTCGAACACGCGGCGCCCGCCGACCAGTGCGCCGTTCAGCGCGCGCAGCCCCGCTTTCAGCTCGAAGCGGCAAGCGAGACCCGCCGGCAGATCCTTCGCGAAGTCGTAGACCCACTCGCGGTCCGTCACCCAGCGCGCATGGCCGGGCACAGCGCAATCCACCGCGAACGCGTCGCTGCTGGCGCGCGGATCCCCTAATGGCACGATCGCCGCGTCGAAGCGCGCAACGACCTGACGCACGTCGCGGGCGTAGACCTCGGGCGAGAAGCTCGCGACTTGCGGCGGCGGCAGCGCGGCGGCGAGAGAAAGCAGCGAGCAGAGCGCGAGCAGGAAGGCGGAGCGGCGCACGATTTCTCCCGGCGGTACGAGTGAAAGCCTAAGCGATTCGCAGCGGCGCGAATCGGAAACGCGCCAAGAGCGAGTGGTTCAGAGCGGAGGGAGCACTGGCGCTTCACGCCTGCGCGCGCCGAGCAGGCGACCATTCACGGCGCGATAGAGCAGCCAGAGTTCGAGCGCGATCGAGCCGGCGTTGAAGGTGAACTCCGCGACGACGGGGAGGTCCTCGCCGGCGGTCGGGAAGACGGAGTAAAAGACCGCGGCGAAGAGGAAGACAAAGACCGTCTGGGCGACTAGCGACCACGCGACGAAGGCTGCGAAGCGGCGCCATGCAGCAGGCAGGGCGGGATCGGGCGGCGGCTCGTGCCAAGTTCCCGCCGGCGGGATCGCGGCGCCCGCCGGCGCGTGCCAGACGAGAGTGCCGAACAAGCGGTCGTGCAGCGCTTGGCGTGAGCCCGAGAAGACGACGTAGGCAAGCGAGGCCCCGCCAAGCAGCAGTTTCAGCCAGTAGCGAAGCGTGAGGCGCGGGAGCGTGAGCCTCGCGCCCAGCGCGAGAGGAGCGGTGCGCAGATCGAGCGAACGCTGGCCGAGCGTGGCGCCCGTGAAGCGAATCAGCAGCGGCTCCGGCAGGAAGACGGGCGCCCAGATGCACGCCACGCGCAGTGCTTGAATCGACGAGCCGTAGCCGGGAACCGCTTGCGCCGCGCCCATGATCGCGACGCACACGAGGAAATCGAGCGTGGTGGCGTTGACGCGGCGCACGAGGCTCGCGGGCGTTGCGACCGCGGGCATCGCGCGAGCGTACTTCGCTGCGATGTGCGCTGGCTCGCGCGCTCCGCGTCCGTCATCGTGGCGGCCTGCGCGCCCGCGCGAGGTGCTCCGATGCTGCACGCCCCCGAGCCCGAGCCTTCTTGGCACGGCGTCGATCCCATGAATCCCGACAGCGAGCGCCGGGACGATCCGTTCCCGTCGCTCGCGTGGTTCCGCGCGCACGCGCCGGTGAATCACACGCCCGCGGAGCTCTGGCGCATCTACCGCTACGCCGACTGCGCGCGCGTGCTGCGCGAGCTGCCGTGCGGCGTGCGGCGCACCGATGGCAGCGCGCCGGGCAACGCGATGGGCGGCGGCAATAGCGACGGCGCCGGCGGGCAGTTCATGCTGCAGCAGGATCCGCCTAATCACACGCGCCTCCGGAAGCTCGTCGCGAAGGCGTTCACGCCGCGCGCGGCGGAGAAGCTGCGGCCGCGCGCGCGGGAGATCGCGCGCGAGCTGCTCGATGAGGCGCTCGCGCGCGGCGAGTTCGATCTGGTGCCCGCGCTCGCGCTGCCGCTGCCGAGCCGGGTGATCTGCGAGATGCTCGGCGTGCCGAACGCCGATCGCGCGCGCTTCACCGACTGGACCGCAGTGGCGACGCACTTGTTACGGGGAAGCTACCTCGCGGGCGAGGAGCGGACGCGCGTCGAGAGCACCGTCAGCGAACTCGCGGCCTACTTCAACGCGCTGATCGACGAGCGCCGCAAACACCTCGGCGACGATCTGATCTCGACGCTGATTCGCGCCGAGGAGACCGGCGACCAGCTCTCGCCCCAGGAGCTGCTGATCCAGTCGATCGGGCTGCTCATCGCGGGTTTCGAGACGACGGTCGGCTTGATCGCGCTCGGCGCGAAGAACCTGATCGATCACCCGGCCGAGCAGGCGCGGCTGCGGCGCGAGCCGGGCCTAATTGGTGGCGCGATCGAAGAGTGCCTGCGCTTCGAAGGCCCGATCGGCATGACCACGCGCGTGCTGCACGCCGATGCCGAGTTCGAGGGCCGCACGATCCCCAAGAACACGACGGTGTGGCTCTCGACCTGGAGCGCGAACCGCGACCCCGCGCAGTTCGAGGCGCCCGAGCGCTTCGACATCACCCGCGCGCACAACCCGCACCTCGCGTTTGGCGCCGGCACGCACCTGTGCCTCGGCGCCCACCTCGCGCGCATGGAGGCGCAAGAGGCGCTCGGCGCGCTGGTCGCGCGCACGCGCGAACTCACGCGCGAGGCCGCGCCGCCCACGTGGGGCGCCTCGGTGTTCCGCGT
>JANNRF010000446.1:0-9773 GCA_031401135.1 Deltaproteobacteria bacterium | reverse complement strand
GCTCGTGGAAGAGGGACGCCTCGGCCCCTGGCCTCCCGCTCGCGAACTCCTGATGCCGCTGCTCGAGCGCGTACGCGCGGATCTCGCGAGCACGCTCGTGATCTCGGGCGCAACGAAACGCAGCCGCATGGAAGACCGCCTGACGGACGCGCTTGGCGAACTCTTCGACGCGGACGGCGGCGCAGTCGCGGCACACCGCTGCCGCGAGAGCGCCTTCTCGTTCTGGCGCGGCGGTGACGAGCCCGCCGCGCGCGCGAGCCTCGCCGCGGCGCGCGAGTTCGCGACCGCGAAGCCCGCCGAGAACGCCGTCGCGCGCGCGTTGCTCGAGCGCGTGCTGCGTCCCGCCTTCGAGTCGCTGCTGCGCGAAGCCGAGGCCAAGCCTTAGTGGGCTTCGCTCGCCTTTGGCTCGCTGCGCGCAGCCTACGCCGCGTTCGCGGCGTCGGGCTGCTTGCGGTTTTCGGTGCCCGTTGATCCCCAGTGCGCTCGGGTTCTTGCTCTCGATCGACGCCAAAGTCCTTGTTTCCCTTTAGCGCGGCGGGTACTTACAGCCGTTCACCACCCCCTTTGAGCGCAGGCGCAACGCGCCGCGCGGGATGACACCATGTTCGGATTTCGAGGACGCTTCGGGCGCAAAGGCAGCAAGTCGAACCGGCCGGCCGCCATCGACGAGAGTTGGCTGCGCAAACTGACCCCCGTGCTGCCTGTCGAGAGCGTCACGCGCTTGGCCTGCGACGCGGTGCCGGACACGTTCGCGCTGCTGGCCACGGGCCGCGACGCGAACGGTGTGCAGTGGCTCGCGGCGCTCAGCCCGCGCAGCGGGCTCGATGCGGCGCTCGCGGTCGCGGTTGCCGCGGCGCGCGGGCTCGCCGAGGCGAACGCGAACTGCGTTGCCGTCTCCCCCGACTGGACCGGCAACACGCGCCGCCTCGCCCAACAAGTGCGCGCGGCGGGCCGCGCGATCTCGGCGCTGACGATCGCGCCCGAGGGCGAAGCCCCCGAAGACGAAGCCTCGGTGTTCGTGCCGATGGAGCGCCTCGGCGCCGGCCTCGCGACGGCCGATGCGCGCAGCTTGTTCGACCGTGCGGCAGAAGGCCTGCGCGGCCTCGCGGCCAAGCACGGCGGCGCGCTGCGCAGCGGCCACGGCGAACTCGAACTGGTGATCGCGGCCTCGGCCATCGCGGCGCTGCGCGTCGAAGGCGGCGAGCCGAACCTCGAGATCCGCTGGCCGAACCGCAGCTCGCACCCGCTCTCGGGTGGCCAACTCGCGGACGCGCTCGATCGCCTCGAAGGCCAGGTGCGCAAGCGTCTCGGCGAGCGCGATGCCCGCGACGGCGAAGACGGCATGCGCGCCCGGCTCGCGCGCACGTTCGGTTCGCACGTTGCGCCGCGCTTCTCGGTGCTCTGGCCCTACGGCGGCAACGCCGAAGCTGCCGACGGCGTGGGCGTTGCGGAAGACGGCACGCTCGTGGTGTTCGCGGCGCGCGAGCGCGTCGGCCTCGTGGAACTCGCAGCGCTGATGCAGGCGAGCGCCGCGCTCGAGCCGGTGCTGCCGTACCTGACTCAACAAGTCTCGCCGCCGGTGCGTGTGCTCGACAACGCGCGCGTGCTGCTGGCCGGCTTGAACTTGCAGCCAGGCGTTGATGAAGCCGCCGCTTCCGTCTCCGGCGGGCCGACGCTGTTCCGCGCCGGCGCGATCGAAGGCCCGTTCACAGTGGTGGCCGCAGTCGCAGCACCCAGCGTGAGCGCGCCCGCGCGACCCGCGTTCGTTCCGCCGGCTCGTGTGATGGCTCCGCCGCCCGCGGCAGCCGCTGCGCCGCAAGCGAACGCTCCGCTGGCGCCTGTTCAAGAGGCGCCGCGCGATCGCGAGGCCCCGCGCGATGGCGACGAGTTCGCACCGCAAGACGACGGGGGCCCGCGCCGCGGACGTGGACGCCGGCGCGGCCGCGGTCGCAGTCGCGGCGGGCGCGGCTTCGATGACGCGGGCGGTGAGGGCAGCGCTGGCTTCGAGGCGGGCGGCGAGGGCGACGGCCTCGCGGGCGAGCGCGATTCAGGCGGCGAGGGCGAACCGACCGCCACCGCTCCCGCATCCTCGACGCCCGCAGGCCCGGTAGGCCCCGGTGGTTTCGAGACTTTCTCGCTGCTCGATCTCGACGATGACGCGCCGCGCGTCGACGCCGCGCCGCAGGGCGAAGCGCGCGACAACGGCGCTGCGCGGCCGCGCGGCCGGCGACGGCGCGGACGTAGCCGCGGCCCGCGCCGCGGTGGCGAAGGCGAACCCGCGGGCGACGGCGACGAAGAAGAGGAGCCTGCGGCGGCCGCTCCCGCGCAAGCCCGCAGTGCGCCTGAAGACGACGACGACACGCACGAAATCCCCGAGCTCGCCGACGAACCTGAGATCGCCGAGATCGCGGCGCCGCGTTACGAGGACGAAGAGGAAGAGCCGGAATCCGAGCTCGACCGCGTGCGCAACGAGCGCGAGCGGCGGCGGCGCGAACGCGCGCAAACGCGCGACGAGGCTGCGCCTGCGGCCGCGGAGGGCGATGCGCCTTCCGCGCAGCAGCGCGGTCTGCCGCGCGGGCGCGTGGCGATCGTGGCCCACGCCGATCGCGAGTCGATCGCGGCGGCTGTGCTGCTCTCGCGCGAACTGCGCCAGCTCGAAGGCATCTGGATCTATCCGCAAGAAGACCTGATGACTTTCTTCCGCGGTGTCGCGACCGACCTGCGCGAGGACACGCCGATCTACCTGCTCGGTTTCGCCGCGAAGCCCGCGCGCGACGCGCTGCAAGCCGCGTCGCTTTACCAAGGCCGGCTGGTCTGGTTCGACCACCACGAGTGGCCGCCGGAAGATCTCGGCGCGATGCGCGCGCTGCTCGGCGATTCCTACACGATCGTGCACGCTGGCCTCGCGAGCGTGCTGCCGCTTGTGCTCCCGCACTGCGGGCGCCGTAGCCGCTTCTCGGACAAGCTCGTCGATCTTGTTACGGGCCGTTTCACGCCGCACGACTTCCAGCGCTGGGGACGGCTCTGGTGGTGGCGCCTCGGTCAACTCGCGGCGAAGACCGGCGAGCGCCGCGCGGAGCTGGACCTGCTGATCTCTGGCCGGCCCTCGGATCTCTCGCGCGAAGCCGAACGCTGCGACGTGCCGGCGCCGCCGCCCGAACTCGAATGGGCCGCGAGCCGCGATTTCCGGATCGTGCACTTCGCGGGCATCGCGATGGTCGTCGTGGATGTGCCGCTGCAGCTCGACCTGCACATGGGCCTGCGCATCGCGCGCGAACGCTTCGGCGCGCTGCTCGGCCTCGGTCGCCACGAAGGCGAATCCACCTTCGTGCTCGGCGCCGACGACAACGCTGGCCGCCGTGCGATCGACGTCGCCGGGATGGCGGAGCACCTCGGCCAGAAGTTCTCGTGGGTCGAGGCGCTGCCCGAGGACGACCACGTCGCGCGCTTCCGCGTGACGGGCCTCGCAAACGACCCGCTGCGCCTCGAAGCGTTGATCGCCGAGATCGGAATGGGCCGCTCGATTCTGGACGGCTGAGCGGGGACGTTCCACAACTCCATAACTAGCTGAGCTCCGGCAGGTCGATCACGAGGATTCGCAGCAAGCGGCGCTTCGCCGCGCGCAGCGAGGCCACACGAGCCCTTGGCTCGCGTGAGCCGAGCGAAGATCGAACAGTGGCCTCGGGGCCGGAAAACACCTCGGGGTGCGAAACCCTGCGACGCCGATAGCTAGCAAGCGGCGCTTCGCCGCGCGCAGCGAGGCCACGCGAGCCCTTGGCTCGCGTGAGCCGAGCGAAGGCAACAAGCAGTGAACGCCAACCTCGTCGAGATGTTTTCGTCGATCCAAGGCGAAGGCCCGTTCGCGGGCCTCTCGACGCTGTTCGTGCGCTTCGGTGGTTGCGACTTGCGCTGCGCCTGGTGCGACTCGCCGCACACCTGGCGCCCCGCCCAGCGCGCTCGTCTCGAACGCGTGCGCGGCAGCGGAGAGTTCACGGTGCGCGAGAACCCACTCGCGATCGCGGAGATCGTCGCAGCGGCGCAGGCATTAGGCGCGGCGCGGCACCGCCACGTGAGCCTCACCGGCGGCGAGCCTTTGCTCCAGCCGGAGGCGGTCGGCGCGGTCGCCGCGGCGCTCCACGGCAGCGGGCCGCAGATCCTGCTCGAAACGCACGGCCTCCACGCGGACGCGCTCGCGCGCGTGATCGCGCAGATCGACATCGTCTCGATGGACTGGAAGCTCGCGAGCGACGTGCGCCGCGAAGGCGTCTCGACGAGCGCGCCGCGCGAAGCCTTTCACGACGCGCACGAGCGCTTCCTTGCGGTGGCGCGCGGTGCGCCGCACACGGTCGTGAAGCTCGTAATCACTCGCGCGAGCGAAGATGCCGAGATCGCGGAAGCGCTCGCGCGCGTGGCGCGCACGCACCCGAGCGCGTGTGTGGTGCTGCAGCCAGTAACGCCGATGGGCAGCGTCACCGAGCGCGTGCCCAGCGAGCGCGTGCTCGCACTCGCGCGCTTCGCCGAAGAGCGCGTCGCCGACGTGCGCGTGACGCCGCAGCTGCACCCGATCATGGGCGTGCGCTGAGCAAGCGGCGCTGCGCCGAGCGGAGATGGAACAGTGGCCTCCGCGCAACGCGACCCTGGGAGCGAGCGCTTCCGCGACGCCGGTAACACGCAAGCGGCGCTTCGCCGCGCGGCGAGGCGAAGCCGAGCGGAGGCCTAAGCGCGCGCCGCCTCTCGCAGGCTCTCGCGCAAGTTTGCGAGTTCACGCGCGCCACTCTCCGCCCGCGCGTCGCCGAAGCGCTCCGCCAGGTACGCCTCGGTGAGCGCCGCGAAGGCCTCAGCGCCCGCGGGCGGGATGCCCTCCGCGACTGCGCGCGAGAACGCGCGAGCGCTCGTCGCGGGAGCGCGCGTGAGGCCGCGGCGCCGTAGCAAGCGCAGCGCGCGGGCGTAGTCGCGCGGCAAGACCGCTGCTGCTCGGCCAGCGCGCAGCCGGCGCAGCCGCGAGAGTGCGAACAGCGCGCCCGCGCCGACAGCCAGCCACTTCCACGGAATCTCGCTACCGGGCGCGGAGTCGCTCGCTTGTTGGGTCTCGGGCTCTGCGCCGCCCGCCTGGCCACGCATCACCGCGCGCCAGCGGTTCCAGCTCATCCAGAGATCCCGCAGCGCGCGCGCCTGATGACCGCGATCGAAATCGACCACGTTGCCGAACCACCAGAGTTCGAGCGCCGAGGCCAGCTCGCCGAGCGAGCTGAGGTTGCGCAGGGCGTCGGCGCCTGCCAGCCGCAAGTCGGCCGGCGTCGGATCGGAAGCGATCCAGCCGGTTTCCGCGGAGTGCACCTCGACCCAGGCGTGCGCGTCCGACTGGGCGACCTCGATGAAGCCGCCGACTTCGTTCTCGTGGCCGCCTGCGTAGCCGTTCACCAAGCGCGCGGGGATGCCGAGGCTCCGTAACAACACGACCTCGGCCGAGGCGAAGTACTCGCAGTGGCCTTCGGTTTGCGTCAGCAAGAACTGCTCGATCGGCGAAACGCCCTCGGCCACCGCGGGCGGCGTGTCGGTGTAGCGGCCCGTGCGCTGCAGGTGGCGCTCGATCGCGGCCACGCGCTCCGCGTCCGTCTGCGCACCGGCGGCGATCTGCCGCGCGAGCGCGGCCACCGCCGGGTCGAGCGGCGGCAATTGGAGATAACGCGAAACGTCCTCGCGCTGGGGTCTGAAGCGCTTCGCCGCAGTGACCCGAGCCGGAACGTGCGTCACGACCTGATAGATCGCGCGTTTGGCGGTGGTCGAGTGCGCCAGCACCGAGCCGTTGCCGTCGCGAACCAGGCGCCCGAGGCCGCCGCGCACGAGCGTTGGGAAGCCGGCGGCGAACACCACGCCGGGGGTCATCTCCTCGCGCGCGATGCGCTGCACGATCCGCTCCCCATCCCGGGGGCCGCCGAGATCGACGCCGATTTCTGGATCTCCATAAATCGGAATTGGCGGCTCCGCGCTCACGCTCCAGCGCCGGCCGTCGAAGCTGTCGAAAGCGAGGCCGCGCCAGTAGCGCGCCTCCGGTGCGAGCGCTTCGCCCTCGAGGGTCTCGACGCGCAGCGCAATGCTCGCGTCCTGCCGAATGCGCCCGATGTCGCCGAGCTCGACGCGATCCGAGAAGCCCGCGCTGGCGATGCCCCCTCCGAAGCCCCGTGCGAAGATCGCGCCCGATCTAATGCGTGGCAGAATCGGGAAGAGCAGCGCCGAGAACGCGACCGAGGCGAGGCTCGCGAGCAGCGTGGTGCGCCAGAGGCCCACGCTGAGGATGCGCTGCGCGGCGCCGAGTTCCCCCGCTTCGAGCGCTTCCGCGCGCAAGGTGTGGACGACTAGCGTCCACACGCAGCAGACCGTGAAGGCGACCAATAACAACGGGTACCAAGCGCTGTCGGTGAGGTTCGCGGCGATCGTCACCTGGAAAACGGCCAGCGCGACGAGCAGGAACTCGGAGCGGCGCGCGCGCGTGTCGAGCAGCTGGAGCGCCTGCGCGAGCACAGCGAAGTGAGCGAGCGCGACGATCGCGAGCGCGCCGCGCAGCCAGAGCGCCGAGGCCGCGGCGATGCAGCCGAACAGGCCTGCGTTCAGCAGCCACGCGTTCGTGCGCCAGCGCGCGTGCTGCTCGCCGCGCAGCGCGACGAAGCCGAGCGCGAGCGCTGCGATCCCGAGCGCCCACGGCGCCACCTGGCCCGTAATCGCGAGCGTGCCCGTTGCGAGCGCGACCATCAGCGTCGCGGAGCGGGGCCGCGGCAGCGCGACCGGATTGCGAAACTCGAGGCGGCTCACGCGGCGTTCTCGGCCGCGTCGGGCGCGATCGTCGCGAGATGCGTCAGCAATTGCGCGCGCTGGCGGGCGCCCTCGCCGGGCAGGAACGCCGCGCTGTCGGTGCGCAGGCCGACGCGGTGGCCCTCGGCGAGGTGCGCGGCGATCTCGGAAGCGGCGCGCCGCACTTCGCGCTCGAAGGCGTGCCCCGCCGCGGCGCCGCGGGTCGCGAGCCGCACCGTGACGTCGCGCCGACGATCGAGTTCGGGCTCGCGCACTAACAACTGGTCCCGGCGCAGCGAGGCGCGCCAGTGGATGCGGCGGAACGGGTCGCCCGGGGCGTACTCGCGCAGGCCCGCGGATTCCGGCGCAGCGCCGCCGCTGCCACCGGTCGCCTCTGCGTGACGCGGCTCGCCGGCACGGCCCGTGCGCACGTCCGTGGGATCGAGCGCGGGATACACGAGCGCGTCGAGGGCGAGATCGATCCACATCGCCTTCGAGAACAGCCCGAACGGAAAGCGCGTCGCGACGCGCACGCCCGCGAGCCGCAGCACTCCGCGCGTGGGTGCGGCAAAGCTGTAGCTGCGCGTCTCTCGCGCGCGCGGCGCGATGCGCAGCGCGAAGGCGCGGCCTGTCACGAACCGCTCGCCCGCCTCGTTCTCGGCGAAGTCTTCGACCACGATCGCGAACGAGGGAATGCGCGGCTGGTCGTTCAGCACCTCGAGCGCGATCTGGCCGGCGCGCTCCGCGACGAGTTCGGCCGGCAGCCGCCGCTGGACGCGGATGCCGCGCAGCGCGGATTCCGACATCACGCCGGATAACACCAGGAACGAGAGCAAGAGCGCGTGGATCATGTAGAGCAGGTTGTTGCCGGTGTTGAGCGCGGCGAGGCCCACGCCGAGCGTGAAGGCGAAGAACACCCAGCCAGCGCGCGTCGGGCGCAGCGTGCGTGGCGGCGAGAGCCAGCGTCGCGTGCTGCGGCGCGTGCGCCGCGGTTCAGCGCCGCGCGGACTCACAGCGGAACCGGAGTGCGCTCCACGATCTCGCGCAGAATCCAGCGCGCTTCGGCGGCAGCGCCCGGGGCGCCTGCGCGCGCGGCCAGCGAGATGCGGTGCGCGAGCACGTCGACCGCGAGCGCCTGCACGTCCTCGGGAATCGCGTAGTCGCGCTCATCGAGCAGCGCGCGCACCTGAGCGGCGCGGCGCAGCGAGAGCGCGGCGCGCGTCGAGGCGCCGAGCGCGATCGCCTCGTGCTCGCGCGTCTCGTTCACGAGCGCGAGCAAGTACCCGATCAGCGCGTCCGAGAGTTTCACGCGCAGCGCAGCGCGCCGCAGTTCGAGCAACTGCGCTGGCGTAATCACTGGCGCGAGCCGCGGCAGCTCGTTCGCGGCGGGGTCTTCGCGCACTACGGCGGCTTCGTCCGCGGGGCTCGGGTAGCCGATCTCGAGGCGCACCATGAAGCGGTCGAGCTGCGATTCCGGCAGCGGATTCGTGCCGTAATGCTCGATCGGGTTCTGCGTCGCCACCACGAAGAAAGGCTCGGGCAGCGCATGCGTCACGCCGTCCACTGTCACCGCGGCCTCGCTCATGGCTTCGAGCAGCGCCGACTGCGTCTTCGGGCTGGCGCGATTGATCTCGTCGGCGAGCACCACGTTCGCGAAGAGCGGGCCGGGTTGAAACGCGAGGGCGCCGGTGGGCCGGCCGTTCGCGAACTCCGGCAGCGAGGCGCCGATCAGGTCGCTCGGCAACAAATCGCTGGTGAACTGAATGCGGCGGAAGCTGCCGCCTTGGCTGCGCGCGAGCGCGGCGGCGAGCGTGGTCTTGCCCACGCCGGGCACGTCCTCCAGTAACAAGTGCCCGCCAGCGATCAGCGTCTCGACCGCGCGCGCAACGATCTCGCTCTTGCCGCGCAGCGCGCGCTCGACGTTCGCGCGCAGCCGAGCGGCCAGCGCTGCCGCGGTCTTCGGGTCCAGCGTCTCGACTGCGGCCACCACGCCTCCTGCCACGAACGATCCTGGCTAGTGTCGGCAGATGGCTCAGCACACTGGAGGTTCGCGAGGCCTCGCTGGCGCGCGCGAAGCCGGCATCGCGCGTGCGCAAGCGGAGGCGAAAGAGCCCAGCACCAACTCGGGAACTTCGACGCTGCGCATCGCGAGCGACGACGAGGAATTGCTCGAGCGCGCCGCGGCGGAGGCCTATGCGGCTGGCGCGGGCGGCGCGATCGAGGAGCCGGGCGCGCTGCTGCTGTTCGCGGACGACGCCGCGCTTCCGGAG
The DNA here is from genome assembly GCA_031401135.1 of Deltaproteobacteria bacterium. Lineage (GTDB taxonomy): Bacteria > Myxococcota_A > UBA9160 > UBA9160 > UBA6930 > VGRF01. The sequence goes on along the minus strand of JANNRF010000446.1, from coordinate 714 downwards.
ATTCTCGCGGCGCTGGCGCCGTTCAGAAGCGAAGGCCTCGCGATCGGGGAGGCGGTGCGCGAGCCCGCGATCGAGTGGTCCGAGGAATGGAAGCGCGGGCTCGGTCCGATCGTGATTTCGCCGCGCTTGCTAGTGCGGCCACCCTTCGCGGCGGCGCCGCCTGGGTTCGCCGGGATCGACTTGGTGATCGACCCAGGCCAGGCGTTCGGAACAGGTGGCCACGCGACCACGCGGCTCGCGCTCGCGGGGCTCGATGCCCTCCCGCATGCGGCGCTGCACGGCGCGCGCGTGCTCGATGTCGGCTGCGGCAGCGGCGTGCTCGCGCTCGCGGCTCTGGCCCTCGGTGCTGCCCACGCTGACGGCTGCGATCTCGACGCGCTCGCGACCGAAGCCGCGCAAGTTGCCGCGCGCGAGAACGGCTTCGCAGAACGCGCGCACTGGTTCACCGGATCCACGGGCGAACTGCGCGGCGGCTACGACGGCATCGTCGCGAACTTGTTGCGGACGGAGATGCAGCCGCTGCTCGCGGATTTCGCGCGGCTCGCGAAACCCGGCGCCTGGCTCGTGCTTGCGGGCCTGCTAGTGAGCGAGCGCGAGCAGATGCTCGCTGCGCTGGCGGCGGTTGGCTTTCACGTGACGGGAGAGCGCGACGAAACGGACGCCACAGGCGACGCGTGGCTCGGGCTCACGGCGGAGCGCAGCGCTTAGGGCGCG
>JANNRF010000445.1:0-1800 GCA_031401135.1 Deltaproteobacteria bacterium | reverse complement strand
GTCAACAACGCCGGCGTGTGGGCGGCCTCGCTGCCAACCGACAGCGTCGAGAAGACGATGCGCGACTACGACTACTTGGTCGGCGCGAACCTGAAGGGCTCGTTCCTGTTCGGCCGCGCCGTAATACCAGGGATGATCGCGCAGAGCGGCGGCGAGATCGTGAACGTCTGCACCGACCACGTGCAGACCTGCGGCTCGCCCTACGAACTCAGCCACGACGACGCGCCGGACTGCCCGTGGGCCGGCCAGCCGGCGCGGCCAACGGGCGGCGGCCCGGGCATGGATCTCTACGACGCGAGCAAGTGGGGGCAGCTCGGGCTCACCTTCGCGTGGGCGCAGGCGCTCGCGCCGCACAACATACGGGTCAATGCGCTCTGCATGGGCGCGACGGATTCGTTCATGCTGCGCGGCTTCCATAATCACAAGCCGCCGCCGGAAGAAGTCGCGAAGTGGATGAAGCCCGCGGACATCGCGCGCCTCATGCTCGAGCTGATACGCGACGGCCGCACGGGCGACTACATCGGCATCGCGATGGGGCACCCCATCGTGCTGCCTGCGCGGCGCACGAACCGCTACGTCATGGCGGGAGCCCACGCATGAACAGCCTGAACGGACGCAGCGCGATTGTTACTGGCGCCGCGCAGGGCCTCGGCCGCGCGTTCGCCGCGGCGCTCGTGCGCGCCGGCGCGAACGTCACGCTGTGCGACGTGCAGCCGAGCGTCACCGCGGTGGCGGGCTCGCTGACGGGGCCGGGCAAAGCGATCGGCGTCGTCGCCGACGTCGCGGTGGACGCGGACATCGCGCGCCTCGTCGACAGCGCGCTCGCGAGCTTCGGGCGCATCGACACGCTCGTGAACAACGCCGGCCGCTGGCGCCGCACACCCGTGACGGACTCGCTCGAGAAAGCGCTGGCAGATTGGGACTACATCATGGACGCGAACCTGCGCGGCTTGCTGCTGCTCTCGCGCGCCTGCGTCCCGCACATCGTCGCGGCGGGCGGCGGCGACATCGTGCAGATCAGCACTTATTACGTACTTCCGGCCAAGAGCCCCGGCACGAACTCGCCGGAGACCGACCTCTACAACGCGTCGAAGTGGGCGCTCAACGGCTTCACGCAGGCGTGGTCGCGCGTGCTCGAGCCGCAGAAGGTCCGCGTCAACGCGCTGTGCATGGGCGCGACCGATACGCCGATGCTGCGCGGGCTCTGGCCGGGCGATCCGCCCGCCGATTTCGCGCGCAGCTGGATGCAGCCCGAGCAGATCGCGCAGCAGCTGATCGAGTTGCTCGCGGAAGGCCCCGGCGGCCGGACGGGAGAAAACATCGGCGCGTGGGTGGCCGAGCCCGTCGTGCTCGGGCCGCGCAAGGCGCCGCACCGAACTGTTACGGGCTGAGCGAGCGGATCGAAGCGCTCAGCGCGCCCCCACTGCCAGGCGCGCCGCAGCCGCAATCTTCGCGGCGTCCGGGTAGAGCGTGTGCTCGAGCGCCGGGCTGAAGGGAATCTGCACGTCGGGCGTGCAGACGCGCCGGATCGGCGCGCGCAGCGCGTCGAAACAATCCTCCGCGACGAGCGCGGCGATCTCGGCCGCGAAGCCGTTCGTCTTGTGCGCGGGATCGGCGATCACGAGCCGTCCGGTTTTCGCGACCGAACGGAACACTGCTTCGCGATCGAACGGCACCAGCGTGCGCGGGTCGATCACCTCCGCGGAGATGCCCTCCGCTGCGAGCGCACCCGCCGCCCGCAGCGCGTGCCCAACACACGCCGCGAGCGCCACGATCGTGACGTCGCTTCCCTCGCGCCGG
>JANNRF010000444.1:0-15569 GCA_031401135.1 Deltaproteobacteria bacterium | reverse complement strand
GCCAGCGAGTTGCCCATCACGCAGATCGCGGCGTCGCGCGTGCGGCGCGTGAGCGTCGCGGCGATCAGGTTCGGGGAGGGCATTAGGCCGTAGCCGTTCGAGTGATGCTCGTTCACGCAGACGCCGTCGAAGCCGACGTCGGCGGCGAACTCGAGCTCGTCGAGGAAATCGTTGTACATGCCGTTCGCCTTGGCGGGATCGAAGAGCGCGGGGTCGATGTCGACCCAGACCGAGGGATGCTTCTCGCGGAAGTCTGCGGGCAGATCGGTGTAAGGCATCAGGTGGAACCAGAGCAGCTTCATGGCCGCGATCTCCCGAGAGCGTGAGCCGAGAGTGCCGCAGCCGCGCGCGTCGCTGCCAGACAGGTTCTGGGCCGCGGCTCTGGCGCGGACGCCAGAGTTGCTCGGGGCGCTGCGCGCCTAAGACTTCGTGAGCTTCGCCACTTGCGCGCCGGCAGCGTCTTCGATCGTGAGCAGGGTCGCAAGGAACGACTTCGGGCCGAGCCCCTCAGCGAGCGCGCGGGCGTAGGTTGCGTGGGCTGCGGCGGTCACGGGCATCGGCACGCCAAGCGCCTCGGCGGATGCCAGCGCGAGCGAGACGTCCTTCTCGGCGAGTGCGAGCTGGAAGAACGCTTGATCGAACGTGCGGGCAAACGTGAGATCCGCGAGGCCCGCGTAGGCGGCGCCCGAACTCGCGCGCACCACCTCGAGCAGCGGCGCGGCCTCGAGCCCGGCCTTCGCCGCGAGCACGAAGCCCTCCTGCAATAACAAGCCCGCACACAGGAAGATCTGATTGTTGACGAGCTTCGCGAGCGTGCCCGCGCCGCTCTCGCCGAGGTAGAAGGTGCGCTTCGCGAACGCGGCGAAGAGCGGCTCCACGCGCTCGAACGCGCTGCGCTCACCGCTCGCCATCACGCTGAGCGTTCCCTGGCGCGCGCCGTGCGCGCCGCCTGACACCGGCGCATCGACCAGCGCCACCCCTGCGCGCGCCTCCGCTGCCGCGAGCGCCTTCACCGCCGCGAGCGAACTCGTGCTGAGATCGACGTGCACATCGCCCGCGCGCGCACCGGCGAGCAGCCCGTTCGCGCCGAGCGCGACGGCCTCGACCTCGCGCGGCCCCGGCAACGAGCTGAGCACGATGCGGCACCGCGCGGCGACGGCGCTCGGGCTCTCCGCCCAGCTCGCGCCTGCAGCAATTAGGTCCTCAACCGCGGCGCGGCGCGCGTCGTGCACGATGAGCGAGTGACCCGCAGCGAGCAGCCGCTGCGCCATCGGGTTTCCAATCGTGCCGGTGCCGATGAAGCCGAGTGGGCCGTCGCCGTGCATACGCGCCTCCGATGAGCGCGCGAGAGATAGCGCGCCCTGCGCTGGCCTACGGCGCGCCGCTTTCTCAACCAGGCCCGAGCGGAACCGTCAGGTCGGCGACGCCGCCGTGATTGACGCCTGAGGCGACGATGCTTCGCGCGGCGTTCACGAGCGGGAAGCCCGCTCCCATCCCGCCACCGAACACGAAGTGGGCCTCGGCATGAACGGCGAGAGTGCGGCCGGCCGAGGACCCGCTACCGCCGTAATAAGATGCGTAGCGAAGAGCGGTCAGGTCGCGATTGAACACCGCCAGGAAGGGCGACTGGGGCGCCGGCATTGCGCTCTGGTACGCACCGCTCGTGACTGGGAGGCTCGAGAACGTTGCACCGGTGACGTACACGTTGCCATTGCTGTCCGCGCCAACGCCTTCGCATGCCTCCCCCACGCTTCCGCCGTAATAGGTGCCGGCCAGCAGCGAGGCGCCGTTCGCGGCGATGATCGCGATCGCGCAGTCGCTCGGATAGTTCGTGCCGGCGCCGGTCCCGTTACCGCCGAGGCCGTTGTCGGTGCGATCGTACGCACCGACCTGGGTCGGGAAATCCGTGGAACTCGAGGCGCCCGCGATGACCAACGTGTTGTCGGTGCGGATTGCGAGGTTGTGCGTCTCGACGCCTTCGGTGCTGTTGCCCCCCACGAACGTCGCCCAGGTGAGAGATCCGTCGAGTGCGTATTTCGCGAGATAGAAGTCGCTGACGCCGTTCAGGACGGCGTCGAAAGTGCCTGGCGTGGTCGGCGCATTCGATGATCGGGTGATGAACAGCACGATCGGGTTGCCCTGCGTATCGACCCGGACCGACGGCACGGTGGACTCGTCGCTCGTTCCGCCCACGTAGGTCGCCCACGGCATCGTGGTGCCGTCGGCGGAGAGCTTCGCGAGCACGCCGTCGAAGCCGCCGCGCCGGTTCGGCTGGTGCCCGTTCTGGAAGGCGTTCAGTATCGCCTGCGGGTACGTGCCCGTGTCGGTGGAGGCCGCGAGGTAGATGGAGCCGGTGGCGGGATCCACGGCGACATCGCGCACGATCGCGGCATGGTCATCGGTCGCACCGAAGAAGCTCGCCCACACCAGCGTGCCGTTCGAGGCGCGCAGCTTCGCGACGAAGCCGTCTTGGGGATGTGGGTAGAGGTTCGGGACCGTCTGCCCGCCTTGGAACTGCGTCTGGATGACGCCCGGAGTGACCGGGAAGCTGGCGCCAGCGCGGCCCGCGACGATCACATCCGTGCCGGAGACTTCCAGCGCATAGGCGCGGTCGAGTTCGGCGCCGCCGAGAAATGTCGACCAAACGATCTGGCCCTGGGGGTTGAACTTCACAACGAACGCATCTTCGTAGCCGCCGAAGTTCGGCTGGGCCGTGCCGTTGGTGGTCGGCAGATCGCTCGAGTAGGTGCCTCCCACCGCGTAGACGTTGCCGCTGCTGTCCACCGCAACATCGCGCACGAAGTCGGACAGCTGGTTCCCGAGATAGGTCGAGAAGTTGACCGTCGTAGTGCCTGGGACTTCGTTGACGTCGGTGACCGTGACCGCGATCGCTTGTGTATCGGTGAGCGCGCCGTCGCTCACCTGCACCGTGACGTCGTAGACGTTGTTCGCGCCGGCATCGGTGGGCGCTTCGAAGTTCGGCGCGGCGACGAAGGTCAGTACGCCGCTGGAACTGTTGATCGCGAACCTGGCCGCATCCGCCCCGCCACTGATCGAGTAGCTGAACGTGGTGCCGGCGTTGACGTCGGTGGCGGTGACGGTGGTAACCGCGGTGCCGTTTTCGGCCACGTTGCGAGTCGCGTTCGCGCCTCCGCCGTTGCTCGTGATCACCGGGGACGTGGGCGGCGGCGGCCCCCCGCCCGCCTTCTTCGCGCCACCGCAGCCCATGAGCGCCGCGATCATCAAGAACACGAGTGCGCTGCGATGCATGAGTCCCCCCGCAAAGAAGTTGCCGAGCCTACGGGACCCGCGGCCCCGTGCATGCGACATCGGTCACCAGCCGGGAGCCCGTGAGCAAGATGCGAGCTTGAAACCCATGCGGAACTCGGGAGTTGCGAGACCGGCAGTCAGGGCGTGAGCTGGATCGTCAGATCCGAGAGGACGCCATGCTCCGGCGGTGCGGTCACGGTGCCGCGAGCGGGCATCGCGCTGAGGGGGTACGCCGCGCCCGCTGCGCCCCCGATCACCACGCGCGCGTTGCCCGTGGTGTCGCTGCGGATCAGCAGCGCGGTCGCGGCGCCGAGGCCGGTGCCCCCGAAGTAGCCGCTGTGAAGCAGGGTCGTGAGGTCGGCGCTGAACACCGCCAAGAAAGCCGAACGCGGCCCGGGGCGCTGCGATTGATGCGGTCCGCCTTTGAGCGGGAGATCGACCGAGGAGCTGCCCCCCGTCACGTAGATCCGCTTGGTGGAATCATCCGCCGCCACGCCCGCGCAACCCTCGCCGCTCGAGCCGCCGTAGTAGGTGGCGGCCAGCAGTTGGCTGGTCGTGGGGATCGCGCCGGGAGCGATCGTCGCGATCACGCAGTCGTCGTTCAGGTAAGCGGCGCTGCCGAAGCCACCGTTGAAGGTGGGGTCGAAACCTTGGCTCGCGAGCGGGAAATCCGGAGAGTTCGACTCGGCCGCGACGACGAGCGTGCCATCCGTGCGGACCGCGAAGTTCACCGACTCGACCTTCTCCGTCCCGATGCCGCCAAGGAAAGTCGCCCAGATCATTGGGCCACCGTTCATCGGGTACTGCGCGAGGTAGAAGTCCTCGCGGGCAGGCGTTGCGTCGTAGGCATTCTTCGTGATGGCTTCGGACTCATCCAGCACGAGCGTCGTTCTCATGGTCGTGGTCGTGACCGTCACCGGCGGAGTTCCGCTGGTGACGGTTGCGATCGTGGTCGTGGTCTCCAGTTTCTGCGTGCGCACGCGATTGAGGCTCGTACTCGCGTAGAGCACGATCGGGTTGCCCTGTAGATCGAGGCGGACGGAGGACGCGGTGCTCTCGTCGCCGAGTCCCCCGACGTAGGTCGCCCACGCGAGACTGGCGCCATCGGGCGCGAGCTTCGCGAGGATTCCGTCGATCCTGGACCTTTCAGCGTCGAGGCCCGGCGCGGTCGCGCGGTCCCCGCCCGCAAGAGCCGCAAGAATCACCGGCGGCAGGTTGCGGATCACGGGGCCAATGTCAGTGACCGTCACCGTCCTGGTCGTAGGAGTGACCACATCCGGCGGGTCCACGATGCCGTCATCAGCGCGAATGATCGGGCCGTTCACCGAGAAGGTGAGGTAGATGTCGCGCGTGCTCGGGTCGACCGCGATGTCGCGCACGACGCTCGAGCGCGGGTCGGCGTCGTCGTTGAAGTCCGTGACGTTGTCGTCGACAGCAGTCGCGGGGGAATCGACGTAGGTGTCGGTCTCGAACTTTCCGCTCCCGAAGTACGTCGCCCAGACCAGCGCTCCGGTCGCGCCGTCGAGCTTCGCCACGAAGCCGTCCTGTGCCGGGTTGACCGCATCGACGACACAGACGGCGCCGGGTGGTGCGGGTGGGGTTCCGGCCATCGCGAGTTGATTGGGATCGCACGCGCCGGCGCCGCCTTGAAACTCCGTCAGTACGGCGCCAGGCGTCACCGGGAAGAGGTTTGCTGCGGCGCCGCCGATCACGACGTTGCCGTCGGCATCGACTTCGACCGCATAGGCGCGATCGGGCCCGGAGCCGCCGAGGAAGGTCCACCACTGCACCTGCCCGGCCGTGTTGAACTTCGCGACGAAGGCGTCCTCGAAGGCGTTCCCAGCGGGGACGCCGGCAACGAATGCGCGCACGGGCGTGCCGGGCAGCAGGTTCGCGGAGAGCGCGCCGCCCACGACGTAGACGTCGCGGTCGCCAGTGATCGGATCGGCCCCGCCGAACGCGACATCGCGCGCGACATCCGCGAGATCGTTGCCGAGGTACGTCGAGAAGTTGATGACCGTGTTGTTCGCGGGCGGCGGGACCACCGGCGGCTTGATCGGCTTCGAGTTGCTGCACGCCGCGAGAAGCAGCGCTGAAAAGAGTACGAATCGTCGCAAGGCGACCCCCGAGTGGCGCGGGAAGCTAAGCGACACCCTCGGGCGCCGGTAGACGCGATGCGCGATCGCGGGCGGATTCGGCGATCCGGGTGCACGCTCTCGCGATGGACAGCTTGAAGCTGAGGATCGCCCACCGCGCGCCCGAGTCTGTCGATTTCGAAGTGCCCACCGGCCTCGTGTGGATCGAGCGCGGCCCGCAGCGCGCGGCGCTCTATACGCCCGACGAGATCGACCCCGCACGCAGCTATCCGCTGCTGACGGTGCTGCACGGCGCGGGCAGGCAGGACGAAGCGCTGATGCGCGCGTACCGGCACGAGGCAGAGCAGCGTCAGGCCCTCGTGCTCGTGGCGCGCTCGTTCCATATGACCTGGGATTTGATCGCGCTCGGCATTCAGGGCGGCGCTGCGCTCACGGGCGACGCGCCCTCGGCGCGGCCCGACCTCGATTTCTTCGAGTACGCCTACGACCTGATCTACCGCCGCTACCCGGTCGATCGCGCGCGCCAGGGGCTGATCGGTTACTCGGACGGCGCGAGCTACGGGCTCTCGGTAGGGCTCTCGAACCCGGGGATTTTTTGCGCCGTGATGGCGTGGGCCGCGGGCTTTCTCGCGCTCGAGAGCGACGTGGCCGAGCCGGGCACACAGCGGCCCGCGGTGTTCCTCGAGTACGGCACCCACGACGAGCTGTTCCCGTTCGAGCAAGTCGCGCTGCCGATGAAGCGCCACCTCGAAGAACTCGGCTGCGCCCTCACGTTCGTAGTCGACGAGGGCGGCCGGCACTGGCCCCCGAGCGAGTTCCAACCCGAAGCGCTCGACTGGTTCTTCTCGGAGTCGTGGCAGAGACGGAGCTAGCAAGCGGCGCTTCGCCGCGCGCAGCGACCGCCTAAGGCCAGATGCCTTGGGGATGGAACCAACGCGCGGCCAGCGAGGCAATTCCGCCGAGCGCCCAGACGAGCAGCGGGATCTCGCGCAGGCCGCGCAGTGCGCCCACGCGTGTGAACGGGAGGAAGGCAGTCGCGGCGTGGAACGCGGCGAAGCCGGGTGGCGGCGCGTGCAGCTTGCGCGCGTCCTGGTGCCACGCGCCCGCCAGCGAGAACGCGACGAAGCCGCCGAAGAACGCGACGTCGGCGCTGCTGGCGTTGGGGATTAGGTGGAGCGCCCAGATCAACGCGAGGCCGAACACCATCGGGTGTCGCGTCACGCGGTAGACGCCCGCAACCTCGCCGCTGCCCGGCGCGATCGCTGCGGGGCTCGGCTTTACGAGCGAGCCGACTGTCAGCACGAGGCCGATAGTCATTAGGGCGTAGAGCGCCGCGCGGAGCAGCGGGCCGACCGAGATCGCCCAGAGCCACTCACCCGCGTGACGATTCGAGAAATAGATCTGCGCGAGCGGCAGAAAGATCGCGAGCGCGACCAGCGAGTACAGGCCGAGGAACGCGGGACCGCCGAGCTTCGCGCGCAGGCGCGGCTCGACGCGCGAACTCGCGAGCCCGAGATGCGTGGCGGTGAACGCGAGCCAGAGCAGTGCGATCTGCGTGGTGATGCTCACGAGGGGAACTCCGAGGCGCGCGAGATGCGGTGCAGTCTCTCACAACGTGGCGGCGCGCGGCGCAGCGATCCAGTGGGGCCGCTGGCGGACGCTGCGCGCCCGCGGCTACCGCGTTTACTTCGCTCGGCTTCGCGTCGCTGCGCGCGGCGAAGCGCCGCTAGCGTGCGCCGCATGCCCGACTTGCTCTTCGAAAAACGCGACGGCGTTGCGTGGATCACCTTCAATCGTCCCGAAGTGAAGAATGCGCTCAGCCCGGAGGCGATCTGCCGCCTCGCCGACGCGCTGCGCGAATTGCGCGAAGACGACGCGCTGCGGCTCGGCGTTCTCACGGGCGCCGGCTCACAAATGTTCACGTCCGGCGGCGACTTGAAGCGCTTGCTCCCGCTCTGGACCGGCGGGCGCCAGCCGCAGGACGAATGGGATCGGCGCGTGCTCGCCGACCCGAGCGTGATGCAAGCCGCACTGATGAAGGACTTCGCGATCGACAAGCCGCTGATCGCTGCGATCAACGGCGACGCGCTGGCGGGCGGCTTCGAGTTGATGCTCGCCTGCGACATCCGCGTTGCGGTGAAGCACGCGCGCTTCGGGCTCACCGAGGTGCAGCGCGCGCTCGTGCCCGGCGGCGGCTCGATGGTGAGGCTCGCGCGCCAGATTCCCTGGGCACGCGCGATGGAGATCCTGCTGACGGGCGAGCCGATTCCGGCGAGCGAGGCGCTTGCCCTCGGGCTGGTGAATCGCCTCGTTGAGCCGAGCGAGCTCGTGCCCGTGGTCGAGGCGTTCGCGGCGCGGCTCGCACGCAACGGGCCGCTCGCGCTGCGCGCGATCAAGCGCACCGCGCTCGAAACGAGCGGCATCGCGCTCGAGGGCGCGTTCGCGATCGAGGCGCGCAACTCTGGGCCCGTGATGCTCTCCGAGGACGCGCGCGAAGGGCCGCGCGCATTCGCCGAGAAACGCGAGCCGGTTTACCGCGGGCGCTGATTCGGGCGGGGCGAGCGGGCGCGCGCTTGGTGTACGGTGGTTCGCCTCATTTCTCAGGAGGACTCCCGCAATGGCAAAGCTCGAGATCACACCCGCGATGCGCGCCGTAATCGGCGTTGAGTCGCCGCCTTGGACGCACGAGGTGACGACCACCAGCGTGCGCTCGTTCGCGCGCGGCGTCGGCTACGTCGATCACGTCTACTTCGTCGAGGATGTCGCCAAGAAAGCCGGCTATCGCAGCCTGCCCGCGCCGGCGACGTACTTCGGCACACCGATCTTCATTCCCGGCAAGAGCAACGACACCTTCGGCCAGCCCATGCTGCCGGGCCCGCGCCTCGAGCACGGCCTAAAGAACGTGCTCGACGGCGGCGCCGAGACGGAATACTTCGAAGACATCTGCGCCGGCGACACGCTGACCGTGACCTCTCAGGTCGCAGATCTCTCGACGCGCGAGAGCAAGGCGATCGGCGAGATGCTGATCGTCACCAACGTCACGACCGTGAAGAACCAACACGGCCGCGTGGTGGCGACGCAGCGCTCGCAAGGTTTGTTTTACTAGCCATAACAAGGAGAACCGCGATGCCCCTCACTTGGGACGCGTTCAAAGAAGGCGACGAGATTCCCGTGCTGAAGAAGAAGCCGGGCGTGACCCAGCTCGTGAAGTACGCAGCTGGCGGCGGCGACTTCAACCCGCTGCACCACGACTTCAACTTCCCGCAGTCGAAGGCGATCGGCTCGATCATCGTGCACGGGCGCTTCAAATACGCCGCGCTCGGCGAGCTGGTCTCGAACTGGCTCGATCACGGCGGCCGCATCCAGAAGCTCTCGTGCCAGTACCGCGGCATGGACATGCCCGACAGCGAGATGACGCTCGGCGGCAAAGTCACGCGCAAGTGGGAAGAAGCCGGCAAGCGGCTCGCCGAAGTCGAGCTGTGGGTGAAGAACGCGAAAGGCCAGAACACGACGCCGGGCACGGCCGTGGTGCGCCTGAACGGCTGAACCCCCGCGCGCCGCGCCTAACAGCGAACGCCGCTCGCCAGCACCAACGCGTGCGAGCAGCTCAGCCGCGCAGCGCAGCGGCGCCGGCTGCAGCAGCTCCGAGCAACCTCTCGCGCACCCCGCGCCGCGAGCTCCGCTCGCGCGACGCGCACCCGTCCTACTTCTTCCGCTCCCGATAATCCCCGAACTTCGCATCCCGCGCCGAAAGCGCGTGCGTGACCCCTTTCGCAAACTCTTTGAAGTACTCGCGCGAAGATTTCTGATGAAACGCCAGCGCCTGGATCTCCGTCCCCGCCTTGATCGCCGCCCGAATCCCCATGATCTCCATCGCACGGTGGATCGAGCGCTTGTTCAGTTGCTGCAAATCCGGCGGAATCTTCGCCACGCGCTCCGCCTGATCGAGCACGCGCGCCTCGAGCTCCTCGTTCTTGAAGCAGCGATTCGCGAGCCCCATGCGCACCGCCTCATGCCCGTCGATCGAGTCGCCCGTCAGCATGAGTTCCATCGCGTTGCGCATGCCCGCGAGCCAAGCGTGGAACTGGTTGTCGGGCGGGCTCATTAGGCGCACCGGCGGGTAGCCGATCTGCGCGTCCTCGCTGACGTAGACGAGATCGCAGGCGCTCATCAGCTCCGAGCCGCCCGCGAGGCAGTAGCCGTGCACCTGCGCGATCACGGGTTTCGCGAGATCCCAGATCCGGAACGCGCCGTCGACGACGTGCCGCGGCCAGAAGCCGTCGCCGCCAGCCGTGAAGAACGGCTGGTCCTTGGTGTTATTGCCGCCGAGGTCGTAGCCGGCGGAGAAGCACGTCCCCGCGCCGCGAATGATCGTGACGTGCACGCTCTCGTCGCGGTCCGCGGCCTCGAGTGCGTGGAACAACTCGCTGCGCAGCGGGTTGCCGAGCGCGTTGCGCTTCTCAGGCCGGTTCAGTGTGATGCGCCGAAGCTTCGGGCGCGGATCGTCGAGCAGGATGAACTTGTAATCGCTCACGTGTTTTCTCCGAGGGCAGCGGCGAGGAAGGATTCGCTCCGGCGCAATGCCGCGGCGCCGAGCGGAAGCGGGAACAGATTGAAGCCGTGCACGCCGCCGGGGTAGATGGCGAGCTCCGCGGGGTTGCCCGCCGCAAGCCAGCGCGGCGCCATGAACAGCGTGTCGTCGAGCAGCGGGTCGAGCGTGCCGACTGTGAAGAGAGCTGGCGGCATACCGCGCAGATCCGCGTGCAGCGGCGAGGCGTCCGGACCGGCGCGGCGCCCGGCGTCCGGCACGAAGTGGTCCGTGAACCACGCGATGATCGGCGTCGAGAGCACGAGGTTGCGCTCGCCCCAGCGGCGCGCGCTCGGCGTCATGCCGAGGTCGTAACAACCGTAGACCAGATTCGCGGCGCAGAACGGCGTCGCGCGGTGGCGATCGCGCAAGCGCAACAGCGTCACCGCGGAGAGGTGCGCGCCCGCGGATTCGCCGCCGATCGCGAGCCGCTCGCTGCCGAACTCGCGCCTCGCGTTCTCCACGAGCCAGAGCGCCGCGGCCTCGCAGTCATCAGGTCCCGCCGGATACGGGTGCTCCGGCGCAAGCCGGTACTCGACGCTCACCACCGTCGCGCGCGCGGCTTTCGAGATCGCATCGAGCATCACATCTTGTTGGTCCGCTGCGCCCAGCGTCCAGCCGCCGCCGTGAATGTGCAGATAGACGCCGCGCGGCTCGGGGTGCCGGAAGATGCGCAGCTTCACCTCGCCCGCCGGCCCGCGAATCGCGCGCGTCTCAGCGTGCGGCAACAACACCGGCGGCGGAAACATGCCCGCGCCCGAAAGCCGCGCCGCGCGAATCTGCGCGGGCGCCTGCGAGTTCATCGGCGGCGCCTGCGCCAGCAACTTCTCGAGCATCTCGTTCGCCGCGCGAGTCGAAGCGTCGATCGCATCGGGCAAAAACAAGCGCGGATCGATCTGCATGCGCGGCTCCTTCCAGAAGAAGGAGCCACGCTAGATCAGGCGCGAGCGATCTCGCGCGCTACCGGAGCGCGCGCTGAATATCCCGCTTCAGCGAGAGGCCCTCGGGCGGCAACTTCGCGTCGTGAGTGCCGAGCAGGAACGCATCGAGCCCGCCGACCTTCGTGACCGAGCGCAGCGCGCGCGTCGTCACGCGAATGGGGACTTGCCGGCCGAGCGCGTTGCTCATTAGGTGGACGCGCTGAAGATTCGGATCGAAGGTGCGCTTCGACTTGCGGTTCGAGTGCGAAACGTTCTGGCCCGAGTGGACTTTCGAGCCCGTCAGGTGGCAGCGGCGCGGCATCGCTCAGGCTCCCTTGCGCGCGTAACGCTTGTTGAAGCGGTCGACGCGGCCTTCGGTATCGAGATTGCGCTGCTGGCCAGTCCAGAACGGATGGCTCTCGGCGGAGATTTCGAGGTGGATCACCGGAACCTGCTCGCCGTCGAGCTCGCGTGTGGTGGACGCCGTCTTCGTCGAGCGCGAAACCCACTCGCGGCCGGTCGCGTTGTCCACGAACACGACCGTGTGATACGCGGGGTGAATGCCTTCCTTCATGGCGACTACCAGCTCGCCTTGCGCACGCCGGGCAGCTCGCCCTTCAGCGCCATCTCGCGCAGCATGATGCGCGACACGCCAAACTTCCTGTAGACGGCGTGCGAGCGGCCGGTGATGCGGCAACGGCGCGAGAGCCGCGTGATGCACGAGTTGCGCGGCAGCTTCGCGAACGCTTCCTGCACCGCGAACTTCTCCTCGAGCGAGACGTTTGCGTCATTCAGCTTGGCGCGGAGTTCCGCGCGCTTCGCCGAGTGCTTCTTGATCAGGCGTGACCGCTTCTGGTCGCGCAGAACTTGCGAAAGCTTGGCCATGAACAGGTCTCCAAAGAGTGCGCCCGCGTCCGGCGGCAGAGAATCTCACCGGGCGGCGCGAAGGCGGGGCAAGCTAGGCGAGCGCCTCGTTGAACGCCACGCGCCGCCTCAGATTTTCGTCGCAGCCCCCGTGGGGCGAGAGGCGTGCTTCCTATCTCTAGAGGGGTTCAGGGCGTCAGGATCACCTTCCCCCAACTCTGGCGGGAGCCGAGCGCGGCGAGTGCGGCGGAGACTTCGGCGAGCGGGTACTCGCGGTAGATCAGCGGCTTGATCTTGCCCTCGGCGTACAGGTCGAAGAGCGCGCGGTAGGTCTCCGGGATGCGTTCGGGCTCGAACTTCGCGTAGGCGCCCCAGTGCAGGCCGACCACCGCGACGTTCTTCAGCAGGATGCGGTTGACCTTCACGCTCGGGATCTCGCCGCCCGCGAAGCCGATCACCAGCAGCCGCCCGTTCCAGGCGATGCACTTGAGGGACTTGTCGAAAATCTCGCCGCCGACCGAGTCGTAGATCACGTCGGCGCCGCGGCCGCCGGTTTCTTCCAGCACGCGTGCCACCCAGTCTTCGCGCGTGTAGTCGATCGCGACGTCGGCGCCGGCCTCGCGCGCCACCTTCAGCTTCTCCTCGCCCGAGGCGGTCGCAATTACGCGCGCGCCGAGTGCGCGGCCGATCTGCACCGCCGCGCTGCCCACGCCGCCCGCGGCCGCGTGCACCAGCAACGTCTCGCCCTGCGCGAGATGCGCGCGGAAGACGAGGCCCGCGTACGAAGTCGGGTAGATGGTCGGCAGCGCTGCGCCCTCGGCGAAGCTCATGCCCGCGGGCAGCTTGTGCGCCGCGCCTGCGGAAACCACGGCGCGCTCCGCGAATGCCGAGAGCCCCGCGCCCGCGAGCACGCGGTCGCCCACCGCGAAGCCGCGCACGCACTCGCCGAGCGCCGAGACCACGCCCGAAAGCTCCGCGCCCGGCACGAACGGAAACAGCGGCTTCGACTGGTAGCGGCCCTGCACCATCAGGATGTCGAAGAAGTTGCAGCCCGCGGCTTTGACATCGATCGCGAGCGCGCCGGGCCGCAGCTGCGGTTCCGGCGCCTCCGAGACGCGCAGCTCTCCCGGCTCCATCCAGCGATCGACCACGACGGCGCGCATCTCGAGTCTCCCTTGGCGAGTGAAGTAGCGCCGTAACATAGGCGCGCACATGCCCAAAAAACCGCTGCTCACTCTCCGCGCTCGCCTCGCACTCACGCTGCTGCTCGCCGTCGCATCGCTCGCCGCATGCGCGGCGCCGCCCGCGCCGCCGCTCGATACGGGCATGCTCGTGTTCTGGCGCATCGAGCGCGCTGATGGCGCGGGCGGCAGCGCGCACTTGCTCGGCACTATGCATCTTGCGAAGGAGGCGCTCGCGCTCGACCCCGCGATCGAGACAGCGAGGGCAGCCGCGGACGAGATCGTGCTCGAAGTCGCGCCCGCGGAGCTGACGCCTCACGCCGTAATCAGTGTGATCGCCGAGCGCGGGCGCGCACCGGCAGGCAAGACGTTCCGCGATTTCGTCAGCGCCGAAACCGCGCGCGCTGTCGATGCAGCGCTCCGCGAGCGCAAGCTGCCGATCGCGGAATGGGAGGCCTTCGAACCTTGGGTGGTGACTTTCATGCTCACGAGCGACCAGCTCGCGAGCGAGGGTTTCTCGCAGGAAGCCGGCGTCGAGCACGCGCTGATCGCGAGCGCCGCGACCGCGAGCAAGCCCACGCGCGGGCTCGAGACGGTGCGCGAGCAACTCGAGCGGCTCGACGCGCTGCCGCTCGCGACGCAGGAGTTGTTACTGCGCGACGCGGCGACCGGCGGAGAGCGGGTCGGCTCCGTCGACCTGCTCGCAAGCGCCTGGCAACGCGGCGATCTCGAGGCGCTCGCTCGCGAAGTGTTTGCGAGCCCGAGCGGCCCGGGCGCAGCGGAGTTCTTCGAGGCGATCTACTTCGCGCGCAACCGCGCCTTCGCGGATGAGATCGCGGCGCTCGTAGACGGCGGCGGCCGCTGGTTCGTCGCGATCGGCGCCGGGCACATGGTGGGCGAGCAAGGAATCCCGCAGCTTCTCGCCGCGCGCGGCTTTCGCGCCCTGCGCATCGCGAAGACAACTGCGGCGGCGCACGCGAACGCGCCGCGCTCGTCGAAGGAGTGAGCGTGCAGTCGATTCACCCGAGCGTCTTCATCGCACCGGGCGTGCAGATCTACGGGACAGTCTCGATCGGCGAAGGCTCGTCGCTCTGGCCTAACAGCGTGATCCGCGCCGAGTGCCAGCACGTCTCGATCGGCCGGAGCACCAACATCCAAGACTTCACGATGATTCACGTCGGCTACGACGACGCGACCGTGATCGGCGACATGTGCTCGATCACGCACCGCGCCGTGATTCACGGCTGCACGATCGAGGACGACTGCCTGATCGGGATCGGCGCGATCGTGATGGACGGCGCCGTGATCGGGCGCGGCTCGATCGTCGCGCCGGGGGCCGTCGTGCGCGAGAAGACGCTCGTGCCGGCGCACTCGCTCGTGGCCGGTGTGCCCGCCAAGGTGATCAAGCAGCGCGACTTCAGCGCCGAGAACCGCGAGAACGCCTGGAATTATTGGCGCAACGCGCAGGCATACGCGAAGGGCGAGCACCGCGCGTGGGAGGGTGAGGCGTTCGCGAAGTTTCGGGCGGAGGCGAAACCGCGCTGATTGGCCGCCGCGTTCGCTCACGCACCTTCATTTCGCGTTGGGCTCGACCCCGAGTGCGCACTCGAGCGCACGCGCGGACGCGTCGAAGGCGTGCGTGGCGCGGCGACGCTGCTCGCAATCAACCCGCACACGCTGCGCGCGCGCATGCGAAAGCTGCGCATCGATTGGGATCGCTTCCGAGCTTGACGCCGACCCATGCGGTAGAACGCGGGCGGCCATGAACGGCGCGCACGAATTTCTGACTGCGCTCGCCACCGTGCTGTGCGTGGCGGGCGTGATGTCCGTGGTCAGCCAGAGGCTGAAACAGCCGGCCGTGCTCGGCTACGTGCTGGCCGGGCTGGTCGTCGGCCCGCACGTGCCCGTGCCGCTCGTGGCGGATCGCGCGATCGTGCAAACGCTCTCAGAACTCGGCGTGATCTTGCTGATGTTCTCGCTCGGGCTCGAGTTCCGCGTGCGCCGGCTCGCGCAGCTCGCACCGACCGCGGGCCTCACCGCGCTGTTCGAATGCAGCGCGATGTTCTGGCTCGGCTTCAGCGCGGGAGAGTTGCTCGGCTTCAGCCCGCGCGAGTGCATTTTCAGCGGCGCCCTGCTCGCGATCTCGTCGACCACCGTGATCGTGCGCTCCTTCGACGAACTCGGCGTTCGCGCGGGCTTGCGAGAACGTGTGGTCGGCGTGCTCATCGCGGAGGATTTCCTCGCGATCCTGATGCTTGCGCTGCTGCCCGCGGCTGCGCTGAGCGCCGCGCTTTCCTGGGACGAGCTGGCGCGCGCGGCCGGGCGCTTGGCGGCATTGCTCGCGCTCGTGTTCGCGATCGGCCTCGTGGTAGTCCCGCGCGCCATGCGCGCCGTGCTGCGAATCGGCCGTGCTGAAACCACGCTCGTCGCCAGCCTCGGGATCTGCTTCGCGTTCGCACTGATCGTGCAGTCGCTCGGCTACTCGGTCGCGCTCGGAGCTTTCGTCGCTGGTTCGTTGATCGCCGAAGCCGGTGACGTCCGTGCCGTCGAGCGACTCGTTCACCCGGTCCGCGACCTGTTCGCGGCGATCTTCTTCGTCTCGGTCGGAATGCTGCTCGATCCGCGGCTCGTAGTTGAGCACTGGGACGCC
>JANNRF010000443.1:0-23540 GCA_031401135.1 Deltaproteobacteria bacterium | reverse complement strand
TCGAGGTCAGCGCGTGCTTTGTTTCGCTGCGGCTGGGCTTCGAGTGATTTCGTTCGCGCTGCTCGCTTCGTGGCGCCGGCGCTCGTTACAGTGCGAAGCGCGCTGATCCCCCCGCGCGTTTTTTCTCCTCGCCATTAGGTGCCCAGTGCGGATTCTTGGGATTGATCCGGGCAGCAACGCGACGGGGTTTGGCGTCGTGGAGTGTGATGGCGCGCGGCTTGTTCATGTTGCGCACGGCACGCTGCGCCCGCTGCGCGGGCAGTCGATGGCGCTGCGGCTCGCGGAGATTCACGCGGGGGTGGTCGCTCTGATCGAGCTGCACGCGCCGACGCACGTTGCGATCGAGAAGATCTTCGTGGCGGCGAGTCCGCGTTCGGCGCTGGTGCTGGGGCAGGCGCGCGGTGTTGCGCTCGCGGCGATTGGCGCGGCGGGCTTGCCCTTTGAAGAGCTTTCGCCGCAGGCGATCAAGCTGGCTGTAACGGGTTCTGGCGCAGCGGCGAAGCCGCAGCTGCAGGCGATGGTTCGGCGGCTGCTCGCGCTCGAGACGCTGCCCGCGCGCGATGCTGCGGATGCGCTCGCGGCTGCGATCTGCCGCGCGCACATGGACGGCGCGCTGCTGCGCGCGCAGGGCGCGGAAGAGCGTTCGCCCGCGAGCGCGACTGCGAGCGAAGCGCGGCGGCTGTGGGCGGAGAGCGCCTCGCGCAAACGCGGACGCCCGCGCGCCGCGCAGTTCGTGCTGCGGACGGCGCGATGATCGCGCGGCTCGAGGGCACGCTCTTGGAACGCACGCCGACGCGCGTGGTGATCGACGTGCGCGGCGTCGGCTACGAGGCCTGGATCCCGCTCTCGACGTTCGGGCAACTGCCCGACGAGGGGAAGACCGTCGCGCTGCGCATCTACACGCACGTGCGCGAGGACGCGCTGGTGCTGTTCGGCTTCGCGACGGAGTTCGAGCGCGCCGCCTTCGAGTTGTTACTGCACGCCAGCGGCGTCGGCCCGAAGCTCGCGCAGCGCATCCTCTCGGGCATCGAGGCGAGCGCACTCGTGCGCGCGATTCGCGCGAGCGATCACGCCACGCTGCGCGGCGTGCCGGGCGTGGGCGCGAAGCTCGCGGAGAAGATCTGCGTCGAGCTGCGCGACCGCGTCGATGAGCTGGCTGCCTTTGCGGGAGGCGCCGCGCCGTCGCGCGCGGCCGTCAGCGAAGCAGACGCCGTGCGCGAGCAGCTCGTCTCGGCGCTGCTCAATCTGCAGACCGCGCGGCCGAAGGCCGAGCGCGTCGCCGACGAGGTGCTGGCCGAGCACGGCGCTGAGACGCCGATCGCAGAGCTCGTGCGCGCCGCGCTGCGCAGGCTCGCGCGATGAGCGAGAGCGCCGAGCGCAGTCCGCTCGCGCGGGATCCGCTGCCCGGCGAAGCCGGCTTCGAAGATACGCTGCGCCCGCAGACGCTCGCCGAGATGGTCGGGCAGAACCGCCTGCGCGAGAACCTCGCGGTCTTCATCGCAGCCGCGAAACAGCGCGGCGAATCTCTCGACCACCTGCTGTTCTACGGCCCGCCCGGCCTCGGCAAGACCTCGCTCGCGCGCATCGTCGCCCGCGAAATGGGCGCGCAGTTCCGCGCCACCAGCGGCCCCGTGCTCGAGCGCGCCAGCGATCTCGCGGCGCTGCTCTCGAACCTCGAGACCGGCGACGTGCTCTTCATCGACGAGATCCACCGCCTGCCGGCCGCCGTCGAAGAGGTGCTCTACCCCGCGATGGAGGATTTCCAGCTCGATGTGCTGATCGGGCAGGGGCCGACCGCGCGCTCGCTGCGCATCGACGTGCCGCACTTCACGCTGGTCGGCGCGACCACGCGCGCCGGCTTGCTCAGCTCGCCGCTGCGCGACCGCTTCGGTTGGTCCGCGCGCCTCGACTACTACCCCGCCGCGGATCTGGTCGGCGTGCTCACGCGCTCGTCGCGCGTGCTCGGCATCGGGCTCGCGAGCGATGCAGCGGGCGAGATCGCGCAGCGCTCGCGCGGCACACCGCGCATCGCGAATCGGCTGCTTCGCCGCGTGCGCGATTTCTCGTCGGTCGACAACGGCGCGGGCGCAGCGATCAGCGCCGAAGTCGCCCGTTACGCGCTCGAACGCCTCGATGTTGACGAGGCCGGCTTCGACAAACTCGACCGCGCGCTGCTACTCACGCTGATCGAAAAGTTCGGCGGCGGCCCGGTTGGGGTCGAGACACTGGCCGCTGCGCTCTCCGAGGACCGCGGCACGATCGAGGATTTGATCGAGCCGTTCCTGATTCAGGGCGGCTTCCTCGATCGCACGCCCCGCGGCCGCGTCGCAACCCGCCGTGCGTTCGAGCACCTCGGGGTGCCAGTCCCGAGCGTTGGCCGGCAAGGGCACCTCTTCTAGCTAGGCGGCGCTTCGCCGCGCGCAGCGAGCCGGAGGCGAGCGAAGTCAACGCGGTAGCCGCGGACGCGAAGCGTCCGCCCTCTTTTGCCCCCTGCCCTGCGTCGGCAAGTAACCGGCACAAACCCTCAGCCTCCCGGGGCGATTCGCCGATACGGGCCCGATGGTCCGCGCGATCACACTCTCGCTTGCGCTCGTCTGCCTCGCGCTCGGCGCTTGGGGGCTCGGCAGCGCGCTCGCCCCCGAGCATGCGGCGATGGTGGCGTTCGATTCTTGGGTGCAGCTCGCGCTCGGAGCGGCGGGCGTGGTGGAGTTCGCGAAGCACCTCGTGGGAGTGCCCGCCGGTGGCGCCATCCTCGCGCTGGGTTTCGCGGGTCTGATGTTCGCGCCCGCAGCCTCTGATCGCGAGCGCGAGCAGGCGGCTCCGAAGCCGGGCGCCGCCGCGCCGAAGGCAGATGCGCGCTTGTCGAAGAAGGCTGAGAAGTTGGCCGCGAAGCTCGCAAAGGACGGCGACCTGCTCGGCGCCGGCGAGCTGTGCGCCGAGAGCGGGCTGCACGAGGCAGCGGTCAAGTATTTCATCGAGGCGCGCGAGCTCGAGAAGGCCGCGGACGTACGGCGCGACCAGAACCGCTACGACGACGCCGCGGCGCTGCTCGTCCAAGCCGGCAAGTTCGAGAACGCGGCCGCGCTGTACGCCATGCAGAGCCAGTGGGAGAAGGCCGCCGATTGTTATCGGAAGGGCGGCAAGATGAGCGTCGCCGCCGAGATGTACGAAAAGGCGGGCATGCTGCTCCTCGCGGGCGAGTGCTTCATGCGCTGCGAGTTCTACCGGCACGCGGCGCAGTCGTTCCTCAAAGTGCAAGCGTGGGCGCGCGCCGCAGAGGCGGTCGAGAAGGCGCTAGAGGAAGAACTCGCGTCCCCGACCATCGGGCAAGACCGCGAGAAGGCCCGCGAACTCAAGAAGCTCGTGCTGCAAGCGGCAAAGCTTCACGAGGAAGCGGGGAATATCGAGCCGGCGCTAAAGGCCCTCGTGAACGGCGAGCTCTGGGGGGCCGCCGCGGAACTCGCCGAGCGTGGCGGCCTCGACGAGCGCGCGGCGGAATACCACCAGCGCGCAGGCGACGTACCGAAGGCGGCGGAAGCGCTGCGCCGGCTCGGCGAGAACGGCGCCGCGGCCCAGATGCTGGGCGAGCACCTGCGCGAAAAAGGCCGCGAAGGGGAGGCCGCGCAACTGCTTTGCGAGGCCGGCGACTTCGGCGCCGCCGCAGACCTCTACCGCAACCTCGAAGACTGGAAGCGCGCAGGCGAGTGTTATGAGCGCGGCGGCGATTCGGTGCGCGGCGCAGAGATGTTCCGGCTCGCCGAGGAATGGGATCGCGCGGCCGTCAACTACGAGAAGGCGCGTCACTTCAAGGAGGCGGCCGAGTGCGCTCTGCAGCTCGGCGATTCGCGCCGCGAGGCCCGCTACCTCGCGCAGGCCGGCGCGCACCTCGCAGCCGCGCGAGTGCTCGCGAAAGACGAGCACGACGAGGATGCGATCAAGCTGCTCCAGCAAGTCGGCGCTGATTCGCCGGACTTCCGCGAAGCCGCAGCCCTGCTCGGCGAGGTCTTCCGCAAGAAGGGCAAGCACAGTCTTGCGCGCAAGAAGATCGAGCAGGCGATCGCGGGCGACGCGCTCTCGCCGGCGAACATCGAGCTCTACTACCAGCTCGCAGCCATGCACGAAGCGGCGGGCCAACCGACCCAAGCCATCGAGGTCTACGAGAAAATTCTCGCGATCGACTACCACTTCCGCGATGTCGACGCGCGGCTCGAGTCGTTACGAACGCTCGCGGCGGCCCAGGCCGCGACCTCGGGCGTCCCAGGCCTGACGGATTCGAAGCCCGGCGAGGCGCGCGCCGCGCGTTACCGAATCGACGGAGAGCTCGGCCGCGGCGGCATGGGCATCGTCTACAAGGCCACCGATCTCGTGCTCGACCGCACGGTCGCGCTCAAGGTTTTGCCCGACCAGTTGCGCGACAACCCGCAAGCGCTGCGGAACTTCCTGCGCGAAGCGAAGGCCGCGGCGAAGCTGAACCACCCGAACATCGTGACGGTGTACGACGCGGGCGAGCAAGATGGCCGTACCTACATCGCGATGGAGTACGTCGACGGCACCACGCTAAAGGCGATCGTGCGGCAGCGCGGGCCGCTGGCGCCGCGCGCGATCGTGCACGTGCTGGTTCAGGTGTGCGAGGGCCTCCAGTACGCCCACGCGCACAAGATCGTGCACCGCGACATCAAGACCGCGAACACAATGTGGACCCGCGACAAGAAGGCCAAGATCATGGATTTCGGCCTCGCGAAGGTGATCGAGGAAGTGATGAATCACACGACGCTCGTTTCGGGGACGCCCTATTACATGAGCCCCGAGCAGACGACCGGCGAGAGCGTGGACCATCGCTCTGACCTGTACAGCCTTGGCGTAACTGCTTTCGAGCTCGCGACCGGCACGCTGCCGTTCCGCGAAGGCAACGTGCCCTATCACCATGTGCACACCGCTCCGCCGGACCCGCGCTCGATTCGCGCCGACGTGCCGGCCCCGCTCGCGGAACTGATTCTGAGCTGCCTCGCGAAAGATCCGGCGGCCCGTCCTCAGAGTGCGCAGGACATCCTCACGGCGCTTCGGCAGATCGGCATCCGCTAGCGGGATCGCCCTCACGTTTTCGTAACCGTTTCGTCACGCTCGTGACGGGCGAATCACAGTCGGACAGCCACTCGGCGCTTCAACTTGTGATCCAGGTCACGCCAAGCCGTTGCGGTTGCTGGCGAAAGCCGAGTTCCCGGCCCCACGCGCCCGAGACTCTACGGCGGCACAACGATTGCTACGCGGGTTGGTCAGCTGCGAGGTGAGGATGGCCGCTTCCGGTGTGTCCGGCCGAGCGAGACCAGGGGGAAACGGGTGAGCCAGAAGACGATTTCCGAGAAGGCAACCTGCGCCGGCGTTGGCCTGCACTCAGGCGCTCCCGCTCACGTCTCGCTTTATCCAGCGCGCCCCGGCACGGGCATCGTCTTCGTTCGCACGGATCTCCCGCACTCGGTCGAGATCCCTGCGCGTCGCACGGCTCTCGCATCTACTCGGCTCGCCACAACACTCGCCCGAGGCGATGCCACGATCGGGACGGTCGAGCACCTGCTCGCAGCCGCGGTGGCTCTCGGCATCGACAACCTGCGCATCGAGGTCGATGGACCCGAAATTCCGGTGATGGACGGCAGCGCAGCGCCGTTCGTCGCGATGCTTCGCAACGCGTGCATTTTCGACCAGCAAGTCGCGCGCCGCGTGATCCGCATCCGCAAGCCGATCTCAATGCGCGACGGCGACCGCGCGATCCGCGTCTCCCCGGCGCCGCAGCTCACGGTTTCGTACTTCGTGGAGTACCCGCATCCGGCGATCGGTAAGCAGCGCATCGATTCTCTCGTGATCGACGGCGCGAACTTCGAGCGAGAACTCGCGCGCGCCCGCACCTTCGGCTTTCTGCACGAGGTCGAGGCGCTTTGGCGCGGGGGCCTCGCGCGCGGCGGCAGCCTCGAGAACACGGTCGTGCTCGATGAGACGCGCGTCCTCAACGCCGGCGGCCTGCGCTTCGCGGACGAGTTCGTGCGCCACAAGGCGCTCGACCTGGTGGGCGATCTAGCGCTGCTCGGCGTGCCGCTGCTCGGACACGTCGACGTCGAACGCGGTGGCCACGCCCTCCATCAGCAGCTCGTCGAACGCATTCTCGCGACGCCCGAAGCGTGGACGATCGATACCTCGTACGCGTCCAGCATCCCACAGGTCGCCGAAGAACTGACGATCGCGGCGACGGCTTAGGGAGACCGACCCAAGAGTGGGACGGGTCGGCCCGGACGCCGCGACATCCGCCCCCACTGCGTTGCGCTCCTTGCGCCGTAGCAAGAGCTACGGCTCAGTCACGCGCCTTGTTGGGGCGGCGCCGCGACGCCCGTGCTCAGCCGCCCATCTCGGGTCGGTCTCCTAGCTGGCGGGATCCGGCGTCCGATCGAGTTCGCGCGCGAGAGCAGCTGCCGCGACCGAATCGGTGAACTCGACGCCCATGCCGGGCATGCGCGACGGTGAAGCGTCGGGTGCGTCCGCGCTCATCGCCCAGGCCACGCGGCCCTCGATTTCGTGAAGCTCGCTGCCCCCAGGCAAGCGGAATCGTAGTTTGAGCCGCGTGCCCTTCGGCGCCGCCTCCTCGCTCTCGATGAACATGCCGCCCGCGCCCAGCGTGGTGGCGAGTTCGCAGCGAATCACGCCGCCAACCTGATAGTCGACGCGCACACGCAGCGTGCGCCGCCTGAACTGCCGCTTGTGCGGCGCCGCTGTGCGCTCGCTCATCGCGCCGCCCCCGCTCTCAAAACCCGGCGAGCCATGCGTCGATCGCGTGGGTCAGCAGCGCGCGCGCCTCGGCGTGCGCCTGAATGCGCGCGCGCAAGTCGGCCTCCGGCGCCAGCGTGCGCGGGCCCTCGGGATCGTCGGCCTGAAGCCACGCCACGAATGCCTCGCGTAAATTGCAATCGCCCCGATCGATCACCACCGCACTAGCGAGCCCGCGCAGGGCGCCGCGCCAGGCAGCGAAGTCGAGCGACGCGACTTCTTCCGGGGTGTGGCCTTCGAGGGCGCGCCGGAGACGCTTCTTCGCGCGCCAGCCGAGCGCCTGCGAGAGCGCGTTTACCAATGCGCCGTCCGCAGACACCGTCTCGAGTTCCGCTCCGAGTTCGGCGAGCAGGATCAGCGCGCTCGCGAGGTCCGCAGTCGCGAGCGGCACCAGGGCGGGGGCGGAAAGCTCGCCCTCGGCAGCTGTTACGGCGGCACGGAAGCGCGCACTCGGATCCTCGAATTCGCGCGCCCCGGCCGTGCCTTGGGCGCCGCCCAGTGCTTCGCCGAGTTCGCTCGAAGCCTCTTGCGCGAGCCTGCGCGCGAACTCGAAGCTCGGGTTTGCGAGGGCAGGGCGCGCGGCAATCGCGAACGGCAGCCGTGCCGGCGCCTCGCGCGCTTCCTCGGCGGTCGCCGCTCCCAGCGCCCGCAATAACACCAGCCCTGCGGACGCGGCGCTCGCGTTGCCTCGCCCTCTCGCAATGCGCAGCAGCCCCCGCAGCGACGCGACCCGCGTCGGGTCCTCCGCGAGCAGTTCTCGATGCCGGGTGATCGCTTCGTCCCAGTACCGCGGCCGATGCAGCAGCAAGTCTGCGAGCGCCTCGCGGCACTCGCGCCGATCCGGATCGAGCGCAGCGGCCTGGCGATACACCTCGACCGCGCCGTCGACGTCTTCGAGCGGCCCTGCGAGCAAGCGCCCGAGTTGGTGGAGCGCGGTCGCGCGCGCAGAGCGAGCGTCCTCCGGCGAGCGTTCCGCGAAACTCCGTAATACCTCTGCGGCGGGTTGCCACTCGCCGAGGCCGCGCAACAACCGAGCGGCCGACAACGCCGCCTCGCTGGCCCGCGGACTGCCGCGCGAGGCGACAGCGAACGCGGCGGCCGCTTCGCGCAGATCTCCGCGCTGCTCGAGCGCCCGTCCGCGCAGCGCGTCGAGCCGGCTCCGCAGCGCCGTGTCAGCACTCGCAGCAGCGCCAGCGGTTGCCGCGTCGATCACTTCTGCCCAGCGGCCTTGCTTCGCGAGCAACTCGGCGAGTAGCGCCCAGACCTCGGCGTGCGAAGCGTCGGCTTGCCCGGCATCCCGCAGCAACGCTTCGGCCGCGGCTTCGCGCCCGGCGCGTCCGAGTTCGAGCTCCGCTGCCTGCAGCAGCCGCTGCGCGCGATCCGTGGCCAGAACCGTGCGGCTCGCCCAAGCGAGCAGTGCGGCGATCGCCGCCTCCTCGCGCTGTTCGTGCATCAGCAACTGGACCAGCCCCGCATGCGCCTCCTCGAGGCCGGCATCGATCGCGAGCGCTTCTCCATAATGACTGAGCGCCAACTCCGTGGCGCGAGCGGCGGCTTCCGCGCCGCCGAGCAGAGCGAGCATCACGGCTCGGTCGCGTGGCTCGCTCGCGAGTTCGAGCGCACGCGCGAGCGCGCGGCGCGCACCGGCGACGTCGCCGAGTCGCAGCAGCGTGCGGCCCTGCTGCCCCAGCGCCTCTGCGTGATCGGGTTCGAGCGCGAGCAGGTCTGCGAGCAGGCGCGCCGCGGCGGTGAGGTGGTCGAGCGCAAGCGCGCTGCGCGCGCCGGCGAGCGCTGCGTCGCGACGCAGTGCGGGCGCGCAGGGCGCTCCTCCGCTCGCGAGCGCGACGGCGCGCTCCGCCGCCTGCTCCGAACGCGCGACGTCGCCTGCGGCACGAGCCGCGAGCGCGAGCCGCGCAAGCGCTTCCGCCGAGAGCGGTTCGTCCTGCGCGGCGTGCTCGAGCAGCGCGCGGCAACGCTCCGGATCGCGCTCGGCAATTAGGTCCGCGGCTCGAATGCGGCGCTGTGCTGCCGGAGCGCCGCTATGCAGCGCCGCGGCGCGTGCGAACGCCTCGGCAGCGCCTTCGCGCTGGCCGCGCCGCTCGCGCAGCTGCGCAACCCGGTCCCACGTCTCCGGCTGATTAGGCGCCTTCTCGGCGGCACGCTCGGCCCGCGCCTGCGCATCGCCAAGCCTCTCCAGTTCTTCGAGCGCAGTCGCGAGCCGCAATTCGCTGTCCGCGTCCGCGTGCGAATCGGGTGCGTCGATCCACGCTGCGAACGTCGTCACGAAGCGTTCGCGCTCGCCGACGCGCGCCAGCACTTCGGCGAGTTCTGCGAGGCCGGCGCCCTCGAGTGGAGCGATGCGCGCGGCGGCGTCGTAACAACGCAGTGCGCGCGGCGCCTCTTGGGTGCGCTGCGCCGCGATCTCCGCCGCGCGCAGCCAACACGCGCGCCGGCGTTGCGGCTCCGCCTGCTCGCCGAGCACGGCCACTTCGCTCTCGTACAAATCGAGCGCGCCGCGCCAATCTTCCATCGCTTCGAACAGTTGTTGGAGGGCGCGCAGCGAAGCGAGGTCGTTGGCGACCGCTTCCAGCGCGCTCGCATACGCGCGGCTCGCGCGCGTGGTCTCGTCGAGCCGCCGCCAGCTGACTTCGCCGAGGCGGCGGAATAGCGCGGCGCGTTCGCTCGCGGGCGCAGTCGGCCGCGCGGCGAGTTCCCGTTCGAGCGTGCCAGCGACTTCTTGCCAGCGCCCGAGCAGTTCACACGCAGCGCGCAACCCGCGCAGCGCGGGAAGTGAATTCTCGTCGCGTCGGAGCGCCGCATCGAACGCATCGGCCGCGGCGCCGGGGCGGTGCAGCAGCTCGAGCCGTAACAAGCCGAGTTCGAGCCACGGCTCGGCCTCGGGCGCAGGGAAGGCGGCGAGGTGCGCGCCGAGCCGGCGCTCGAGGCCAACCGGATCGCCCACGCGTCTGGTTTCCGCGATCAGCAGTTCGCCCGCGCGTTGGCGCTCGCCGCACAGGCGCGGGTCGTCGCCGCTCAGTTCGCCGTCCAGTAGCGCCGAGAGATGCGCGATCGCGAGCTCGGGCAGCGCGAGCGCGCTGGCGTAGACCTCGGCGAGCTGTGCGCGCAATGCGTGCCTGCGCTCGGCGAACACGGCGGCCTTGGGATCCAGCGCCGCGAGTTCCGCCTCGGCGACTCGCACCCACAAATCGGGGCGATCGCGCACGTCCTCCGCGAGCGACCGTAATAGCTCCGCGCGCTCGTGCGCGATCGGACCGCATTCCGCCAGCGCCGCCCAGAGCTGCTGCGCACTCGCGCTTCGTTCGCCCAGCGAACGCGCGAGCGCGGCTGCGGTCTTTCGCAGCGGGAGGCGCGCTGCCGCAGGCGCAATCTCGATGCGCGCGAGCACGACGCCGAGCCGGTCGCGCGCACGCCCGAGCGTCGAGTAGATCGCGTCGAGCGTCGCGAGTAACTGCGGTTGCAGCGCGTCCGCGTCGCGCGCTTCCTCGAGCACCCTGGCGGCGCGCGCGGGGGCACGCAGCCGCTCGCATAACAGCTGCGCGCTTTCGAGCGCGAGTTCCGTGCGGCGAACAGGCTCGGGCGAGAGCGCGAGCTCCTCTTCGAGCGTGCACAGCAGCGCATCCGCACGACCCGCCACGCGGTGCACCGCTGCTATGCGCACGAGCGGATCGGCGTCGCCTGGGCGGGCTGCGCGCAGGCGTTCGAGCCACGGCAGGGCGGCCTCGCTGCCCAGCATTTCGTTCGCGAAGCGCGCAGCTTCCTCGATCACGGCCATGCGGGCGCCGAGCGAAGTCGGAGGCAGCGCCGCGAGTTCGCGTTCGAAGCAGGCGAGCGCGCGGGGCCAGTCGGCGCGGTCTTCGAGCAGACCGCGCAGCGCGGCCAGCGTGTCCGCCGCATCGGGCGCGAGCACGAGCGCAGCGTCATAACAACTGATCGCATCGTCGGGCTGGGCGAGCGGTCCGGCCAGCAAGGCGCCGCGGCGCGCGAGCAGCCGCGCGCGGCGGGCAGGATCGCTCGCGCGCGAGGCGCTGCGCGCCAGCAGCTCGGCGCACTCCGCATGCGCGCCCGCGCGTTCCGCGGCGGCGACAGCACGTTCCAGCGCATCGCCGTTTTGCGGCTCGAGCTCGAGCACACGGCGGTACTGCACGAGTGCGCTGGCCGGATCGTCGAGCGCGCTCGAGAGCAGGTTCGCGAGTTCGAGCCGCAGCGGCACTTCGAGCGGGCCATTCGTGCGCGAAAGCTCAGCTTGCAACAAGCGCGCGAGCGGCTCCGCGCGACCGAGGCGGCGGTAAATGTCGCGCAGCGCGCTCTGCACGTCGGCGTCGGCGGGGCGATCGGTCAACGCGCGGCGGTAGGCGTCCGCGGCGGCTTCGAGTTCGCCGTTCGCGAGCCGAGCGTCACCGCTGCGCAGCTGCCAGGCGCTGCGCTCGAGGGGATTCGTCGCGAGCGCGCTCGCGCGTTCCGCGAGTGCCACGAGTTCCGCGTTTCGGCCGGTGCGCCGGTACAGCTTCGCGAGCGGCTCCGCGACGATTCCGAGCCCTGGGTCGTGCTCGGCAGCGGGCAGCAGCGTCGCAATCGCGGCGTCGGCATCCCCGAGCGCATCCGCTTCGAGCGTGGCGATGCGCAGGCGCAGCGCGGGGCCCGCAGCGGCCTCATCGCCGCTGATGCCCAGGCGTGCGCGCAGCAGCGCGATCAGTTCAGGCAGCTGGCCGGCCCGCTCGTAACGGTCCGCCAGGAACTGCGCGGCATGCGCTGCCGCGGGATCGAGCGCGAGCACGGCTGCGTGATGCCGCTCGGCGCGGGCTTCGTCGCTCGCTTGCTCGCACAGTTCCGCGCAGCGCGCGTGCAGCAGGCGCGCGCGATCTCCCGTTGCGCCGCCAGCGGCAAGCTCGCGCTCGAACGCGGCGCACAAATCGGCGCCGCGGCCTAATTGCTCGAACAGCGCCTGGAGCGCGTGAAGCAGCGGCACAACGCCGGGCTCGAGCGCCAGCGCCGCCTCGAGGTGCACGATCGCGCGCTCGGCATCGCCGAGCCGGTCGCGCTGCAAGGCGGCGAGCTCGCGGTGGAGCTTCACGTCTTCTGCGGCGCCGTCGCGCCCGAGCGCGGCGCCGAGGCGCTCGGCGAGCGCCGGCCAGTCGCACTCGTTTTCGAGCATCTCGCGCAATCGGCGCTCTGCGTTGTGTGCAATCGCGCTGCCGCTCGCGGCGATCTCTGCGAGCACCGCCCGCGCTTCGGGCAAGCTCCGCAAACGCTGTTCGAACAAGAGCGCGCGCTCCATGTCGAGCAGCGCCTTGCGCTCGCGATCCTGTTCGAGTTCCGCGCGCTCTGCGAGCAGGCTCGCGAGCCGGCGGTCGTCGCCGCCCTTGCGCAGTGCGCGTTCGAGCACGTCGCGCGCGTGGCCGTTCTGCGGATGCGCTTCGCGCACGCTCTCGCACAGCACAATCGCTTCGCCCGCGCGCTCGAGGCGGTCCGCCAGAATCTCGGCGCGGGCAAGATCGAGGTCGAAGCCACGTGGATCGAGCGGGTCGAGCAGGCGCCGACGCAGATCGAGGCGCGCGCACACCACGTCCCAATGGCCGAGCTGCGAGAGGATCTCGGTGAAGCGTCCCTCGACATCCGGCGGCGCGTTCGGCGCGTCGATCACAGATTCAAAGCAAGCGCCCGCGCCGCGCAGGTCCCCCGCGCGGTCCATCAACAAGCAGCCGAGCTCGTACTCGCGCTCGATCCGCTCCGCGCCGCTCGCGAGCGCGACCAGCTGACGCAGCGCCGCGACGTGCTCTTCGAGCTGGCTGTTAGGGGAGCTGTGCTTCACCAGCGCGCGCGCGCTCGCGAGGTCGCCCGGGTCTGCAGCGAGCACCGCGCGGTGCGCGCGCAGCGCGCCGCTGGCGTCTCCGAGTTCGTCACGGAGCGCGGCGACGCGCCTGCGGCCCGTGAGCTGGGCGTCGCCGGAGAGCAGCCCGTCGAGCTTCTCGAGCGTGCTCACCTCGCCGGCAGAGTCGCCGAGCGCGGCGTGAAGGCTGGCCACGCGCGTGAGAACCGCCGTGTCTTCGGGACGCTGCGCTGCGAGTCGTAACAACCAGTGCAGCGCGCGGGCGGGCTCGCCGCGCTGTTCGTGAATGCGCGCCAGCTCGCCCACCAGGAACGCGAGGCGGTCGCGATCGCTAGTCGTCTCCGCCTCGCGCTCGAAGCTGGCGAGGATCGAGGCAACGTCGCCGGTCGCGAGCGCGATCCGCTCGAGCCCTTGCTGCGCGCGCGTGGCCGCCGGATCCGCGGCGAGCGCAGCCTCGTACGCCTCGCGTGCGCCCGCGTGATCTTTGAAGTGTTCGAGTTTCAAGTCGCCAAGTCGCAGCCAGGTGCCTGCCCGCTCGGTCTCAGCGCTCGCGAGCGCCGCGGCTGAGAGGCGCTCGCGCAGGGCGTCCCAACTCTCGAGCTTCCGTGCGGCGCGCTCGAAGGCTGCGAGCGCTGCGCGGTTGGCGGGGAGGATGTCGAGCGCCTGCCCGTAAGCATCGAATGCGGTCCCGGGGTCATCGCGGCGCTCTTCGTGGAACGACCCGAGCCGGACCCAGAGCGCGACTTCACGCTCGCCGCCCGGGCGCTCAGCGAGTTGCGCTTCGAGTAGGTCGACGAAGTCATCGTCTCGCCCGCCCTGGGCGAGGACCTGCGCGAGATCGTTCGCGACATCGCTGCGGCTCGGGTCGCGCTCGAGCGCGCGGCGCAGTTGTGCGGCGGCGAGATTCTTGTCGCCGCGCAGCCTCTCGAGCTGCGCGCTCTCGCGCAGCGCGTCCACCGGCGCGGCGTTGTCGGCGAGTTCTGTCGCGCGGCGAAGATGAAACGCCAGCTCCGCCTGATTGCCCGCGAGCCGTTCGACGTCCGCGAGGTAAAGGTGAACTACCGGGTCGCCGGGGAAGAGGTCGAGGGCGCGCCTGAACCACATGCGCGCGCCCTGCGGGTTGTTGGCCTTCTCGAGCTGGACGCGCCCAGCGTCATGGGCAATCGCGAGCCGTTCGAGACGCTCCTTGGTGAGCGCGTACAGACGATCCTGCAGTCCGTCGAAGGCAGCCCATTGCTGGTCGGTCTCGGCTCGCTCCGCCATCGCCGCGAGCGCGGCGCCCTGGCGCGGATCGTCGCTGA
The DNA here is from genome assembly GCA_031401135.1 of Deltaproteobacteria bacterium. Taxonomy (GTDB): domain Bacteria; phylum Myxococcota_A; class UBA9160; order UBA9160; family UBA6930; genus VGRF01. Next base: position 9,581 of record JANNRF010000443.1, on the reverse strand, counting down.
GCGCGCGCCGATAGCTCTCAGTCGCGCCCTTGCTGTCGCCGAGCTGTCGTTCCTGGAGTTTCGCGAGCTGCGTGAACGCGGCCGCGCGTTCGGAGCCGCGCAGGCTCTGGGTCGCGTGCTCGAGCGCGGCGGCCGCGTCCGTGTAGGCGCCGGAAGCCTCGGCGACAGCGGCGAGGCCGAGTAGCGCGGGCGCGTAGCTGGCCTCGGCTGCGAGCGCGCGCTCGAAATGGGCGCGCGCCTGGACGGCGTCGTGGCGCTTCTCGAACCAGAGCGAACCGAGTTCGCTCGCGAGCTGCGCCTGCTCCGAGGGGCGCATCGGCAGCTTCGCTTCGGAGTCCGCGACCGCCAGCACCGCGTCCCAGTCCTCGCGCTGCGTTGCGAGCTTGCGCAGCTGCGTGAGCGCGACTCGCAGCGTGGGATCGAGCGCAACCGCTTCGCGGAAGCGGATCTCCGCGCCGCTCGCGTCGCCGCAGCGCTCGTCGAGCGCCTGTGCGAGGCGCAGCACCACGCGCGCGCGAAGTTTCGGCGCGCGCTCCGGCGTCAGATCGGGCGCCGTGAGCCGGCGCTCGTACACCCCCACCAGCTCACGCCACTTGCCTGCGACGAACAGCGCCTCTTCCAACGCCGCGAACGCAACACCGTCCTCGGGCTTGGCTTCGAAGCGGGCGCGCAGGGCTAGCGGTGCAGTCACACGGGCATCCTTGCGACGTTGAGTCGTCCTCTGCGTCTTCGGCGCGCCCGATCTGCAGCTTGATCGGCTTTGCGTTTCGAGAGCGGCTCGGTTTGAATAGGCCGGACGCGGGGTTACGCGAACACCATGCAGACCGAACCGGACGCGCTTCCGGCTGCCAACGTGGAGCCGCAGGTGGACGCCGAGAGGCGCCGCCGGCGGCGCGACGTCGCGCTCGTGCTTGCCGCTTTGGCGGCGTTCGTGGCTGTGATCGCCGTCGAGCGGCGCATCGCGAGCCTGCCCGATTCGACACCCTTCGCCGACAGCCTGCCGTTCCTGTTCCTGAACGCGATCTCGGTCGTGCTGATCGTGGTGCTCGTCTACTTGTCGGGCCGCCAGCTCGTGAAGCTCTGGTTCGAACGCCGCTCCGGAATTTTCGGCGCGAACCTGAACCTCAAGTTCGTGCTTGCGCTGTTCCTGGTCGCGAGCGTGCCGATGGGCATACAGCTCGCGGTCTCGTCGTCGCTGATCACGGCCTCGATCAACGCTTGGTTCGGCTTGCAAATGGATCGCGCGATCGACGACAGCGCGGAGGTGGCGACCGCTTACTACGACGCCTGGCGAAACATCTCGCTCCACTACGGCCGCCAGATCTCCGGCGAAGTCACGACGCAGCGCTTGTTACGGGAGGAGCAGCGCGGCGAACTCAGCGCGTTCGTGCAAGAGAAGCAACGCGAGTATGGGCTCGGCGTGGTGCAGATCTTTCCGTTCGGCGAACCCGAGCCGATCGCGACGCTGGTGAACCCCGAGTTGCCCGCTGCGGTGCTCGCAACGCGCGACAGCGCGCTCGTGGTCGGCGCCTTCGCGGGGGCCGAGACCACGCTCGTGGACGAGACCGGCGGCGACGCGGGCGACGTGATTCGCGCCGCCGTCCCGATCCGTTCGTCCGACGCCGCGCGTCCCGAAGAAGTGGTCGGCGTGGTGGTCGTGAACCACTTCGTGCCCCACGCGCTCGCTTACAAGGTCGATTCGATCCGCGCGGCTGTTGCGGAGTACCGCAACGTGAAGCCGTTCGCGGGCCGCATCGCGGACGTCTACAAGCTCGTGTTGATGATTCTCTCGCTAGTGACGGTGCTGTTCGCGCTCTGGTGGGGGCTGCGCATGGCGAAGGGCGTGACTGGCCCGATCCGCGAGCTCGCCGAGGGCACCGCGAAAGTCGCGAGCGGCGATCTCGACGTGGTGGTTGCTGCGACCTCCGACGACGAGATCGGGTTTCTGGTGCGCTCGTTCAACCGCATGACCGGCGATTTGCGCGAGGCGCTTGCACGGCTCGAGCGCGGCCGCGCCGAGCTCGATCAGCGCCGCCGCTACATGGAGATCGTGCTGCGCAACATCGACGCGGGCGTGGTCTCGCTGGACGCCGACAGCCGCATCAGCACAATCAACCGCGCGGCGCAGCGCCTGTTTGGCGTGGCGGAGACGCCGAGCCCGATCGGGCGCAAGCTCGACGAAGTCGTCTCGCGCACTGAGCTGCTCGAAGTGTTACGGGAACTCGCCGCGCAGGCGCGCCCGGGGCTGCGCGAGAGCGTGCGGCGCCAAACGCTCACCGCCACCGGCGAGGAACCGCAGACGCTGCTGGTCACGCTGTCGCTGATGCACGACGACGAGGCCCGGCCGCTCGGCAGCGTGCTGGTGATCGACGACTACACGCAGGAAGTGCGCGCGCAGCGCACGGCAGCGTGGCGCGAAGTGGCGCGCCGCATCGCGCACGAGATCAAGAATCCGCTGACGCCGATCCAACTCTCGGCGGAGCGCATTCGCCGGCGTTTCGGCGAGCGCCTCTCGGCGGTGCCCGAAGATGCCCGCGTGTTCGACGAATGTGTCGATACGATCACGAGCCACGTGGAAGGAATGAAGGTGCTCGTGAACGAGTTCTCGCAGTTCGCGCGGCTGCCTTCCGCGAATCCGCAACCGGGCGATCTCGATTCGCTCGTGCAGGAAGCGGTCGCGAGCTACGCGGGCGCGCCGGGCGTGCGCCTCCGCACCGACTGCGCGGGCGGGCTCCCGAAGATCGACTTCGATCGCGAGCAGCTGCGGCGCGTGCTGACGAACCTGATCGACAACGCCTGCAATGCCGTGCAGGCGAGTGGGCACGCGGGCGAGGTGGTCGTTTCGACGCGCCTCGACGCGGCGCGCGAGAGCGTGCGCATCGAAGTCGCCGACGACGGCCTCGGCATTCGCGACGAAGACCGCGCGCGCATCTTCGAGCCTTATTATTCGACCAAGCCGCACGGCACCGGCCTCGGGCTGGCGATCGTGGCGCGCATCGTGGCGGATCATCACGGCTACGTGCGCGCGCAGCGCGGCGCGCCGAGCGGCTCGCGCTTCATCGTCGAACTGCCGGTGCGATATGCCTAACAGCTTGGGCCGCATCCTGGTGGTCGACGACGAGAGCGCGATCCGCCGCTCTCTCTCGGGCATTCTGATCGACGAGGGCTTCGAGACGACGCTCGCCGAGGACGGCGAGAAAGCGCTGGCCGCCGTGCGCGAGCGCGCGCCAGATTTGGTGTTGCTCGACATCGCGATGCCCGGCCGCGACGGCACCTCCGTGCTCGAAGAACTCCGGCGCACGCACCCGCTGCTGCCGGTGGTGATGATGAGCGGTCACGGCACGATCGAGACGGCAGTGCGTGCAACGCAGCTCGGCGCCTTCGACTTCATCGAGAAGCCGCTCTCGCTCGACAAGTTGCTGCTCACGCTGCGCCACGCCCTCGAGAAGGGCCGGCTCGAGCGCGAGAACCGCGAACTCCGCGCCAAGAGCCTGCGCGCGCACGAGATTCTGGGCGAATCAGCAAAAATCCAAGAGCTAAAGCGGCAGATCGCGCTAGCTGCGCCGACCAACGGCTGGGTGCTGATCTCCGGCGAGAACGGCACCGGCAAAGAGATGGTCGCGAAGCAGCTGCACTTGCAGAGCAAGCGTGCGAGCGCGCCGTTCGTCGAGGTGAACTGCGCGGCGATTCCTGAGGAGCTGATCGAATCCGAGCTGTTCGGCCACGAGAAGGGCGCGTTCACCGGTGCGATCGCCCAGAAGCGCGGCAAGTTCGAACTCGCGAACAGCGGCACGATCTTCCTCGACGAGATCGCGGACATGAGCTTGCGAACGCAGGCGAAAATCCTGCGCATCCTCCAAGAGCACAAGTTCGAGCGCGTCGGCGGCACGGACACGATCGAGGTCGACGTGCGCGTGATCGCGGCGACCAACAAGAGCCTCGAGAAGGAGATTCAGGAGGGAAAGTTCCGCGAGGATCTCTACTACCGGCTGAACGTGATCCCGTTCCAGGTGCCGGCGCTGCGCGAGCGGCGCGAGGACATCGCGCTCTTGGTGAAGGCGTTCGTCGCGGAGTTCTGCGCGGAGTCGGGTGTGCCCGAGAAGCAGCCGACGCCGCCCGCGCTTGCGCTGCTCACTTCCCACGGCTGGCCAGGCAACGTGCGCGAACTGCGCAATCTGGTGGAGCGGCTGGTGCTGATGACGCCCGGCCCGCGGATTCGGCCCGAGGATCTGCCGGACGAGATTCACGGCACAACGCGGCTGGCCGAGAGCGCGGGCGCGACGCTGGGCGAGGCTCGCCGCGAGTTCGAGCGGCAATACCTGGTTGCGCGCCTTGAAGAACACGGCGGCAGCATCTCGCGCACCGCCGAAGCGGTCGGGATCGCTCGCGAGAGCCTGTCGCGGAAGCTGCGCGCGCTGAAGATCCGCCCGCCGCGCGGTGAGTAGTTCCGCAGCGGCAGAGGGCGCGCTCGAAATCCGCGCCGCGCGGCTCGACGAATGTGCGGAGCTCGCTGCGCTACTCGCGACGCTCCTGCCCGAACGCTGGAGCGAGGCACAGCTCTCATGCGAAATCGCGCTGCCGGAAGGGCGCGTCTGGATCGCGCGCAAAGCGGACGGCATCGCGGGCTTCCTCGTCGCGCGGCGCGAACTCGACGAGCTGCACGTGCTGCTGACTGGAGTCGCACGGGCCGGGCAAAGGCGCGGCACGGCATCTCGCGTCTTCGAAGCGCTGCTCGCCCGCGAAGTCGGGCTCGCGCGCGTCCACCTCGAGGTCCGCGAAAGCAACTCAGGCGCTCAAGACTTCTATCGCGCACTCGGCTTTCGGGCCGACGGGCGCAGGCCGCGGCACTACGCGGGTGGCGAGGCGGCGATCCTAATGAGTCGAGTCGTCGCGCCCCGCGGGTAGAGACCCTCCGAGAGCACCTTTCAGCTTGTGGAAAGCGAGCAATCTGGATAGGTTAGGCCCGCTTTGAGCGCGCTGACGAAGTGGGCGTAGGTCCACTTTTTGTTTTTTTGGCCTCCGGGTCCCGGCTCTCGGGTTCTGGGGGCGCTGAACCCGGGGTCTCTGAGAAGCAGCGCGGTCGGGGCAGGACGAACGCGAATGTACGGGGACATACCGGCAGCCATGCGCGAAATGGTCGAACCAATCGTTACGGCCCACGGCCTCGAGCTGGTGGATGTCGAGCAACACCAAGGGCGTGCACCTTGGCAGGTGCGGGTCGTGGTCGACACGCCCGCCGGCGACGGCCGCGTAGAGATCGAGCGCTGCGCCGAGATTTCCCGCGAGATCGGCGTGAGCTTCGACGCGAACGACACGATCCCGGTCGCCTACAACCTCGAAGTCTCCTCGCCGGGCTTCGATCGCGCGCTCGCCCGCGAGAAAGACTTCGAGCGGGCGCTCGGCTGCGAAGTTCAGATCGAGACGCGCGCGCCGATCGCCGGCCGCCGTCGCTTCAAGGGCACGCTCGCCGCGTTCGCGCAGAGCGAAGCGAGCGTCGTCGTCGACGGTCGCGACTACCGCATCGCGTTCGCGGATGTGGCGAAAGCCCACAAGGTTCACCAATTCACGCGTGCAGACTTCGGAGGCGCGGCCTAGCGCCGCGTCTTCACGGGACCAGACGTCATGAACATCGCACCGCTGAAGCGTGAGATCGATCAGATCGCCAAGGACAAGGGGATCGACAAGCGCACCATCATCTCTGCGCTCGAAGAGGCGATGAAGCAGGCCGCGCGCCGGAAGTTCGGCCTCGAGAAAGAAATTGAGGCGCGCTTCAACCCGGAGACCAGCGAGATCGAGCTGTTCGAGTTCCGCGAAGTCGTGGAAACGATTACGGACCGCGAGGCGCAGATCACGGTCGAGAGTGCACACGCGCTCGATCCCGAGGCCGAAGTCGGCGACGAGATCGGCGTGAAGCTGGATACCGCGGACTTCGGCCGCATCCTCGCGCAGACCGCGAAGCAAGTGATTATTCAGCGCGTGCGCGACGCCGAGCGCGACATCGTGTTCGAGGAATACAAGGACCGGAAGGGCGAGATCGTCAACGGCATCGTGCGCCGCTTCGAGAAGGGCGCGCTGATCATCGATCTCGGCCGCACCGAAGCCGTGCTGCCCGCGAAGGAGCAGGTGCCGCGCGAGAACTATCGCCCGGGCGACCGCATCCGCGCGTACGTCGCCGACGTGACGGCCATGGGCAAGGGCGCGCAGGTGATCCTGTCGCGCTCGGCGATTCAGTTCCTGATCAAGCTGTTCGCCCAGGAAGTGCCCGAGATCTACGAGGGCATCGTGAAGATCGAGTCCGCTGCGCGCGAGCCCGGCGGGCGCTCGAAGATCGCGGTCTCGTCGCGCGACAAGGACGTGGATCCGGTCGGCGCGTGCGTCGGCATGAAGGGCTGCCGCGTGCAGGCCGTCGTGCAGGAACTGCGCGGCGAGCGCATCGACATCGTGCCGTTCAGCAACGACGCGCCGCGCTACGTGTGCAGCGCGCTTTCGCCCGCACAGGTTTCGAAGGTGATCATCGACGAGAACGCGAAGTCGATGGACGTGATCGTGCCCGACGACCAGCTCTCGCTCGCGATCGGCCGCAAGGGCCAGAACGTGCGGCTCGCGGTGCAGCTCACCGGCTGGAAGATCGACATCAAGAGCGAATCGAAGATTCGCGAGCTCGCGGATTGGTTCGAGCGCGCGGTTTCGGTGGTGCCCGGCCTCGGCGCGGCGGAGGCGGATGTGTTGCTGCAGAGCGGCATCACGGGCCTCGACGATCTTGCGACCTGTCAGAACGCGCTGCTGCTGTCGATGCCCGGCGTCGACGAAGCGGGCGCGCAGGCGATCAAGGCGCGGGCGGGCGAACTCGCCCGTGAGAAGGCAGCGGAAGATGTGGCTGCCGCGGCGGCCGCCGAAGCGGCCATCCGCGAGGCCGTGCCGCGCGAGTAGATGGGCGCGAGTAGATCGATTAGGCGGCACGCGCCGCCGAGGAACAGCGGAACCGAATGGCAGCAGTACGGGCTTACAAGATCGCGGAAGAGCTGGGCATCGACCGCAACGACTTCGTCGCTCGGGCGAAGGAAGTGGGCATCGAGATCAAGAGCGCGATGGCGACGCTCGACGACGCCCAGGCCGCGCTGTTGCGCGAGAAGCTCTCTGCGAAGAAGCTCGATCGGCTCACCGAGGCGCGCCTCGAAGTGACGGGCGGCGCGGCGGTGATTCGACGCCGCAAGCGCGTTGAGCCCGAGCCGGCGCCCGTCGTACTGGAGGTTGCTCCCGCACCGCTGCGGATCGAGCCGGCGCCCGCAGAACTGGCGCCGGCCGCGGAGCCAGAGATCGCGGCCGAAGCCGACGCCGCGGCAGCCAGCGACGCAGCCCCCGCACCGGCCGGCGCAGAGGACGACGAAGAAGGCGCTGCGAAGGGCGCTGCCCAACGCGGGCGCGCGGCGCCGCGCGACGATGCGGCGAGCACCGCCGAACGCGCTGCGCAGAGCCGCAAGCAGTTCCGCGAAGGCGTGAATCTCCGCGAGCAAGATTTGCTCGCGAAACAAGTCGTAGGCCGAACCGGTGCGCCGCGTCCGACCGTGATCGATCCGCGCACGCTGGCGTCGCCGCGTCGCCGTAGGCGGGATGCTCCTGTGAAGTCGAAAGTGGCGGCGGCTGCGGCCGCGAAACCTGTTCGGCGGATCGCGCGCTTCGAGGGCGAGATCTCGGTCGCCGAACTCGCGCGCCAGCTCGGCATCAAGGCGCCGCAGATCCAGGGCAAGTTGATGGGCCTCGGCATGATGGTCTCCATCCAGCAGACCATCAAAGCGGAGACCGCGGCGCTCGTCGCCGCGGAGTTCGGCGGCGAAGTGCAGGATGTCGGCTTCCAGGAGGCGGAGTACCTCGAGGCGGCACCGTCCGACATCGACAAGCCTAAGGGCGACCCGCGGCCTCCGGTCATCACCGTGATGGGCCACGTCGACCACGGCAAGACCTCGCTGCTCGACGCGCTGCGCAAGACGAACGTCGTCGCGGGCGAGGCCGGCGGCATCACGCAGCACATCGGCGCTTATCAGGTGCAGGTCGATGGCCGCACGCTCACCTTCATCGACACGCCCGGCCACGCGGCGTTCACGCAAATGCGCGCGCGCGGCGCCGAGGTCACCGACATCGTGATCCTCGTGGTCGCGGCGAGCGAAGGCATCATGCCGCAGACGGTCGAGGCGATCGCCCACGCGAAGGCCGCCGGCGTGCCGATCATCGTGGCCGTCAACAAGTGCGACATCCTCGACGCGAACCCGCAGCTCACGCGGCAGCGCTTGATGGAGCACGGCATCGTGGTCGAGGACTTCGGCGGTGAGACGCTCGCGGTGAACATCTCCGCGACCAAGCGCACCGGCCTCGAGAAATTGCTCGAAGCCATCGTGTTGCAGGCGGAACTGCTCGAGCCGCGCGCGGATGCCTCGATTCGCGCAAAGGGCGTCGTGCTGGAAGCGCAGCTCGACCGCGGCCTCGGCCCGGTCGCGACGGTGTTGATCCAAGAAGGCACGCTGCGCCGCGGCGACATCGTCGTGTGCGGCACTTATCACGGTCGCGTGCGCAGCATGACCAACGATCGCGGCGAGACGATCCAAGAAGCCGCGCCGTCGACGCCCGTGCAGATCGTCGGCTTGTCCGGCGTGCCCGGCGCCGGCGATTCAATGCACGGCGTCGAGTCGGAACGCGTCGCGAAGGACATCATCGATCATCGGCTCGACGAGGAACGCAAGGAGAAGGCGCCGGTCGCGAAGCCGCGCATCTCGCTCGAAGACCTGTTCGCGAACGCCAGCGGCGAATTGAAGGAACTGACCCTGATCGTGAAGGCAGACGTGCAGGGTTCGGCGGAAGCGATCAGCACCGCGCTGGGCAAGCTCTCGACGGATCGCGTGAAGGTGAACGTGCTGCACGTCGCGGTCGGCGGCGTCACCGAGAGCGACGTTCAGCTCGCTCAGGCCAGCCGCGCGATCGTGGTCGGCTTCCACGTGCGCCCCGACGCCAAGGCGCGCCGCGCTGCCGAGAGCGTCGGCGTCGAGATCCGCACTTATCAGATCATTTACGAAATGCTGGACGAGATGAAAGCGGCGATGGCGGGCCTGTTGCCGCCGACGCTGCGCGAAGTCGTGCTCGGCCAGGCCGAAGTGCGCCAGATTTTCAGCATCCCGAAGATCGGCGTCATTGCCGGTTCGTACGTCACCGACGGCCTGATCCGCCGCGGCGCCCACGGCCGGCTGGTGCGCGACGGCGTGCAAGTCTGGGACGGCAAGTTCGCCTCGCTGAAGCGCTTCAAGGACGACGCGCGCGAGGTGCTGACGAGCTTCGAGTGCGGCATCGGCCTCGACGGCTTCAACGACCTCAAGGTCGGAGACGTGATCGAGGCTTATGAAATTGAATCGCGGCCGGCGGTGATGTAGGGGGGGGCGTGCGCGCCCGCAGCGCTCTCTAAATGCATCGAGGTTCGCTTCTCTTCTTGTTTACTTCGCTCGCCTCCGAGGACTACGGCTCGCTGCGCGCTTCGTCCCCGCGCGAAGCGCGCGAGGACGAATCTTCCTTGTTGACTCCGCTCGGCTCCGAAGACT
>JANNRF010000442.1:0-29020 GCA_031401135.1 Deltaproteobacteria bacterium | reverse complement strand
TGGGACGGCACGGGCCGTGATAACTGCGTCTCGCTGCCGGAGTCTTCGCTGCGCCGGGGTACGCCGCTCGGCGCGTGCCAGCAAGCAGAGGGCGCACGTGGCGCAACAAGCGCAGCGCCGCTCGCCGCGCGCAGTGTGTCGCCAGCGCGGCCCGACTCGCACGCGCACGCCTCGCGGCTCGCCGCGGCCCCCGCGCTCGCGGCGCAGCCCGCGGACCTCAGCGGCGCCGACGCAGTCGTGCGCATCCGCGCGATGGCCTACGAACCGAAGCACTTGTCCGTGCGGCGCGGCGCGACCGTCGCGTGGGTCAACGACGACGCCGCAGTGCACACCGTCACGAGTGGCCACGAGCGCACGCCCAGCTTCGCTCCGCTGCAGTCGCCCGTAATGACTCGCGGGCAGGTCTACGCGTACGCGTTCAACGAGCCGGGCACCTACGAGTACCTGTGCCTCCCGCACATGGATCAGCTGCCCATGCGCGAGGCGACGGTGACGGTGCGTTAATCAGGCTCCGGTCGCGGCTGCTCGCCGCTCTCGATCATCTGCTCGCGCAGGCGCCGCGGCGTGCGACGGAACCACCAGCGATACGCGAAGTAAATCCCCAGGGCGGCGGCGAGCGCGACCGGCCACACCCACGCGTAGGGCTGCTGCTCGAGGTACTCGATCGCGACGCGCCCGAACACGACGAACGCCCACATCGGCGGAATGAAGCCCACCAGGCTGCCCACCACGAACGCACCGAAGCGCACGCCGGAGAGGCTGAGCGCCCAGTGCGCGGGCGCGGCGAGCCCGAACAGGATGCGCACCGCGATTACGGTGCGCAGCGGGTGCTCGCGCGCAGTCGCGGTGAAAGCGCGCAGCCGTGGCGGCAGCCGCTGCTCGAACGTGTCCCCAATTACTCCGCGCGCGAGCACGAACGACACGATGCCCGCGCCGGTCGCGCCTAACACCGACATCGCGACAGCGAACTCCCACGGCCAGGCGATGCTCGCCGGCAGCACGAAGACCGCGCCAGGCACGCCGAACGGCTCGAGCAGCGCGAACGCGAGCACGTACAGCACGGGGCCCCAGATGCCGCTCTCCGCGAGCAGCTGATGGATGTGCTCGTGGGTCACGTACGCGAACACCCCGCTGCGCCACGCAACGACGACCAGCGCGACCACACCGATCGCCAGCAGAATCCGTGTCCGCATTTTCATCCGCTCAGAACTCCGGAAACAGCGCGCAGTGGATGGCGTCTTCGCCGGGCACTTGCCGTGCCAGCGTGCGGATCGCTTGCTCGGCATCTCTCAGCGCGAAGTCGTGGGTGTGCATCTTCTCGAGCGGCTTCGTGCGCGATTCGATCAACCGGATCGCGCTGCGATACGCCGAAGATGTTACGCCGATCGCGCCGCGCACCGAGATTTCCTTCATCACGATCTTGTCGGAGATGAAGTTCTCGATCGGGCGGAAGCCCTTCACACCGGCCAGCACGACGGTGCCCCCGGGCGCGCAGTAATCGAGCGCGTCGCGCACGGGCGCGGTGGCGTAGGACGAGACGTCGATCACGACCTCGGCGCCGCGCCCGCCCGTGGCATTCAGGATCTTCTCGCGCGCATTCTCGTTCTCGACATCGATCGTCAGGTCGGCGCCGAACTCGCGAGCGAGCGCGAGCTTCTTGGCATCCGCAGCCAAGCCCGTAACAAGAATCTTGCTCGCGCCGGCCTCGCGCGCCGCCAGCACGCAGGCGAGCCCGCGCTGGCCGGGGCCGAGGATTACGACGGTGTCGCCGGGCTTGGTCTGCGGAATCTCCACCGCCCAGCGGTAGCCGGCGCCGAGCGGGTTGAAGAGCGCAGCGATCGCGGGCGCGAGTGCGGCGTCCATGCGGTGCACGATCGAACCTTCGTCGAGCACCATGTACTGCGCGTAGCCGCCCCAGAGGCCGTGCTCGACGTGGGTCGGGATGTACGAGTAGATGCGCCGCTTCTCGCACAAGTGCGAGCGCCCGGAGAGGCACTGCGCGCAGAAGCGGCATGAGATCATGTTCTCGACCGCGACGCGATCGCCTACGTCGATGCCCCAGCGGCGCGCGGCGGCATCGCCGATCGCCTCGATCACGCCGAGCGGTTCGTGGCCAGGGATTACGGAGTTCGGCGTGCGCAGCGCGCCTTCGAACTGCTCGTAATCGCTGCCGCAGATGCCGCAGGTTTCGACGCGCAGGAGCGCGCGGTCGCGCCCGATCTCGGGGATCGACAGTTCGCGGGGCTCGAGCTTGCGTGGCTCCGTGAGCACCATCGCGAACGATTTACGCAGCGGCACGAGCACTCCTCAGGGCGCGCGCAGTGTAGGCGGTCGCTCAGCGCTCGCTGCGCGCCCGCGTTCACTCTCGGTGACTTCGCTCGCCTCCGAAGACTTCGGCTCGCTGCGCGCTTCGCTTGCGGCTCGGAGCGGAGGGTGTCCGCGTGGGCGCTCACCCCTCGTCGGGCGGTATCGGCAGCCGCACGATGAAACGCGTGCCGTGCTGCGCGCTCGACAACACCTCGATCTTCCCCTGGTGATCGCGCGCGATCTGCTGCGAGATGTAAAGCCCGAGGCCAGGATCGGCGCCGCTGCCGCGGGACGGCGCGAAGGGCTCGAACAGCCGCGCTCGCTCCGCGGGCTGGATGACCGGGCCGTTGTCGTGAACGCTGATCAGCAATTCGCTGGCTGTGCGAGTCGTCGCGGCGCTCACCAGCCCAGTCGGGCCTGCGGCACGAAGGGCGTTCAGCAGCAGATTCAAGAACACCTGGCGCAGCTGGCCGTGCGCCGCCGCAATCGGCGGCAGTTCAGCGAGCTGGAGCGGGATTTCACTCAGCCCGCTGGTTCGTGTCGATACCAACCGCGCAGCATTCTCGAGCAGCGCATTCACGTCGGTCGGCTCGCGATCGGCGCTGCCCCCGCGAGAGAACTCGCGCATGTCGCGAACGATCGAAACCGTGCGCTCGACGTGCACAAGGCAGTTGCCGACGATCGTTCCGCACTCGCCGATTCGCGCGCGCGTCTGTTCGGGCTGCTCTGCGGAATCCGCGTCCTTGGCGAGCGCGCCGATTTCTTCGCGCAGCATCGTCAAGTTCGAACGCACGTACGCCATCGGGTTGTTGATCTCATGCGCGACCCCCGCCGCGAGTTGGCCGATCGCCTCCATGCGTTGGGCCTCCTGCAAGCGCGACTCGATCGCGAGCCGCTCCGTCTCGTCTTCGACGATTGCGAGCGCGCCAACGACGTCGCCTGCCGCGTTGCGCCGCGGTGCGACCAGCGTTCGCGTCGTGAGGCTTCGGCCCCACCAGGAGTCGAACGAGAACTGGTCGGTAAGAACCTCGCCGGTGCGGAGCGCTCGTTCGAGCATTGCAGCGAAGCCGGAGTTCTTCGCGGCCCCTTCGTCCACCACACTGAAGGAGCCGGCGAACTCCGTGTAGGTCGAGCCGAGAATCGCGAGCAACTTGGCGTTGGCGTGCTCGAGCTGTCCGCGAGCATCGACGGAGAGCATTCCGATCGGCGCGTTGTCGATCACATCCTGGTAGAGGGCCTGGCTCGCCGTGAGTGCGCTCGTGCGCTGTTCGACCTGTTGTTGGAGATTGGCTTCGAGTCGGCGCTGGCGAATCGCGAGGAGGTGCCCGGCTGCGATCGAGACCCCCAGCGGTCCGTACTCCGCGACACCCGCCGTCGCGATCAGCCCGAGCGAACTGGCCAGGGAGCTGACGCCCATCGCGGCGTAGAGGACGAGCGTCAGGCGGAAGCCGCGCCTTTCTGCGCGGCTCAGTTCCGTCGCAGTGCCCAGTTTGCGGAAGCTCCAAACGAGTGCGACGACGATCATCAAGCCGACCAGAGGCATGGCGGGCCCGGCGGGTACGCCGAGATAGCGAAGGCCGCTGAGGTCGATCCTCGGCTCCACCGTGCTGCCGACGAACCACGGCGTGAAAAGCATTAGGGCCGAAACGCCGCAAGCAAACGCCGCTGCAAAACGCAGTTCGCGGCGATTCAGCTGCGTGGCGCTCACACTGTCGACGAGGCCGCATAGCGACCACAGCAGCAGCGGTGTGCAGGCGCAATAGGCACGCGCTGCGAGGATCGCGGTCTGCGCTTGCGCGGTGTCGAGCTGCACGAGCCGCGCGCCCGCGGACATCACCGCGAACACGGCCCACGCGCCGACCCAACGGCTCGGCCCGCGCACGCGAAAGCCGAGCCAAAGCTGAAGCACACCGAGGTAGGCGCACGCGCCGATCGCGACGACGAGCAACGCGGCGCTCGTGCTGAGATCCGTCACGCCCGCGCTCCAGTGACCGCAGTGCGCGAGAGCGGCAACCAGACATCGAAGGTGGCGCCGCAGCCGGGGTCGGACTGCACGCGAATTTCGCCGCCGTGGCTCTGCACGATCTGATACGAGAGAAACAGACCGAGGCCCGTGCCTTCGCCCACGGGTTTGGTCGTGAAGAAAGGCACGAACAGCTGCTCGCGGTGCCCGGCTGGGATGCCCGGGCCGTCGTCCTGAACTCGCACGCGCACGCCGCGTTCATCGCGAAGCGTGTGGATCTCGACCTGGCCGTGTTCGCCGACGGCTTGCACGGCGTTCATCACCAAGTTCAGAAAGACCTGCCGGAGTTGGCCGGCGTTGCCGGGCAGCTGCGGTACTTCGCCAAAGCGCGTCACGATTTGTATGCCGCCGCGGCGCTGAGTTGCCGCGATGCGCACGACGGCTTCCAGCACCTCGTTCAGATCGACGGATTCGACTTCGAGCGAGCCGCCGAGCGAGATCTCGCTCATGTCGCGCGTGATCGCGATCGCGCGCTCGACACCCTCGCTCGACTCGTCGATCAACTCCTCGAGCTCCGCGAAGCGCGCGCCCTGGCTCTCGCTTGCCGGGTTCGCAGCGAAGCGCTTGCGCAGCTCCTCACACTCGCTCCGCAGCAAGGCGAGGTTCGCGCGCACCTCCGCCAGCGGCGGATTGATGCCCTGCGCGAGGCCGGCCGCAAGCTGTCCGATCGATTCCAGCTTTTGCGACTGCCGCAGCCTGGCTTCGACCGAGCGCCGCTCGGTCACGTCCTCAACCAGAAGTACAGCGCCCTCGAGTTCACCATGGCTCGCTCGTCGCGGCGCGATCACGACCGAGAGTTCGAGCCTGTTGCCAGTACCAGTCGTGAACTGCGTGCTGGTCGTGACTACCTCGCCGCGCTCGAGCGCGCGCTTGATCGAGCCGGCGGCGCCCGTCGCCCGAAGTGCTGCGTTGGTCAGCAGGTTGGCGGGCGTGTTCCTCTGCTCGGGCGGAAGGCCCACCATCTCGAACAGGCGCCGCGTCGTCGCGAGCACGTTGCCCTCGCGATCGATCAAGGCGACCCCGATCGGTGCGTGCTCGACCAGCCCGCGGTAGCGCTCTTCGCTCGCGCGCAGCGCCGCGGTCTGTTGATCCACGAGCGAGCTGAGATCGTTCTCGAGCCTGCGCTGCCGGTTCGCGACGAGTTGGCTCGCGCCGATCGCGACGACCAGGGGCCCGAACTCCGCCAGCCCCGGCGACTCGATCCACTGGAGAGAAGAGAGGATGCTGGTCGCGCCGAGGGCGGCGTAGAGCGTGAGGCAAACGCCGAGAGTTCGGCGTTCGTTGGGCTCGAGGGCATGCGTGCGGGCCAGCCGACGCCAAGTCCAAGCCAGCGACGCGGCGACGTAAACGCCGAGCACGTGCATGCCGGGGCCGGCCGTCGAGCCCTGATAAGTCGCCCCGAACAGATCGAGGCGCGGGACAAGGCGGTCGCTGGTGAGCCACGGAGTCGTCGCCGCAATCGCAGCGAGCGCGAATGTCAAGCATGCGAAGCCACGGCGCTGCGCGCGGCTAGGCCGCGCATTCGTCAGCTCGCCGATAAAACTCAGGATGGTCCAGATGAAGAGCGGGGCGAGCGCTCCCGCGAGACGCGCGCTCCACAGGGCCACGCTCGCGTCCGGCGAAGACAGCTGGACGAAGCGCGCGATCACGAACGCAGCGGAGCCGAGCGCCCACGCCGCGAGCCAACGATGCGCGTTCGCTTGGGCGCGCATCGCGAAGTGGAAGTAGCCGACGCAAAGGCTGACGCCCGCACAGAGCAGCAACAGCGTTTGCATCGAAACCAGCGGCACCGCGGGTTCCCCCTCGTGCGCGCTTTATCGGCCCTGCAGCGGCGGCGAGTGAGCGCCGATTCCGTTGACCCGCGCTGGGCATCGCGCCTACGGTTGCGCGCCGATGTCTGACGTTTCGCCGCCGCACCCGAGCCGCCGTTCGTTCGGGTGGCTGGCCGCTGGCGCAGCGCTCGGTATTGCGGCGGCGGGCTACGGGATTCTGCGCTCCGGCCAACAGGCTTCGCTGCCCGATGCGGTCGCCGCGAGCGTCAACGGCACGGCGATTTCGAAGGACACCTTCACGCGCCTGGTCGCCGGCTACGAGAGCGATACCCGCGAGCCCGCCAGCGCCGAGATGCGCGCGCGCATTCTCGATCGTCTGATCGAGGAGGAGCTGCTCGTTCAGCGGGGGCTCGCGCTCGGCCTCGCGGAGAGTGATCGCCGCGTTCGCTCCGACATCGTGCAGGCGATGATTCGCGCGGCGGTGGTGGAGGCTGAGGCCGAGGAGCCGAGCGAGCGCGAGCTCGAGGTTTTCTACGCCGAACAGCGCGAGTACTTCGCGACGCCGGGGCGCGTGCGGATCGCGCAGCTGTTCGTGGGCGTCGCGGACGCGGCGGCGGACGCGCCGGCGCGGGCACGCGCGGAGCAGGCCCGCACGCAGCTCGCGGCGGGCGCGGAGTTCGCGGCGGTGCGCGCTGCCCTCGGCGACAGCGAGCTATCGCCGGTGCCGGACGCGCTGCTCCCGCCCGCGAAGCTGCGCGAGTACGTGGGGCCGAGCGTGCTGCGCGTGGCGCTCGAAACCGAGCTCGGCGTGTGGAGCGCGCCGGTGCGCTCGGGCACGGGTTATCACGTGCTCTCGGTGATCGAGCGCGAGCCCGCCAGCGCGCCGCCGCTCCGCGAAATCCGCGAGCAAGTGAAAGCGAAGTGGCTGCGCGACGGCGGCGACCGCGCGCTGCGCAGTTATCTCGAGGAGTTGCGCGAAGAGGCGGACGTGCGCGTCGCGGAGCAGTTGCCGTGATGCGCGTGCGGCGCGTGCAGTGCGTGCAGCTTGTGAGGCGCGTGCAGTGCGTGCAGCGTGTGAGGCGCGTGCAGTGCGTGCAGCTTGTGAGGCGCGTGCAGTGCGTGCAGCTTGTGAGGCGCGTGCAGTGCGTGCAGCTTGTGAGGCGCGTGCAGCGTGTGAGGCGCGCGGCGCGGCGGGCCGCAGCGTGCCTCGCGCTCGCCGCGCTCGCGTTGTTAGGCGCGGCCGCCGCGCGGGCGCACACGCGCAGCACCTCGTACTCGAGCTGGGAGATCGAAGGCGCTACCGCGAGCGTGCGCTTCGATATTCCGCAGTACGAGTTGACGCGCCTGCCGTGGGGAATCGTCGCGCCGCCGGCGCTGAGCCCCGAACTCGCGGCGTATCTCATTGGCGCCCTGCGCCTCGAAGCGGGTGGCGTGCCGTGCGTCGTGGTCGATGGTCCGCGCGCGCTGAAGTCGCCGCCCGAGCATGCGGTGGTCGAGTGGCGTGTGCAGTGCGCGAGCGCGGACGAGCTCGCGATCGTGAGCGAAGTGCTGCGCGAGCCCGCGCCGAGTCATCTGCATTTCGCGAAGCTGCGCGGCGCGCGCGTGACCGAGCGCGTGCTGACCAGCTCGGCGCCGCGCTGGGAGTTGCCGCGCGCAGCGGATGCGGCGGCCCCGGCGCTGACGGCGGGCAGCAGCGTTGGCGAGTACGTGCAGCTCGGGATCGGGCACATCGCCACGGGCTACGACCACCTGGTGTTCCTGCTCGGGCTCTTGCTGCTGGCAGGGAGCGCGCGCGAAGTGATTACGGTCGTCACCGGCTTCACCGCTGCGCACTCGATCACGCTCGCGCTGGCGGCGCTCGGGCGCGTCAAGCCGGAAGCCGCGGCGATCGAGGCGCTGATCGGGCTCTCGATCGCGCTCGTCGCGCTCGAGAATGCGTGGCTGCTGGGCGGGCGCCCGCGCGCGCTGCCGTTCGCAAGTGCGAGCGGGCTCGCAGTCCTAGGCGTATTCGCAGCGCTCGGCACCGGCGCCATCCCCGCCGCGACCTACGCCGGACTCGCGCTGTTCGTGGCTTGTTATTTCGCGCTGCTCGCCCAGAGCGAGCGGCCCGCACGCCTGCGCTTCGCGGTGGCGTTCTGTTTCGGGCTCGTGCACGGCTTCGGCTTCGCTGGCGTGCTCGGCGAGATCGCGCTGCCGCAAGCGCGCCTCCTGCCCGCGCTGCTCGGCTTTAACGCGGGCGTCGAGATCGGGCAGCTCGTAATCGTCGCCGTGTTCTTCGTGCTCACGTGGCTCGCGAGCCGCTTCGTGCGCGCGGGCGCACGCAACGCACTGCGCGATCTCGCGAACGCTGCGGTGTGCGGCCTCGGCGTCTACTGGTGGGTGAGCCGCGCTTACGGCGCCTGAGCAAGCGGCGCATCGCCGCGCGCAGCGAGCCGCAGGCGAGCGGAGATCGAACAGTGGCCTCCGTGCTGGAAAGCACCTCGCAGCGGGCATTCCCGCGACGCCTCGCCGCAGTCGAGCGTCACGCTACTTGCTCGCGTTCTCGCCTTCGCCCGCGCGGTTCCACCCCAGCGCATCGACGATCGCGTGGTAGACGTAGTTCTGTTCGCGCACGCCGGTGAAGAGCTCCGAGCCGGGGCCGCCGGCGTAGATCGCGACGTCTTCGCCCGCGTGCATGCCGGCTTCCACAGGCGCGTGCGCTTCCTGCAAGTAGTCAGGCGCGGTCGTGTCGACGCTCGCGAGATCGGGCCGCGCCACGTCTCCGCCCTGATAAACCGGGTAGAGGTGCGGGAACTTCTTGGGGCCAGCAGGCTGTTGGTTGCTGGCCGCGACGTTGCCTGGGCCGAGCGGGTAACTGAGCGTCGTAATGGGCCTGCCGAACGCATCGAGCGCGGGCGTTGCCAGCGGCGCGCCATCGGGCCCGTTGACGACGAGCTTGCCGAGGATCGGATTGCCGCGCGTCGCGTAGCCGGCGAATACGAGCGGCTGGCTGTGATCGGCCGTGACGACGATCAGCGTGTCCGCGGCGTTCGTCAGGTCGAGCGCGCGCTGTACGGCGCGCGAGAACTCGATCGTCTCGGTGAGCGCGCGATGGGCATTATTGGCGTGGTGCGCGTGGTCGATCTTGCCGCCTTCCACCATCAGCACGAAACCGCGCGGGTTCTTCGACAGCAGCTGGATCGCTTTCTCCGTCATCTCCGTGAGCGACGGCTCGCCCGCAGTGTCCTGCGCGCGGTCGATCTCGTATTCCATGTGGCTCGGGTCGAACAAGCCGAGCACTTGCAGCGTGTTCTCAGGCTCGAGCGCGCGGAACTGCGCGAGGTTCCAGACGAAGGCGCCGCCCGGCCGGCGTGTCTGCCACTCCGTGACTAGATCGCGCTCGTCGAGGCGCACGCCCGTCTTGCCGAGTTCTTCGGGATCGGGCGCGTTCGCACCGAGAAAGTGCGCGCGCCCGCCGCCGAACGCGACATCGATGCCGTCGCCGTGCGGAAACTCGACGAGTTGGCGCGCCAGATCGGGGAAGCCCGCGGCGCGCGCGGCCTCGGAGAGAACTGCGTCGTGCTCCCAGTCGCGGGAGGGCGCATGCGCATAACAAGCCGCGGGCGTGGCGTGGGTGAGCGTGGTGTTGGTGACGACGCCCGTCGCGAGCCCGCGATCCTCCGCTTCCTCGATCAGCGTCGCCACGCGGTGCTCGGCCACGGCGGCGAAATCGCCCGCAACAACCGCCTCGTCCACGCTGAGCGAGCCCGCGCGCGTCTTCACGCCCGTGATCAGCGCACTCATCGTGCCGGACGATTCGGGCACCTGCTGGTTGGTGTTATAGGTGCGCGCGAGCGCCGTGTAGGGCAGCCGCTCGAACGAGAGCCAGTGCTCTTCGCCGAGCCCGCCCGCCTGCTGGCCGGCGAGAATGCGCGCTGCGGTGACGGTCGAGAGGCCCATGCCGTCGCCGACGAACAGGATCACGTTCTTGGCGGCGGCGTGCGCGGGAACCTGCGCGCGACGCTCGGCGACGGCCGCGCGGCCCGCGCGATACCAGGTGTCGTGCTCACGATCCGCGTCCGCGGCGGGTGCGAGTGCGAGCGCGACGCCGAGCGCAAGCGCCGCTCCGCCGCGCGCGCAGCGAACAGCGCTCAGGGCGTGTCCCATCCGGCCATGTCCTCTGCGAGCGTGGCGCGGATGCGCGCGATCATCGCGCCGCGCAGCTTGCGCTTCGTTGCGAGGTAGGCGCCGCGCGAGAGCTTGCCGAGCTGAGCGGCGGCGGCGAGCGCTTCGGCCTCGAGCTGTTCGGGCGCGACGACGCGGTCGAGGTAGCCGACGCCGAGCGCGCCGGCCGGGTCGTAGATCTCGGCGAGCGTGGTCGCGCGCCCTAATTGCCGGCGCGAGAGCCGCGCTTCCGCAAGTTCCAGCGCGAAGACCGGCAGCGCCAGCTTGATCGCGACTTCGTTCAGCCCGAGCTTGAAATCTCCGCTCGCGCCAATGCGCAGATCTGCCGCGAGCAGCAGCAGCGCGCCCATCGCGAGCGCGTGCCCGCTGCACGCCGCCACCACCGGCACCTCGCTCTCGACGATGCGCAGCAGCAACTCGCCGCCCGCTGTCACGAGCGCGCGCGACGCATCGCGGCCCTGACTGATTACGGAGAGGTCGAAGCCCGCCGAGAAGCGCCCGGGCCGCCCGAGCAGCACCGCCGCGCTGGCTTCCTTCTCCGCGCGCGCGAGCGCCGCATGCAGCGCATCGATCGCAGCAAACGAGACCGCGTTCGCGCGCCCATCGTCAAAATGCAGCAGCGCCACCGAATCCCGAAGCTCGTAGCGAATCAGTTCCGACATCGCGGCCCACGCTAGCCAGTTCGACGAGGGACGTTCCACGACGAACGCGTCGAAACACGCCGGGACGTTCCTCGACGAAACCGGCGCGATGCCGCGCTTCAGCGTTTTCGTCGTGGAACGTCCCTTTCAGACTCCCAGTCAGACTCGCAGTAGCTCGCGCCGCTCGAGGGTGAAGGCGAGCAGCGAGGCCTCGGTCATTTCATCGAGGCCGCGGAAGCGCACGCCCATGCCGAGCGGCAGGTTCCCCTTCGCGAGGTTGCCGGGCACGTTCGTCATCACGACCTCGGCCGCGACGCGAACATCCTCGCCGGGCATTGGCAGCGAGACGTGCACCAGCGTGCGCGGAAGCGACGGCTGCGCGGTCGCGAGGAAGGCGCCGCGGGCCGACAGCGAATAGACCTTCGCCGGCCGCGCGCGACCGTTCAGGCGAAAATCCACGGGCCAGTTGGTGGGCACGCGCTCGGCTTTGCGCTCGACGCGGGCCGGCATGCCACCCGCGAGCGCGCGATTCGCCTGGAAACGCAGCAGATTGTCATCGAGCGGGAACCACAGCGCGTGCTCCACTCCGGCGCGGCGCAGGCGCTCGCGCGCCATCGGCTCGGGGCGTGTGCCGCACGCGAGCAGCGGTAACGCTCCGGTGCGGCCCCCGGCGCGCAGCGCGTTCAGCGCATTCGCGAGGTCGGCCGCAGCGAGATCGGCCGGAAACACAGCCCCGCCGAGCAGGAAGCGCGGGTCGCGCAGCAAATCCTGCGCATCCCGCGGCGTCTTCGCGTGAACGACGTGGAAGCCGAGCGTCGCCAGACGGCGCGCGATCACCCCCAGCGGCTCGCCGCCACCGTCCACGATCAGCAGGCTCTTGCGCAGCGCCATGACGGCCCCCCGAACGCCGCACCCGGCGTTCCGCTCGCTATCGACACGCTGCCTGCCGGCGCGCGTGACGCGAATCACCCGGGCCGCCGCGGTTGGCGCGGCCGCTTCGCGTCCCCGTTCCTTCTCAGCTGACTTCGCTCGGCTTCGCTCGGCCTTGCCTCGCTGCACGCTGCGCTTGCCCGCTCGGCTCGGCTTATGCTCCCCCGATGCTCGAACTCGGTGACGCGTTGCCGGCGATGACGCTGCTCGACTCCAGCGATCGCGAGGTTCGTCTCGCCTCTTTGCATGCCGACGCGCCGCTGGCTGCGATTTTCCTGCGGCACTTCGGTTGACCCATCTGCCGGCAGCACCTGGTCGAGGTGCAAGGACGCAGCGAGGAGTTCCGCGAGCGCGGCGCGAACCTGATCGCGGTCGGGCAGGGCACCGGCACGGAGGCCGCCCGCATCGCGCGGCTGCTGCGCGTGAGTTACGCCTGTTATGGAGACCCGGGCCACGCGGCGTATCGCACGCTCGGTCTCGGGCGCACAGGAATCTTCGGGCTGACGCTCGCGCCGTTTCTCAGCGACCCGGCCGGCTCGCTCCGTAACATCCGCGAGGCGGACATGCGCGCGGCAGCGAATCCGCGCAGCGATGTGTTCCGGCTCGGCGGCGCGCTGGTCGCGGACCGCGCGGGCAAGCTCCGCTTCCTGCATCGCTCGCAGAGCACGACCGACGTGCCGAAGACGGATGCGCTGCTCGCGGCGCTCGACACGCTCTGATGCGAGCGGCGCGCCGCCGCGCTGCGCTCCTTCTCTGCGCCGCGCTGCTTGCGGCGAGCCTCGCGCGAGCCGAGGGCGCGCCGCTTGTCTTCGCCCACCGCGGCGGGCGCGGCTTCCCTGAGAACTCGCTCGCCGCCTGCCGCGCCGCACTCGCGCTCGGCGCCAGCTGCGAACTCGACGTGCGCGCCGCGCGCGATGGGCAGCTCGTGCTCATGCACGACCGGAGTGTTAGGAGAACGACGAACGGCCGCGGCAGAGTCGCCGCGCTGACGCTCGCGCAGCTCCGCAGGCTGACGCTTCGCGGTACGTCGGCGGAGCGCGTGCCGACGCTCGAGGAAGCGCTCGCGCTCGAAACCGGCGCTCGCCCGCTGCTGCTCGACATCAAGCAAGACAACGCGCCGGTTCGCGCAGCACTTGCGAGGGCGCTGGCGAGGCAAGCCAGGGAACGCGCGATCTGGCTCGGCGTTCGCAGCGAGGCGCAGGCGCTCGCGCTGCGGGCGCTCGCGCCGCGCGCTTCGCAAGTCGCGTTTATCAGGCGCCCGCGCGAGATCGAGTCGTTCGCGCGCGCGGGGGTGGAGGCAATTCGCCTGCACGCGCGCTGGCTCAGTGCTGAGCCGCGGCTCGCAGCGCGCGTCCGCTCGGCGGGTGCGCGGCTGCTCGTGATGCTGGGGAACGACGACCCGCGAACGCGGGAGACTGCTCTGGCTGCGTCTCCCGACGCGCTGCTCGCAGACGACGTGGTTGCGTTGTTCGCAGCGTTGAAGCGCGACTCCGCGAAGCCGCCGATTCCCTGAGCGCAACCGGACTGACGACGGCTCGGGCCGCGTCAGTTCGCATCCGCTCGCGGCGCGTTCTTGCGCAGCCACAGCACGAGCCCGACCGCGACCACGATCAAGCCGGCGCACAGGCCGACCCAGAGCCCCGAGAGGCCCCACGAGGTTCGCAGCGCGAGGTAGCCGCCGATGGGCAGTGCGATCACCCAATAACCGACCACGTTCAACATCGTCGCGGGTAGCGGGCGCCCCATGCCGCGCAGCATTCCGCAGGCGGCCACCTGCGTGCCGTCGAAGACCTCGAACGCGCCGGCAATCGGGAAAATCACCGCGGCGGCAGCGATTACGGCGGCGTCGTCGGTCGAGAGCAGCGGCAGCAGATTGCGTCCGAAGACGAAGGCGGCGGCGGCGAGCAGCATGAACGCAGCGCCGCCCGCGATGCCGATCCAGCCCGCGCGTGCCGCGGCTTCTGGTCGGCCCGCGCCGAGCAAGTTGCCGGAGCGAATCGTCACGGCCTGAGAGATCCCGAGCGGGATCATGAACGTGACCGACGCGAATAACATCACGACCTGGTGCGCTGCGAGCTGCACTTCTCCGATGCGCCCGGCGATCAAGCTCGAGAAGCCGAACGCCCACATCTCGGTACAGGTTTGAAACGCGATCGGTATGCCGAAGCGCAGGATTTCCCACTGCGCGGGCCACGAGAACGCGCGGCGGCTCCACGCGACCCAGGCGCCTTCGTGCAGGCGGAACGCGCGCGTCCAGGCCACCAGCGTGAGTGCGCTCGCGATGCGCGTCAGGTTGGTGGCAAGGCCCGCACCGAACACGCCGAGGCTCGGCGCGCCGAGGTGCCCGTAGATGAGGGCCCAGGCCGCGAGCGCGTTCACCAAGTTCGCGACGAGCGTCACGACCACGGTCTGCCGCACATGCTCGCGGTTTTGCAGGTAACGCGAGAGCGCGGTGGTGCCCAAGAAGAACGGGATGCTCGGGATCTGCGCGTGCACGAAAGTCGCCGCGAGCGCCGAGAGCTTCGGGTCTTGCCCCAATAACACGAGCGCGGGCTCGGTGAAGAGCCAGAGCACCGCCACCGGAATCGAGAGCGCGAGGGAGAGCACCAGGCCGGCCTGGAACGCGCGCGCGGATCGTTCGCCGTTCCGCTCGCCGTGCGCGCGCGCGATGATCGGATCGAGCCCGAGCACGATGCCGTTGGCGAACATGATCGTGCCGAACACCCACGGGTTCGCGATGCCGACCGCCGCGAACTCGGACGTTCCGTAATGACCGATCAGCACCTGGTCGACGGCGCCCATCGCCATCATGCCGAGGTTCGCGAGCATGATCGGCACCGCGAGCCGCGCGAGCCGCGAGACCTCGCGGCCGAGGGGTTCCCCGGGCGTCATTGTTAGGTCAGCGCGAAGCCGAGATGACCCGAGAGCTCCGCGAGCGCGGGTTCCGGCGCGTCGACCTTGATCGTGCGCATGCCGAGTTCGCGCGCGGCCTTCAGGTTGCGGCCGATGTCGTCGAGGAACACCGCCTCGGTCGGCGCCACACCGAGCGAATCGCAGGCGAGCCGGTAGATGCGCGGGTCGGGTTTGCGCAGGCCGACTTTGCTCGACTCGATGAAGGCGTCGAACAAATCCTTCAGTTCATGCGCTGGCTCGCTGCGCTCGCTCGCCCAGTTGTTAGTGAGCGCACCGGCGCGCAGGCCGCGCGCGCGGATGCGGCGGATGGCTTCGAGCATCGCCGGCCGCGGCCCGCACTCGGCGATGCGCGCCATCATGTCGGCGGCCGAGATCGCGTGCCCGGCCGCGCGCAGCTCGGCTTCGAAATCGCGGTGGAAATCGAGCATCGCGACTTCGCCGCGCTCGAGGCGCGACCACGCGCCCGAGGGCCCGGTATCGACGACGACGCGGTTGACGATGCCCTCCGGAATGCCGAGCTCGCGCTCGTAGCGCGCGATGGCGTGCAGAGGCGAGTCGATCACGACGCCTCCGAGATCGAAAATGACGGCGCGGACGGTTTGCATGGCGGCGCACCCTACAGAGAAGGGCGTGGGACCGCAGCGGCTGCGATCAGGCGCGGCCAGTGGCATTGGCGGCCCGCGTTTCTCAATCCCGTGCCGAATCCGACCGATGGACTGGGATCATGCACGATCCCGAGAAAGAGCCGCGCGAAGAGTTGCCGGTGGTGGCGCTGCCGCGCCTCGGCGAGCAGCTGATCGGCGTGCTCGATCGCTTCGACGCGCACCCGCTGCTGGGCGTGGTCGCGGTCGATGCGAGCGCGCTCGGGTTCCTCGAGGAAGCGCACGGCGGCGGCGTCCGCGCGCAAGCCCTCGCGCGGCTCGGCGCGATCGTGCGCTCGGTCGCGGATCCGTTTTTTGGGGGCGACGCGATCGTGGTCGCCGGCGAGATGGGCCGCCTCGAAATCGTGATCGTGGTCTGCCGCGAAGCGAGCGACGGCGCGTTCTTCCGCTAGGAGCTGCCTGGCCTCGTGCGCGCGCTCGAGCGCGGCATCGAGCAGGGCGGCAAGCGCATCGTTTATCCCTGGGCGCGCGAGGCGCCGCTCTGCGGCGTTGGCTACGCCGTCTCGATGCGGAATCCGTTCCGCGCTGGCGAGACGCAGCTGCGCGCTGTGTGCGACGAGGCGCGCGAGGACGCGCTGCTCACGCGCCGGTTGCGCGAGCGCGAACGCCGCCAGGCGTTCGTGAACGTGTTGTTATCAGGCAACGTGACGTCGGTTTACGAGCCGATCGTGTCGGTCGCCTCGAAGACGGTGTACGGCTACGAAGCGCTCGCGCGCGGGCCCGAGGGCGAGTTTCATTCACCGTTAGCGCTGTTCGGAACCGCCGAGCGCGAGAAGCTGGTGTTCGAGCTCGACTGCCTGTGCCGCCAGTGCGGCCTCGAAGGCGCGACCGGCTTGCCGAGCGGAACGCGCTTGTTCCTGAACGTGCGGCCGACCGCGATCTACGACCCACAGTTCCGCCCGGATCGGGTGATTCGCACGCTCCAGAACTCGAACCTGTCGCCGAGCGACGTGGTGTTCGAGATCTCCGAGCAAGAATCGATCGGGAACTTCGGCGCGTTTCGCGAGATTCGCGACGAGTACCGAAAGCTCGGCTTCCAGTTCGCGCTGGACGACACCGGCGCGGGCTACGCAAGCCTGAACGCGTTGATCGAACTCGAGCCGGAGTTCATCAAGGTCGACCGCGCGTTGATCACGAACCTCGACACCGACAAGTCGAAGCAGAGCTTGTTACGGGCGCTGCAGCTGGTGGCCGACGGCATCGGCGCGCAGATCATCGGCGAAGGGCTCGATACGCTGGAAGAGCTGGACATGCTCGGGCAGCTTGGAATCCCGTTCGGGCAGGGCTGGCTGTTCGGGCGGCCGACACCACTTCGCGCGCGTTGACGCGCGCGCTCCGCGGCGTCGGGCGGCCGATCAGCCATTCCTTGTTGACTTCGCTCCGCCGTCGAAGACTCCGGCTGCGCTGCGCGCTTCGCTTGCGGCCTGTGCAGACCCGCTCGGGAGGCGCTTCGTCATCGAGGTGTAGTCGTGCGTAGTCTTGGCGCGTCAGCCAGCGTGCTTGGGCGGTCGGTGATTAGGGCGCGGGGCTTTTCTGGAGTCGGCGGGCGTGCCAGGCGCTGGCGCTGAAAAGAGCGAGCGCGGCCCAGATGCAGGCGAAGCTGAGGGCGTGGGTGCGCGTGAAGGGTTCGTTGTAGGCGAGGACGGCGAGTAGCAGCGAGAGCGTGGGGGCGAGGTATTGGAAGAGGCCGAGCAGCGTGAGGGAGAGGCGCTGGGCGGCGGCGGCGAAGGCGAGCAGGGGGAGTGCGGTGATTGGGCCCGCGACGAGCAGCAGTGCGCGCTCCGCGGGCGACGCCGTGAGCAGCGCGCCACCCGGGGCCGGCGCGCCGAATGCGAGCCACGCGAGCGCGAGCGGCGCGAGCACGGCGGTCTCGAGCGCGAGGCCCGCGAGCGGGTGCACGTGGCTGCGTTTCTTGGCGACTCCGTAACAAGCGAACGAGCCCGCCAGTACGAGCGCGATCCAGGGCACGTCGCCGTGCCCGACGAACTGCACGGCCACGCCGACGGCGGCGAGCGCGAGGGCCGCGAACTGCGCCGGGCGCAGACGCTCGCGAAACAGCCCGACTGCGAGCGCGGCCGTAATCAGCGGGTTCAGGTAGTAGCCGAGGCTCGTCTCGACGATGCGGCCCGCCTGCACCGCCCAAATGAAGACGCCCCAGTTCACGCCGATGAACGCGCCGGCTAACGCGAGCCCGCGGCGTTCGCGTGTAGAGCGAAGCGCTGCGCCGAGATCACCGAGGCGGCCGAGCCCGGCGAGCAGCGCGAGCGTGAACAGCAGCGCGAACACGACTCGGTTCGCGAGCACCTCGAGCGCCGGCACCGCGCCGAACAGCTTCCAGAACGCGGGGAGGATTCCCCAGAGCGAGTAGGCGGCGGTCGCGAGCAGGACACCGGAGGTCTGGGCGCGCTGCTCCGCGAAGTTCACCAAAGGCCGGGGACGTTCGTTCACGAAACTCCCGCGCTGGCGCGGGGTGAGCCGGAGGCCTGCTCGCTTACCGGGCGGGGCGCTGAAGCCCGCGAGCGCCGACCGTTCCTGAAAGAACGTCCCCGGGCTTTCGTGAACTTCGTCAAGGAACGTCCCGGGTCAGCCGCCGGAATCGGCGGATTCGGCTTCGGGGCCGGGCGGGGTTGCGTCGTCGGGGTTGGCGAGCCAGCCGTCGGGCAGCGAGACGCGCTGCCGGCCGCCGTGCTTGCCGCGCGGTACGCGCAGCGCCTGCGGCGGGAACGGTGCCTCGCGCGGCACGCTCAGCAGCGCTTCCCGCAGCTCCGCGAGCGTCTCGGCAAGCATCAGGACGGGGCGCAGGCGCGCGCCGCCGGGGAAGCACTTCGTGTACCAGGTCGCGTGTTTGCGGAAGCTGCGGATGCCGCCGCGCTCGCCCCAGTGGCGCACTAACAACTCGGCGTGCTCGAGCAGGATGTCGCAGACGCCGCCCAGCGGGGGAGGAGGCTCGGGCTCGCGGCCGTCGAACGCTTGCGCGAGTTCGCGGAACAGCCACGGCCGCCCGAGGCAGCCGCGGCCGACGACGACGCCGTCACAGCCCGTGGCGCGCATCATGCGCAGCGCGTCCCAGGCCTCCCAGATGTCGCCATTCCCTAACACCGGGATGCGCGTGACAGTGCGCTTCAGCTCGCCGATCGCGTTCCAGTCGGCCTCGCCGTCGTAGAGCTGCGCCGCGGTGCGCGCGTGCAGCGCGACCGCCACGCAGCCTTCTTCTTGCGCGATGCGGCCCGCAGCGAGGTAGGTCGTGATCGCGTCGTCGACGCCGATGCGGAACTTGATCGTGACGGGCACCACGCCCGCGTTCGCGACCGCCGCCGCCACGATGCGCGCGAGCAGCCGCGGGCGCGCAGGGATCGCCGCGCCGCCGCCACGGCTCGTCACCTTGCGCACCGGGCAGCCGAAGTTCATGTCGATGTGGTCGACGCGCCCTTCGCCGACGAGCTGCGCCACCGCCTCGCCGACGATCACAGGATCGACGCCGTAGAGCTGCAGGCTGCGCGGCTTTTCGTCCGGCGCGAACTCGGCGAGCCGCAGCGTCTTGGCGTTGCCCTCGACGAGCGCGCGCGCCGTAATCATTTCGCTCACGTAGAGCCCGGCGCCGAAGCGGCGGCAGAGCGTGCGGAAGGGCGCGTTGGTGACACCGGCCATGGGCGCAAGCACCACCGGCGGCCAGACCGCGAGCGGGCCCATGCGCAGCGTCTCGAACTCCCCGGGTCGCGCGGCGAGCACGCCCTCGTTCAGCGCGCTGCGCGGCGCGACGTCCGGGCTGGCGTCTGCGGCCGACATGTTATGGCGTACGGATCGTCATGCGATCTATCGCGTGCACCGGCGCCGAATCGCCGGCCATCAGGTGCGCGATCGCGGCGTACACCGTCTGCTGCTGCTTCACGCGCGCGAGGCCCGCGAGCGCGCTCGACGTCACCGCCAGCTCGAAGTGCCCCGGGCCTCCGATCTGCACGTCGACTTTCGCATCGGGCAACGCCCTCTCAATCGCCTGGGCGAGATCGCGCGCGATGTCTTCCGGTTCCGGCGGAGGCGAGGAGAGAATCCTCAGGGCCATGGCGGCGCTCCAGTTATTATGACACAGCTAGTAGCGCGGCACGTTCGCGTCGACTTCTTGCGACCAAGCGTCGATGCCGCCCGCCAGGTTCCACACGTTGGTGAAGCCGAGCGCCGCGAAGTGCTCCGCCGCGCGCTGGCTGCGGCCACCGTGGTGACAGTGAAAGACGAGCAGGGCGCCCTTGTCGAGCTGCTCGAGCTGCTCGACGAGATTCGACTCGAGCAGGCGCGCGCCTTCGATGTGCGCGATCGCGCGCTCGTCGGGCGTGCGCACGTCGAACAAGCCGAGCCGCTCGCCCGCGGCGAGGCGCTGCGCGAGATCCTTCACGCTCAGCTGCCGCACTTCGGCGTTCTTCGGCGCATTCGGGTTGTCGATGCGGAACGCAGCGCCCTCGGCCCGTGCTTCGGCGTCGAGCGTGAGCCCGTTCGCGCGCGCCGCCGAGAGCGGGTCGAGTTCCACCGCGATGCCGTTCACGGTCAGAGCGAGCGTGCCCGACTCGCTCGGCCCGAAGAAGAGGCCGTGCTGGAACTGCGCGTCGATCGAGAGGTGCAGCGGGCCGGCCGAGCGCGAAGCGAGTTGGCGCAGTGCCTGCGCCGCGCTGTCGCTGATCGTGATGTGAGGCACGACGACCTCCGGCTTCGGCAAGCCGAGCGTCTCGAACAGCGAGCCGTCGCTCAGCATTTCCTGAATGATGTCGCAGCCGCCGACGAACTCGCCGTTCACGTAGAGCTGCGGAATCGTCGGCCACGACGAGAAGGCCTTGATGCCGTAGCGCAGCGCCGGATCGGCGAGCACGTTCACGGTCGCGTACTCCGGCACGAGGCCGTCGAGGATGCGGCACACGGTTGCGCTGAAGCCGCACTGCGGCGCACCGCGCACTCCCTTCATGAAGACCACGACGCGCTCGGAAGCGATTAGGTCCTCGAGACGAGTGCGCAGGGCGAGATCGAGCTGCATGGGTTCTCCTCGGCCGCGTGCCGGGCACTGCGAAGGCCGCGCATGATGGCGACTTCGCGCGCTTTCGGCCCGCGCGCACGGCGCCAGCCCGCGCCCCGGAGCCGCGCGAGCAGTACGGGGGCTACGACTGCTTCGGCTGCAGCGAGACCAGATCCGCGAGCACGCGCAGCGCCTCGTCGACGTCCGGCCGCTTGTCCTCTTCCTTCTCGTCGTCGCCGGTCAGTTTCGGTGACGGCGCAGGCGGAGCGATCGCGGCGGTCTTGCCGGGGCCCACAGCGGATCCGCTAGCCGGGGTAGTCGCCACCGTCGCGCTCGGCTTCGCGGCGGGCCCCGCAGCCGAGCCCGCCTTCTCCGCCGCTTCTTCGCGCTCGTCCTCTTCGCGTCGCTGAATCAGTGTCGCGAGCTTCAGCTTGCCGCCATCGGCCTCGCGCTCGGCGAGGTCGGCCCGAATCTCCTGGTATGCCACGTCCCGCGAGAGGCGCAGGCCCGAGCGGCGTCCGAGCTCGGCGATCAGCTTGTCCGTCACGGGCTCCCAGCGCGCGCGGCCGAGCGCGGCGTTCGCCGAGCGCGAGACGAACGGCGCCACGTTCTCCGGATCGAGCGCGTAGTCTTCATTGCTCTCGCCCACCACGTCCGGCGTCAGCAAGGAAGGCAGCGCGACGTCCGCGCGCACGCCCTCGTGCTGCGTCGAGGCGCCGCCCGGGCGGAAGAACATGCCCGTCGTCACCTTGAGCGCGTCGCCTTCGCGGCGCTCGATCATGCTCTGCACCGTGCCCTTGCCGAAGGTCGCTGCGTCACCGACCACCACCGCGCGCCGGTAATCCTTGAGCGCGCCGGCCACGATCTCCGAGGCCGAGGCCGAGACGCGTGAGGTCAGCACCACCATCGGCCCGACCCAGGCGATCCCCCCTTCCGGATCCCGCAACACGTGGCTCTGGAAGCCTTCGCGCACTGCAACGACGCCGCCGTCGTGGATGAAGAAGCCGGCGATGCGCACGGCGTCGTCGAGCAGGCCGCCGCCGTTGAAGGCGAGGTCTAGCAGCAAGCCGTCGGCTTGTTCGCGGCGGGCCTGTTCCAACAAGCGGCGAACGTCGCGTGAGGCGAGGCGCTCCATCGGATTGCGCGGATCGCCGCCGCCGTAGAAGCCGGGCAGCGTGAGCACCGCGAGCTTCAGCTTCTTGCCGCCTGCGAGTTCTTCCTTGAACTCGATCTTCGCGGCCTGCTCTTCGAGATCGATCTTGGCGCGCACGATCTCGACCTGCATGCGCTCCGGCGGGCTGCCATCCCGTAACACCTTGAGCCGCACGCGCGTGCCCTTGGGGCCGCGGATCAAGCGCACGATGTCGTCGAGATCCATGTCCGCGATGTCGACCGACTCGCCCTTCTCCTGCGCCACTTCGAGAATCTTGTCGCCGATCTTCAAGCTGCCTTCGAGCTTGGCTGCGCTGCCGGGCATGATCTGCTCGACGACGGCGCTGCCTTCGTTGTCGCGCAGCTGCACGCCGATGCCCTCGAGCGAGAGCCGCATCTGGATCTTGAAATCTTCGAGCGAGTCTTCCGAGAAATAGTTCGAGTGAGGGTCGAGCGCGCTGGCGTAGGAATCGAGCCAGCCGCTGAGCAGTTCCTGATACTCGATCTCGCGCGTGCGTTTGGTGCGCAGCTCGTAGCGCTTCACGATGCGCGCCTTCGCCTCTTCGCGCGTGTGGCCGTCGTTCTCGATGTTCGAGATCTGGAAGTGCACTCCGGCCTGTAGCGCTTTCACGCGCTCGGCCTCGGTCACCGGCCAGCCGCGCTTATCAGGGTCGAGCACCAGCTCGGCGTTCGGGTCGAGCGCGTAGCTCGGACTCATCACGAACGCGCGCACTTCGTCTTCCATCTTCTTGGTGCGCGCGATCAACTCGCTGTGCAGCGTGCGCAGCAGCGCGCAGTTGCCGTTGCGCATGTCGCGCGCGGCGCGCGTCAGCGTCTGGCGCGTGCGCTTCGCTTCGGGCGCGAGAAACAGGATGCGCTGGCCATCGAGCCGTTTGAGGTAGACCGTCGCGGTGCGCTCATCGAGCTCCGCGGGGGAGACGTTCGGCTCGATGTGGTGCTTCAGGAGCTCGCTCTGCAGTTCGCGCACTTCCGAGCAGAGCAGCTCTGCGTGCGCGGCGGGGGCCGCGAACAGAACGGCGAGCACGAGACCAAGACGGAGGCGATTTCGCATAGGGGGCGCAGGATAACGGCGCAAAGCGCGCGTCAACCGGGCGGAGACACGCTGCGGGTTCGTCATGGGAACGGTCCTCAGGTGGATCAGAAGCCTCCCATCATGGTGCCGTTCTGGCTCGGGCGCGTGACGAGAACTCTCGGGCGCATCGGCGAGATCGCCCGGCAACTCGCCCGCAATCTCGCTGGACTTCGCTCGTTCGGCGCGCTGCGCACTTCGCACCCGCGTTCTCCTCGGGGACTTCGCTCGCCTTCGGCTCGCTGCGCGCTTCGCTTGCGGGCTGCGCGTCAGCCCACCTTCTCGGTGCCGGTGAATGCGAGTTCCCCTGGTTTGCAGACGAAGCGGATCGCGGGGATCGCGATGTCGGCCTGGCTGATCGAGGCCGAGACCGGGTAGTAGGGATCGATCCGCGCGTCGCCCCACGCGGCCGGCACGAATGCGGTCAGCTTGGGCCGCAGCCGTTCGGAGCGCGTCGGGGTGATCTCGGGATCGAGCTGCACGAGCCGCCAGCCGTTGGTCGTGTCCGCCAGGTTCAGCGTGCCCGAGAACTGCACGTCTCCGGCCGCGAGCGGATCGGGGTCGAGGCCTTCGAGGGCGAGGATGGTGTGATCGCCGCGCACGACTTCGAGCAGCACTTTGTCGTAAGAGCGTTGCAAGCGGATCTCGGCGGGCAGGGCGGGGAAGCCGAAGCCGACCGCCAGCGCTTCGCCGGCCTCGCGGTTGTCGCAGGCCGCGCCCAGCACGAAACCGCGCGGCCGCACGCCGCTCCGAGTCTGCGCGCGCGCCTGCACCAGCGAGAACGCGCCCCAAGGCGAACTCGGGCAGCGCCAGGCCTGAATCACCAGCGCGGCGGGGTTCGTCGGGTGCAACCCCGGCGGCACGAGCGCTTCGCGCGCGGCGACAGGCATCTCGAACATTGCCTGAAGCACGCTCGCGCCCGGCAGCGAGAGCGGTGCCGCATCAAAGCCCGCGAGCTTCGGGCGGTTCGCTTGCAGATCCTCGAGCCGCGCAGTCCCGACGATCACGCGCTCCCCTTCTCGACTTCGCGCGGGCCGAGCCCGCGCTGCGCGCCCGCGCGGATCGCGGGCTTGCCGTCGGCCTTGGTGAACTGCGGCATCACTTCGCGCGCGAACAGCCGCATCGAATCGAGCACCTCCGCCTGCGAGAGCGTCTCGAGGCCGTTCAGCAGAAAATTGATGCCGTTGACGCCCATCGATTCCCAGCGCCGGATCGCGTCGATGCAGTGCTTCGGGTCGCCGATGCAGAGGCCTTCGGGCGGCGCGCCGCTCTCGGCGGGGTTCGTACTGCCGCTCGAACTCGTCGGCGCGAGGTTCGCGAGCGACTGGTACGCGCGCGTCGGGAACGCCTCGCGCGTCCACAACAAGTGCGAGTTCGCGACGCTGAAGGCGCCGACGAAGCGCATGCCCGTTGCGACCGCGCGCTTTCGATCTTCGTGGCAGTACAAGAAGTTCAGGGTCGCGACCTGATCGTTCACCACGCTCGAAACCGGATCGCAGGACTGGATGCGGCGGTGGTACTCGCGCGTGCGCCGCTCCTGTTCCTGATAACTCGCGGAGGAAACGCCGAGGCAGCCGATGCCGCGCTCCGCGGCGTCGAGCTCGGTGCCCGGGCTGGTCACGGTTACCCAGAGCGGCGGATGCGGATCCTGCACGCACTTGGGCAGCACGTTGCGCTCGGGCATCGAGAACGAGCGGCCCTCCCAGCGCGCGTGGCC
This sequence comes from Deltaproteobacteria bacterium, assembly GCA_031401135.1. Taxonomy (GTDB): domain Bacteria; phylum Myxococcota_A; class UBA9160; order UBA9160; family UBA6930; genus VGRF01. The sequence goes on along the minus strand of JANNRF010000442.1, from coordinate 4,653 downwards.
GCGGCTCCAGAGCACCGGCAGCGCGCGCACGAACTCGTCCCAGGTTTTCTTGGTGTCGTCGGGGTTCACCTGGAAGCCGCCGAGTTCGGTCCAGGTGGAGGAGCGCGCGGTGCCGAGTTCAAGGCGCCCGCCCGAGAGCAGATCGAGCGTCGCCGCGCGCTCGGCCACGCGAATCGGGTGGTTCATCTCGGGGACGCACACCACCGCGCCGTGGCCGACGCGGATGCGCTTCGTCTGCATCGCTATCGCCGTCAGCACCAGCTCAGGCGCCGAGCAGTGGGAGTACTCCTCGAGGAAGTGGTGCTCGACGGCCCAGACCCAGTGGAAGCCGAGTTCGTCCGCGAGCCGGGCTTGTTCGAGCGCGTTCTCGTAGACCTGACGCTCGAGCGCCCCGTCGAAAGGCCGAGGCACCGAGAGCTCGAAGAAAATCCCGAACTTCACGCGCGCTCCTTTGCGGGGCGTGAGGTTATGCCGGCGTGTGCGCAATCGCCCACACGGAACGGGCGATCGCTCACGCAAGAAATGTGCAGAACTCCGTGTCACTTCACGCCCGACCCGACCACTTATGACCGGAGACAGGCAATGAGCGAGGCAGTCCGCGCCGCAAACGCCAGCCGTGCCCTCCGCATCCCGCTTTGGGATGAATACGGCCAGGCGCAGCGCTTCGCTGGGGTGGTGGCGCTACTCGCCCTGCTCGCCGCGGTTCGACGCGCCCTGCATGGCGAGCTGATTATTGCGGGAGTCTGCGTGGCGACTGGCGCGGCTTTGCTGGCGCTGTGTCTGTGGTCTGAGCGCGGGGCGCCGCGTCGCGCGCTCGGGGTGGGCGCGCCCACGGCTCTGACGATCGCCGCGCTGGCGCTGTTGGTCCTAACAGGTGGGCGTAGCGTCGCGGCGGCGCTCATGCTGGCCATCGCTCCAGGCGTGGCTGCGCTCTGGGGCAGCCCTCGCAGCGGCTGGCTGTTTCTGGCGGCGGCGTTGGCCGGCGCGGCTGGCATCGTCGCCTTCGTCCCAGTCGGCGCATTCCCGAATGCGGAGCCCGCGCTCGCCGACGCGCGCGCCGCCTGGATGGCCGCACCGGCAGCCGCCGCGCTGCTGCTCCTCGCGCGCTGGTGGCAGAAGGCGCAGGGCGAGTGGCGCGAGGATGTCGCCGCGTCACACGCGGTGCTCTCAGCGAGCGAGGCGCGCTTCAAGGCGTACGTCGAAAACGCCCACGACGTGATCGCCGAGACCGACGGACGCGGCGCCGTCCTGTTCGTGAGCGCCAGCAAGGAATCGCACTACGCGCTGCCAATCGCTCACTTGTTGGGGAAGCGCGGCGGCGAGTACCTGCATCCAGACGATCTCGCGGCAGCGAAGCGCTGCTTCGAGGCGGCTGCGCGCGGCCACCCAAGCGTGAGCACACCGCTTCGCTATCGCGGCGCGCGCGAGGGCTGGCGCTATCTGCGCGTGGCGGTCAGCTCGTATCGCACCGCGTCCGAAGATTTGCGTTTCCTCGTGCAAGCGCGCGACGAGACGGCGCTGCAAGAAGCGCAGGCAGATCGCAACCGCCTCGTCAGCGAACTCGAGGGAGCACTCGCGCGCATCGAGACGCTGCGCGGCCGCATCGCGTTTTGTGCGAGCTGCAAGGACGTGAAGAACGAGCACGACGCGTGGGAGCCGATCGACGACTACCTCGCGAGCCACAGCCTCGCGGAGCTGTCTCACGGGCTCTGCCCGCGCTGCGTGGCGGAAAAGACGGCGTAGCCGGCATTGCCGTGAGGACGAACCCGTGAGCTGGCTACCCGAGCAAGCCGAGGGCGCGAGCGAGTTCGAGCGCGTGTTCGGGCTGCGCGAGAACCTGTTTGCGGCGTGGCGTGAGTTCGCGTCGCTGTTATGGACCGCGCGGCTCGCGCCGCCGGTGCTGCTGCAACTCGTGCAGCTGCGCGTGCGCCAACTGCATGGCCTCGATCTCGCGGGCACGCATCGCATGAGCGAAGCGCTCGAGGCGAGCTGGGACGAAGCGCGCGTCGCGGAGCTCGAGACGTGGTGGAAGAGCGAGCGCTTCGACGCGACCGAGCGCGCGTGCCTGCGCCTCGCCGAGCAGTTCGTGCTCGACGCCAAAGGCATTACGGAAGCGGAGGTGGCGCCTGTGCGCGAGGCGCTGGGCGACGCGACCGTCGTCGCGCTGGTGGAAGCGCTCGCGATTTTCGACGGCTTCACGCGCTTCCAGAAGATGCTGGGGATCGCGGAGGCAAACTTCGCTTCGCCGCGCACAGCGAGGCGCGGCCGAGCGGAGTCGAACGGGTTGGCTGCGAAGCCAGGCATGCGCATCGCGCCGCCAAAGCCATTAGGGAGCGACCCGATCCAAGCCAGCGCGCTCGCGCATCAGCCGGCCGCGCTCGCGGCGTTCATGAAGCTCTACGGGACGCTCTGGAGCCGCGGCCTGCTCGATCACGGGGCGCGCGAAATGGCGCGCATCCGTAGCGCGCGCACGGTGGACTGCGGCTTTTGAAAGAGCACGCGCTTCGCAGGTGCGAAGCAAGAAGGCCTGAGCGAGGCGGTCGTCGACAAGATTCGCGACGACTTCGCGGCCAGCGATCTCACGCCGCGCCAGAAGGCGGTGCTCGCGTGGACCGACGCGTTCCTCGCGGACGCGGTCGCGAGCGCCGCGTTGCAGCGCGAAGTGCTCGCGCATTTCTCGCCCGCGCAGATCGTCGAGCTCGCCGCTGCCAACGCGATCTTTCTGGGCTTCAGCAAGATTGCGCTCGCGCTCGGCGAAGTGCCGGATGATTTGCCGCTGATGGAGCAGGCGACGCCGGATGTCCCGGATCGCTAGCGTCCTCGCCCATGAACCGCGTAGAAAGTCACGGGAACCGAATCGACGTTGTCGGGCGCGTCGGTCTGCTCGATTTCCATCGGGTTCTCGCAGCGATTCACACGCTCACGGTGAAGCGCGAGTTCAAGGACATCGTCCTGAACTTCGAGGCGTGCACGGCGGCATACAACGGCCCGATGCTGTCGATCTGCAGCGCGGTCGCGAGCTGCCGCTTCAGGGGCATAGACATCGACGTGCGCCTCCCCGTCAAGACGGATCTGCAGCGGCGTTTCAAGAACAGCAACTGGGCGTACTTGATGGATCCAGCGGCGTTCGAGGGCTCGGCATATCGCGGCGCCCTCAATGTTCCGGCGATTTCGTTCTCATCTCCCGTAGAACAATCCGGCGCTGTGAATCGGATGCTCGACAGCTTGCTCGGGAGCTTGCCCGGGTTGGCTAGAGCGGACCTCGCCGCGGTCGAGTGGGCGCTGAACGAGATCACAGACAACGTGCTGACGCACGCAGAGTCTGCGCCGGGCGGCATCGTGCAGCTCTCGAACCTGCGTGCGAAAAACCTGGTCGAATTTGCGGTCAGTGACGCTGGTGTAGGAATTCCTAACACCCTCCGTCGGGGGCACCCTGAACTGAGATCGGACACCGAAGCGCTCGACCAAGCGATCCGCGAGGGCGTGACGACGGATCCCAAGGTCGGCCAAGGGAACGGGCTGTACGGCACTTTTCGAATTGCGAGCTTGAGCAAGGGCTACTTCCATGTTCACTCTGGCTACGCCCGTCTCGACTTCCAGGACGCCGGGGCTCATGTGAGGACGGAGACAATTCCTTGCGTGGGCACTCTGGTCGTCGTTGGAATCAACCGGAATGAGCCGGACGCACTGAAGGAAGCGCTTCGTTTCAATGGCAGGCACGGGGCAGCAACGGACTACCTCGACACGCACTTCGACGACGCAGGAACGGGGATTGTGTTTGCGATGCATGTCGAGGCGGCGTCCTTCGGTTCGCGCGTTTCCGGCTCGCGCGTTCGGACAAAACTGAAGAATCTGATCACGATGAACCCCGCCGTTCGCATCGTCGTCGACATGAGCCAGGTTGCGTTCTGTTCGAGCAGCTTCGCCGACGAGGTTTTCGGGAAGCTGTTCGTGTCCATGGGCGCGCTCGCGTTCATGCGAAAATTCGAGCTCCGGGGCGTCCACCCGACCGTGCAATCGTTGGTGGATCGAGCGATCTCCCAGAGAAGCACGTCGGAGGCGTAGTCAGCGCGCGGGCAAGTAGCCGCGGGCGCGCATCGCGGCGAGGTGCTGCACGACGCACTCCTCGCTGTCGATGCAATCGCCGAAGCCGAGCGTGCGTGCCTTGATCGTGGAGACGAGCGTCGGCACGGGCGGCGGCGCGGGCGCGGCCCAGAGGATGTCGGCGTACTGCCAGGAGAGGCCGATCAGCGCGTCGAGCTCCGCGATCCGTAATGACTCGCGCTCGGCGATGCGGCGCCAGAGCGCGGCGTGCTTGGGCATCGCGTCGCCGATCCTCTCGGCGCCGGGCGCGGGCGGCGACACGTCCAGCTTCATGCCGAACTCGTGCGCGAGCCGCTCGAACAGCGTGCGCCACACGATCACGTCGCCGTTCGTGAGGTTGATCGCCTCGCGGTTCGCGCGCGGCTCGCGCCAGCTCCACTCGATCGCGGCGGCGATGATCCGCGCGTCGATGCACTCCGTGAGCATGTGCGGGTGGCCCGGGTACGCGAGCGGCAAGCCGAGTTCGCGCTGGATCACGGCGTAGGCGCCGAGCGCCGCCACCGGGTTCATCGCGCTGCCCACCGCGACCCCTAACACGACCTGCGGGCG
>JANNRF010000441.1:0-10602 GCA_031401135.1 Deltaproteobacteria bacterium | reverse complement strand
CTCAACAACTTCGTGCTGCAAGCCGCGGTGCGCATGGCGCAGCTCCTGCGCGAAACGCCCGGCGAGATCGGCATGCTCAACGCCGTGAGCGGATTCCTCACCAAGCAAGGCGTCACGCTCTGGTCGAGCGGCGCACCTGATCAGCGCTTCGGCTTCGACGACGTGACCGATGCCGTCGCGCGCGAGACCGAACAAATCGCGCTCGCCGAGGACGCGCACGGCGAGGCGACGTGCGTTTCCTACACGGTGCAGTTCGAGGGCGACCGCCCCGCGCGCACGCTGTTCGTGTGCGATCTCCCGGATGGCCGGCGCGTGCTTGCTGCGAGTGCGGATGCTGCGCTCGCGGAGGCAGCGCTGATGACGGAGCTGTGCGGGGAAAAGCTGCGGCTCGCGGGCGGGAGCGCGGCGATCGCTTAGGGCTCAGCTCGCTGCGCAGCGTCAACACGACGCGCCGATTCGCTGACAGCTCGCAGTCGCGCGAGCCTGATTGACCCGCGTCAACGCGCGGTGTCATGCTCGCGAGCCGCCGCTCCGAAGGAGGCCGTTCATGCCCAAGTTCAACTACGAACGCCTCTCGGCCCAAGACAACAGCTTCCTGTTATTCGAAAAGCCCGGCCTCTACATGCACGTCTCGGCGACGCAGATCTTCGAGCTCGGGCCGCTGCGCAGCGAACTCGGCGGCGTCGATTTCGAACGCATCAAGGCGTTCATCGCTTCGGTGCTGCATCGCATCCCGCGCTATCGCCAGAAACTCGCGTGGATCCCGGTCGAGCAGCGGCCGGTGTGGATCGACGACGCGGCGTTCGACCTCAATTTCCACGTGCGTCACACCAGCCTGCCGAGGCCAGGCTCCGAGGCGCAGCTCAAGAAGCTCGCGAGCCGCGTGATGGCGCAGCACCTGGATCGCGAGCGCCCGCTCTGGGAGTTATGGGTGGTCGAGGGACTCGAGGGCGACCGCTTCGCGATCATCAGCAAGATGCATCACTGCATGATCGACGGCGCGTCGGGCGTCGACCTCGGGCAGATCTTGCAATCGCCTGATAAGCACGCGACCGAGATCGGCGAAGCGCCGCGCTTCCACCCGCGGCCTGCTCCGACCGCCACCGAGCTGTTCACGGACGCGCTGACGTGGCGGCTGCAGACGGCGCTGCGCGCGCTCAAGGGCCTGCGCGAGTTGCAACGAGAAACCGACGATCTGCGCTCCGAAATCGAGGCGCGCTGGAAAGCGGTTCGCTCGATGTACGGCGCGGGCATGGAGAACGTCTCGGACACGCCGATCAACGGCGACAACAGCCCGCATCGAAGCTTCGACTATCTGCGCATGCCGCTCGCCGACATCAAGGCGCTGCGCCGCGCGCTCGGCGCCACCGTGAACGACACCGTTCTCACGATTGTTACGGGCGCCTTCCGCACTTATCTCGTGCGCCGCGGCTGCGACCCGGCGCAGCTCGATTTCCGCATCCAGGCGCCTGTCTCAATGCGCAGCGAGGAAGAGAAGGGGAAGCTCGGCAATCGCATCTCGGCGTGGACGGTGCCGCTGCCGCTCGACGAAGCCGACCCGCGCAAGCAGCTCGAGCGCATCCGCGCGACCACCCAGGAGTTGAAGGATTCGCGTCAGGCGCTCGCCGTCGAAACGATGATGTCGGTGATGGACGCGATGCCGACCCAGCTGCTCGCGCTCGCTTCGCGCCAGGCGCAGGGCACGGTGAACTCGATCGTCACGAACGTGCCCGGCCCGCAGTTCCCGCTCTACTTGTTGGGGGCCGAGCTGAAGGCGATGTACCCGCAGGTTCCTCGAATGCTCGGCGTCGGAATCGGCATCGCGCTGGTCTCGTACAACGGGAACCTGTGCTGGGGTTTCAATGCCGACGCGGTGAAGGTGCCCGACCTCGCGGATTTCGTGGGCGAGATTCGCGCCGCGACCGAGCGCGTCGCGGAGGCGTGTGACGTGAAGCTCAGCGCGCCGGCCGAGGAGTGAGCGTGGGGATGTGGCGCGCCGCTGCCGTGCTCGTATCGATCACGCTCGCAGCGTGCGCATCGACGCGCGCCTTCGATCCCCCACCCGAACAAGCGCTCGATCGAATCGTCGTTGATTTCGCGCGCGGGCCGGACGCTTCGATTGTCACGCTGCGAAATGGCTCTAGTTCGAACGCGCAGTACCTGTTCCCGCTCTTCGCCTGCTCCCGAACCGGCGGGCGGCACGACGACGCGAACCCGCGTCAGGCCGCACGCTTCGCCGCCGCGGGCCGCGATCGCGAGATCTGGGAGCGCACACTCGCGGCGGGCGCGCACGAGAGCGCTGAGTTGTCGCGCGCGCCGTGCTCGGACCCCCGCGACCGCGCTGGCGTTTACTTCAAGTTCGAGCAGGCGGGCGCCGTGAGCTATCGCGTCGTCTGGTCGGCGCCGGTCGGCGAAGCGCCCGCTGGTTTGTGATCGCAGCGTGCGCCATCTTGCGAGCACCGCAGGAGACCTCCGTGGCCCAACAACTCTCCGCTCCGCGCATCGTGCTCGATCCCACCAGTGAACGCGCACCCGCTCAGCGCCAGCGCCTGCCGCGGCTCGCGACGCTTTCCGGTGTCACCGTGGGCTTGCTCGACATCTCGAAGCCGCGCGGCGATCTGTTCCTGAATCGCCTCGAAGAGCGCCTCAGCCAAGCCGGCGCTTCCGTGAAGCGATACAAGAAGCCGACTTTCACGAAGCCTGCGCCGGTGGATCTGCGCCACCAGATCGCGAGCGAGTGCGGCGCGGTGATCGAAGCGCTCGCCGATTGAGGCAGCTGCACGTCGTGCAGTGTGCACGACATCAGCGACTTGGAGCTGCGCGGCCTGCCGGGCGTGTTCGTGGCGACCTGCCAGTTCGAGGACGGCGCGCTCGCGCAAGAAAAGGCGCTCGGCGCCGACCTCGCCGCGGTCTACACCGAGCACCCGATTCAAGATCGCACCGATGCGGAGATGCTCGCGATCGCGGATCGCGCGTATGAGGCGGTGCTGAAGGCGTTGACGCAATAGCCGAGGCGGATCGCGCTTCGCTCGCTGCGAACTCTCGGGCGCCGAACTAGCGTGGCGCCCATGACGCGCCCGATCGCCTTCTCCGGCAACAGCCTCGACCGCGACGAGAAACACCGCAAGGACGAGACCTACCTCGCGACCTCGTTGCAAGAAGACAAGACGCGCATCCTGCCCGTCTGGAAACTCGCGCCGCTGGTGCGCGACGGCGACGAGAAGCGCCTCGCCTGGGCCACGCCCGCGATCCTCGACGGCCACAGCGGCCCCGACCCCGTGTTCTTAGGCATCGCCGACGGCCGCGCGCACTTCGCCGTCGACATCTCCGCGCACGGCGAACCGCTCAAAGAGTTCGGCTGGGAAGGCGCCGCGACCTTCCCGGATCTGCGCGCGACGGTAGGCCTGCTGCCGCCTGGCGACGGCGGCATCGCCGCCCAGGCGCGCCACGTAATCGATTGGCACTCGCGCCACGGCTTCTGCCCCGGCTGCGGCGAAAAGACGCGCCCCAAAGACGGCGGCTGGGCGCGCATCTGCACCGCGTGCAGCAGCGAACACTTTCCGCGCACGGACCCGGTGGTGATCATGCTCGTGCACGACGGCGACCGCTGCTTGTTAGGGCGCCAGTCGGGCTGGCCGAAGCCGATGTACTCGGCGCTCGCGGGCTTCGTCGAAGGCGGCGAGACGCTCGAGGAAGCGGTGCGCCGCGAAGTGCGCGAGGAAGCGGGCATCCAGGTCGGCGCGATCCGCTATGTCGCTTCGCAACCGTGGCCGTTTCCCGCGAGCCTGATGATGGGGTGTATGGCGGAGGCCGTGTCGCGAAGGATCGAGATCGATACGACGGAGCTGGAGAGCGCGGACTGGTTCACGCGCGAGGAAGTGAAGGCCGCGCTCGAGGCGCCGACGACGCGGCTCGGCGTGCCGCCGGCGATCGCGATTGCCCATCATTTGATTAGGGCGTGGGTAACGGAGTAGCTACCGGCCGCCCCTCGCGAGCGCTTGCGCGGCACGCGTGCTTGCGTGCGCTGGTCCGCGTCCCGCGAGGAGTACGCGAGCGGCGTGCTCGGCCGTGCGCTCAGCGTCGGTCGCGGCGCCGCTCGCGGCGCGCGCGCGGGCGAGCGCGAGCCACGCGTCGCCCACGTCGGCGCTGCGTTCGGGGTCGAGCGCGATCACGCTCGCGACCAGGCGCGCCTCCTCCGCCCAGCGCGCAGCGCTCGCAGCGTCGCCGCGCGCGAGGGCGGAAGCCGACTTGCCTTCCAGCGCTCGGGTGAGGCCGCGCACCCGGCGCAGCTTTGGGTAGCCGAGCTTCGCAAGCAGCGCGTCGAAGGCGCGCTCCGCCGCCGGCGTGTCGCCCTCCGCGAGCAAAATCTCGGCCTCCGTGAGCTGCGCGCTGATGAGCTGCGCCCGGAATGCCTCACCTCCCGCCTCGGCGACGCGAGCGACCTCGACCAGCATTCGGCGCGCATCGCCCGGGCGCCCGAGCGCGAGATCGGCTTTCGCCGCGCCGTTGAGCGCTCGAAGGAGCGAAGCCTCATTCCCCGTCTCCCGCGCACCGGCTTCGGCCCGCGCGAGCCACGACCGACTCGCGGCTGGGTCGCCCGTCTCGAGCAGCCCAGTCCCCATCCAGGCGAGATAGGACGCGTGCAGCGCTCCGTCGGGCGAGTCCGGAAAGAACTCGGCGATCGTCTCCCGATGAGACGCGAGCGCAGCTGCCCATTCGCCCGCGGCGCCGAGGATCTGGCTGCGATTGACGCGCGCTCCCAGCATGAGTTCGGTGCGGCCGCGCTCGCCGCGCTCGAGCGCGTCGATGTCGATGCGGTTCCACCGAATCGCTTCGCGGAGATCGAGATCGGCGGCGTGGAGCATCGCGAGGAGCGAGCAGCCGGAGTGGAAGCGGAGCGTGAGCACCGCGTCCTCTGCCTCGAGAAGCCGCATCGCATCCGTCGCCCCGGCGATCGCTCCAGCGAGATCGCCCTGCGCGTTGAGCATTCTCGCTTTCGCGTAAAGGCAGTCGAAGCCCGAAGTCCCGTCGCTCGTCGCGCTGCGCTCGAACGCCGCGAGCCCGCGCTCGAGCCGCGCGCGCGCGCGATCCGGCCGCCCAGCCTCGATCTCGGTCTCGACAGCATTGCACTCCGCCCTTGCCAGCAGGAGCGGATCACCGCTGCGCTCGGCGAGCTCAACGGCTTTCACGAGCGCGGCGAGCTCCTTCTGCGTGTTCCCGAGATTCATGTAGCGGCCCGAGAGATTGATCAGGAAGCCGACAGCGAACTCGGGCCGCGAAGCGAAGCGCTTCTCCACGAACTCGACGCTCCGGTCCACCAACAACTCGGGCGTGAGGCGCTCGCCGCGCTCCGCGAACTGGGTGAGCACTTGGTCCGTCAGCTCGATCTGCGCGTTCGCCCGCTCCACCTCCCACTCGGCGACCGCACGCTGACGCCGCGCCTCGAACATCTGCCACGTCGCGATGGCTGCCGCCGCGATCAGCGCGATCGTCACGAGCGACGCGGCCAGCACTCCGCCGCGATTGCGCCGCACGAACTTCGCCGCGCGGTACGAGAGTGTGTCGGGGCGCGCGGTCACCGGCTCGAAGCGCAGGTAGCGCGCGAGGTCTTCCGCGAGCGCGGTGGCGGTCGCGTAGCGCTCGGCGGGCGCCTTGCGCAGCGCCTTCGCAACGATGTTGTCGAGATCTCCGGCGAGTTCCGCGCGCAGCTCGGGCACGCCCGGCTCCACCGTCGAAGGCTTCGGGAGATCCGCATCGACGACGGCGTGCACGAGATCCGCGCGCACACGTCCTTCGAACGAGACCGCGTGGCGACCGGTCAGCAGCCGATGCAGAACGAGGCCGAGCGCGTAGACATCGGTCTGCGTCGTGATGGCCTGACCGAGGACTTGCTCAGGTGCGGCGTACTGCGGCGTCAGGGCGAGTTCACCAGTGCGGGTCGTCAGCTCGTCGCTCTCGAGCAGCTTCGCGATGCCGAAGTCGAGCAGCTTCACGGTGCCGTCGCGTGTGACGAGAATGTTCGACGGCTTCAGGTCGCGATGCACGACGAGATGACCGTGGGCGTGCGCCACGGCCGCGAGTACGCGAAGGAACAGCTCGATTCGAGCGCGCGCGGTGAGGCGCGCCTCATCGCAGTGCGTGTCGATCGGCACTCCATCGACGTGCTCAAGCACGAGGTACGGCTGCTGCGTCTCCCCGTGAATCCCCGCATCGAGCAGCCGCGCGATGTTCGGGTGATCGAGGCGGCCGAGCAGCAAGCCCTCGCGCCGGAAGCGCGCTTCGCCGCCCATGCCCATGGCCGCGAGGCTCACGAACTTGATCGCGACGAAACCCTCGATCCGGCCGTCGTCGCGCCGCGCGCGCCAGACACTGCTCATGCCCCCGCGCCCGATCTCGGACTCGATTGCGTACGGACCGACTCTCGCGCCGAGGAGACCTGATGATTCGTCGCCAGCGGGCACCGCGCCCGCGAGGAACTCCGCGCGCTCCATGGCTGGCGCCGACGCGAGCAGCTCGCGAATGCGAGTCGCGTGCGCGGGCTGCTCGCGCGCGAGCGATTCGAGCCAGGCCTCGCGCTCGGTGGGGTTCAGCTCGAGCGCGCTGTCGAGGCGAGCGCTGAACGATTTCCAGTCCGCGCTACCCGTCATCGAGCGCGCCTCCCGCTACGCATCGCGCATCGCTTCGAACAGCAGCAGCCGCGCTTTCTCCCAATTCCGCTGCGCGGTTCGCTCGGAACCGCCCGTCAGCTGCGCGATCTCTGCGAGCGAGAAGCCGCAGAAGAACTTGAGATCGACCAGCTCGGCGAGGCTCGGCTCGAGCGCAGCGAGTTCGTCGAGTGCGTCGGAGAGCTTGGCGAGCCCGCGGGTGCCTCCCGTGGCGGCGGAATCGGCGTTCGCTGCGTCCAGCTGCGTGAACAAGAACTCGCCGCCGCGCTTCTGAGCGTGACCACTGCGGAGCGAATCGATGATGAAGCCGCGCATCGCCCGCGCGGCATACGCGAGGAAGCGAGCGCGGTCGGGAAAAGAGAGCCCTTCGCGCGCAGCGAGCCCCGCGTAGACCTCGTGCACCACGGTGGTCGGGCTCAACACCGCCGCGTTGCCAGCGCCGCGGCTCAGCTCGCGCCTCGCGAGTTGGCGCAGCTCGTCGTATAGCGCCGCGAACAGACGATCACGGGCTTCGCGATCGCCCGCGTCGGCCGCGCTCAGCAGCAGCGTGATCGACCCAGGGGCTTCCATCGGGATCATTGTTCCCGATCGCAGCCCCCTCCGGAAGACGCCGCGAGTCAACCGCCGAGTGCTGTTATTCCGGATCGCTCGGGTCATTGAAGAGCGCGCCGAGCTTGATGCTGCCGTGGCCCTTCTGCGGAAAGCCCGGCGTCGTCGAATCGCCCGGGTCGAGGTTCGACGCGGTGTCGTCGGGCGGGAAGAGCACGAGCGATTCGAGGAACTCGAACAGCGCTTGCTTGGAGACTTCGGGCAACGCGGCGAACGCATTGCGCTGCGAGAGCGCTTCGCCGCCGTGGCGCAGGATCACTTCGCGCAAGTTGATACTGCGCCCGTCGTGGCCATAGGGCGACGTCGAGCCCACGCCCCAGAGCGGCTCCGTCATGAACTGCGTCGTGAGCGTGCCGTCGTAGTTGCGCTCGTGAAATGCCGGGCCGAGATCGTGGCGCTTCAGGTCGGCGAACAAATTGCGCACCACGAACGGCTGGAGCGAGGCTTGCTTCAGCGCCGGGAAGCCCGAGCCGTCATCCGTCGCGACCAGGCGAAGCGACGCCGTCGCGAACAGTCGATTGAAGATTCCGCGCACGGGGTCGAACTGCGTCTCCACATCCGCGACGCGGCGGTCGCGCTCGATTCGGAGTTCGGCGACATGACAGCTCGTGCAGCCCACCGCGTCGAAGACTCTCCGGCCGGCGCGAACCAGCGGCGTTTGCTGATGCACGGCCGGCTTGAAGTAATTGAGCAGGTAGAACTCCATGTGATCGACGAGCGCGGTCGGCAGCTCATCGCGCATGCCGTCGCGATCCGGGTCGTCGGCTTCATTGATCGCGGGCGGCGTCTCGATCACATCGAGCGAGCCGTCGAGCAGCATCCCGCTCGGTGTCACGACGCGGGCGCCGGACGCCGCGGCGTGAAGCAGCGGGTCGGAGGCCTCAATCCCCATTTCGGCATTGAACGCGCCGACCAGGAACTCGCGAATCGAGATCGTTCCGCCTTGCGCGAAGAACGGCCTAATACGTAGGTCGGCGTCGACGCCCCGGACACCGCTCGCGTCTACCGCGCCGTTCGGATGCGCGCGAATCGTGCCGTAACGAAGTCCCTTGCTCAGGAGCGGCAGGCTGACGCTCTCCCGATGCTGCGCTGCGAGCTGCACGGCGCGCGCACGGATCGCGCGCAGGTCGCTGGTGATCTCGTCAGCGAGCATCTCCTGCAGGCCGAGTCCGAAGAGATGCGGGGCATCGCGCGAGTCGGGCCGCGTTGCGACATCGCCGCCGAAGCCAGCCGCGCCGCGCGGGCGGCCATGACAACCCGCGCAGCTGTCGGCGACCCCGGCGCCGATCGAGGCTTCGCTCTCGATGTCGCCGATGCCATCGCCCGTGCGCGGCCCGAGGCCTTGATGGACGGAGAACTTTCGCTGAAAGAGCTGGCGCCCGCGGCGGATCGAGCGTGCGGGATCGCGCTGGATGATGAAGATCGAGGAGTCCGGCGTGAACTCGTCACCCTGCCCCGACCCGATCTGCTCGCCGAGGGACTTTGCGATGCCGACCCCAGCAGCGTTCGGCGCTTGCGTCTGGTCGGAGAGCTGCGCGAATGCGGGTATCGCGAGCGCGAGGACGGCGGCAGTCAGGATCAATGACCCATTAAGGCGGAGAGCGATGAAGCTGAGCATGGGGTTCTCCTCACTGAGGAGATCGGAAGGCGGCGCCGAAACCCGCCACGAGCACGCGAGGTCGCTGCCGGACCCAGCGGATCCACCCGCGGCGCCACAGTGCGCGCCCGGCCTACTCGCGAGAATCCGAGGCGGTTAGCAGCCGCTGGAGATTCGCGATCGCAGCCGGCAGCTGCGCGCCGAAGCGCTGCATCGCGCCGAGCGCCTCCGCGTCGGCCAACAGCGAGGCCGGGCGCGGGCCGAACAGGTTCAGTCGCGCGTTCGCGATCCAGGCAGTCATTCCCGCGTCCTTCGCCCAGCGCAGATCGTTGAGCGCGTTCGCGAGCGTCGCGCGCAGGAAGTCCAGATCCGCGTTCGGGTGCGGGACGACCGTGCAGAGCGCGTTCTTCTCCGCATCGTCGCCGTACGCCGCCTCGACGTGGCCGATCAGCGCGGCGCTGAACACTTGCTGGCAGCTGCGAACGGTCTGGAGCGTGATGTGCGCGCCGTCGAAGACTGGAGCGACGGGCCGCTTCTCGAGTCCGTCCGCGGAGCAGTCGACGTACAGCCTGCCCGAGTCCGACGGCACGCTGCCTCGCTCTAGCTCGATCTCGCTCTGCGTGATGCGCTTCACGCGCCCCCGCCGCACGACGTTGCGGATGCTTCGCAGCTGCGCGAGCTCCGCCTGCGTCACCGTCGCGCAGCGATACATCGTCGGGCGCACGTTCTCGTCGAGCCGGAGCAGCACTCCGCTGGCGTTCGCGCGCGCGAACAGGTCCGCGATCGAGACCGCGCCTGCGATCGCCTCCATTTGCAGTGCGCCACTCATTAGGCTTCGAGCAAACAAGTCGTGGGGCTGGATGTTCGCGCGATCGAGCAGCCAGGAATCGCGGGGCATGATCCAGGTGATCGCGTCGGGATCGACGCCGCTCGCGAGCAGCCAGAGGCACGCGTCCATGCCCGTCTTGCCTGCGCCGACGATCACGAAGCCGCTTGCGGGACGCGCGCAGCGCGGCAGCTCGTTCAGCGGCACGCAGCGAACACCGGGCGCCACTTCGTAGAGCGGGCCCCGCACCGAGGGCACGCTCACGCGCATGTAGCTGGCGTCGACGATCTTCTTCTTCACGTCGACGCCGAACTCGCGGCCCGACGGGACCGACACGAAGCGCCCGTTCCCGAGGTACGAGCAGCTCGGGAAGTACTGCACGCGTCCCGACGGCAGGAATTGGCGCTGCATCGCTTGATCGAAGTACGCGCAGACTTCGGCGCCCGAGGCGAGTTCGTAGAGGCCCGCGTTCCAGCCGACGCGGTCGATCACGCCGTTGCCAAGCGGCTTCGAGTTCACGCCGTAGAACGCGGACGGCTGGTGCAAGCGCACGTACGGGTACGCGTCGTTCCAGTGCCCACCCGGGCGATGGTGCTGGTCGACCAGCAGCACCGTCGCAGTCGTCTCGGTGATTATGGAATCGGCGAACGCCATGCCCATCGCGCCGCTGCCGATCACCAGGTAGTCGGCGGTGAGCGTCTCGGGCGTCATGGCTTTCTCTCGCTCACAACCCCTGGGCCGCCGCCGCATTCGCGCGGAGCTTCGCCGGCGTCCCCAACAACTGGCGCGCGAGCGAGACGCGCTTGAACCAGAACTGCAGGTCGTAGGCGTCCGTGAAGCCGATGCCACCGTGCACTTGCGTGGCGATGCGCACCACGTCCATCGCGACGTCGGCCATGTGCGCC